>NZ_CP117969.2:2058902-2410305 GCF_028743515.2 Imtechella halotolerans | reverse complement strand
GCGCTAATACCTTAGACTTTATCTTTATACATCTGTATTTTATTTCATTTTTTTGGAGGAATTTATTGTTCGTAAAACCATGCTTAGGTATGTACTCTTTATAAATTACATATGGTTCATTTAAAGCGAATGTGTGAATATGGTTATTTAGGTCTTAATCGCCTTTTTGGTGACAAAGTGGATATTCGTAGTTTGACAGTATATCCTTCCTACAATTGAAATGGTTGAAAGTCGGCCAAATATAAATTCATCCATGCTTGGTTTCTATGGATTAAAAATCAAGATAATTATGATGTAAATTCATATTCTCGTTCTACTAGGCATATGCGGACTTTGTAGTGTGAATACCATTTATCACGACCAAACTGTTGAGCTAACATGTGATCGGAGTTTTGCTTCCATTTGGCAATAGATGGAAGGTCTTTCCAGTAACTTACCGTAATACCTAATTCATTTCTTGCCGATTCCACTCCAAGGAACCCAGGTTGCTCCTGTGCTAATACCCACATTTGCTGCGCCATTTCTTGGTAACCTATTGATTGTTCATTTTTAATTGATGTAAAAATTACAGCGTAATAAGGTGTATTCATTTGGTTTGTTTCATTATTCATTCTCTTTATAAATGCCAATACGTAACTTTCCCTCCTTGTTCATGTGGGCGCGATACATTCCAGCCGTATTAAATTCCATAGAAATATTACCTTCTTTGTCAATTGCTACAATTCCTCCATCTCCCCCCAATTTAGTTACTTTATTTTGTATTACTTCTTGCGCAGCTTGTTGAAGTGATAGGCCTTTATATTCCATTAATGCAGAAATATCATAGGCAACAACAGAACGAATGAAATACTCCCCCCAACCGGTTGCGGATACAGCACAAGTATTGTTATTGGCATAGGTGCCAGCACCAATAATAGGCGCATCTCCAACGCGGCCCCATTTTTTATTGGTCATCCCTCCAGTGGATGTTCCAGCAGCTAAATTGCCATACATATCTAAGGCAACACAGCCCACTGTTCCAAATTTAGAATCTTTAATAGTAGAGTCATAAAATGATGTTTTATCGTCATGATCAAGTTCAATCTTTTCACGTTCTTTGGCCTTTAACAATGACTTCATTCGGTTTTCAGTGTAAAAGTAGGAAGGATCTACGAGTGCTATTCCGTTTTGTTTGGCGAAAAATTCCGCACCTTCCTTTACAAGCATTACATGTTCAGATTTTTCCATAATAGCCCTTGCCAAATTAATTGGGTTTTTCACGGTGGTTACGCTGGCAACAGCTCCAGCATTTAAAGTTTTACCATCCATGATTGAGGCATCTAACTCATTTTTCCCATCATTGGTAAATACGGCGCCTTTACCAGCATTAAACAATGGCGAGTCTTCCATGACATTAATCGTCTTTTCCACGGCGTCGAGACTACTGCCTCCATTTTTTAAGATTTCATGTCCAGTACGAATGGCCTCTTCTAGTACTTTCTTATATTCTGCTTCTAGTTCAGGGGTCATGTTTTTCTTGAGAATGGTTCCTGCTCCCCCGTGTATAACAATTCCAAAGTTAGGTTGATTGTTCTCGGCATTTTGAGGCTTAACTATTGCTTCTTTTTTGTCAGTAGTTTTGTTGTCACAGCTTATTAAAAAAGAGAAAATACATAGAATAAGGACTGATTTTTTCATTTGGTTCTTTAGAATTAAATTGAAATCGAACTAAAAATAATGAAATTTTGGTGAATCAAGATCTATAAGAGTGTAAGAGGTTGTGATTAATTAGAAATAAGTATCTTTAACAGTAAAATTGTATTTATGGAAATTCAAAAGCCGTTTAATCTACATAAGTGGTTAGATCAGAATAGAGCTATTTTAAAACCACCTGTGGGAAATAAAAATCTTTACCATCAAGCAGATGATTTTATAGTAATGGTGGTGGCGGGTCCTAATGCTAGAAAGGATTATCATTATAATGAAACTGAGGAACTGTTTTATCAGTTAGAAGGACATATAAAGATTCATATTCAAGTAGACGGTAGTAAACATACGTTGGAGTTAGGTCCTGGAGATATGTACTTACATCCTGCCAAAATACCTCATTCCCCAGAACGAGGGCAGGATTCAATTGGTCTAGTAATTGAACGAGTACGTGCTGGTAAAGGATTTACCGATGGATTAGTGTGGTACTGTGATCAATGCAATGAGAAACTTCATGAGGTATATTTTGAACTTCAAAATATAGAGAAAGATTTTTTACCTCATTTCAAAGATTTTTATTCATCTCTAGAGAGGCGTAGTTGTTCTCACTGCGGGAATGTAATGCCATGTGATGATAGATTTATTGATCATTAACTACAAAATTACTTTCGTGAAGCAGTTACAACTCCACCAATGATGCAAATAATTGCAATTCCTAAATAAGCGTACCCAGTATTTTTAGCCCCACTGTCTTGAGCTTTAATTTCAAGTTCGCCTATTTTAAAGCCGGTTTCGCTTTTATTTAATTTTTCTAAACCTGTGTAACCAGCTAGTACACCTGTAGCAATTAATAATATGGCAATAATTTTTTTCATAGGAGATGTTTAAGAATTGATGTATTTAGTTTAGAACGGATTTATCAACTTTAATACCATGAATAATTTGTATATTCGCCAAAATGTAACAAAAAACACCAAAAAAGCACAAAATGTCACAAATAATGATAGATTTCGGAATCAAAGAAGCGTTACAATTATTGGGAGTTAGCTCCATAAATAAAGGAACCTCTACTGGTACTCAATGGTATCAAGGAGGGTCAGAAATTATATCTCACTCTCCAGTTGATGGCGCTTTAATAGCAAAAGTTACTACAACAACTCCGCAAGAATATGACAAGGTGATTGCAACTGCTCAGGAGGCCTTTGTCTCATGGAGAATGTTGCCGGCTCCTAAACGAGGAGAGATTGTCCGTCAATTCGGAGAAAAATTAAGAAAATATAAGGAACCTCTAGGAAAACTTGTTTCTTATGAGATGGGGAAAAGTTATCAGGAAGGTTTGGGTGAAGTTCAGGAAATGATTGATATCTGTGATTTTGCAGTTGGTTTGTCAAGACAATTACATGGACTTACTATGCATTCGGAACGACCTGGCCATCGAATGTATGAGCAATACCATCCTCTGGGTATAGTTGGAATAATTTCTGCATTTAATTTCCCTGTAGCAGTATGGAGTTGGAATACTGCATTAGCATGGATATGTGGAGATGTTTGCGTTTGGAAGCCTTCAGAAAAAACACCATTATGTGGAATAGCGTGTCAAAATATAATCGCAGAAGTAATTAAAGATAACAATCTACCAGAAGGAATCTCTTGTCTAATAAATGGGGATTATCAGGTAGGTGAATGGATGACTAATGATAATCGTGTACCTTTAATATCAGCTACGGGTTCGACTCGAATGGGTAAAACTGTAGCACAAGCTGTTGCTGCGCGTTTAGGTAAATCATTGTTGGAGTTAGGTGGTAATAATGCTATTATCGTGACTCCTAGTGCTGATATAAAAATGACTGTTATAGGTGCGGTATTTGGAGCTGTCGGTACTGCAGGACAACGTTGTACCTCAACACGCCGATTAATTATCCATGAAAGTATATACGATCAAGTTAAAGAGGCTTTAGTTGCGGCATATGGACAATTGCGCATTGGAAATCCACTTGATCAAAATAATCATGTAGGACCTCTTATTGATACAGCAGCAGTAGGGATGTATGAAACAGCATTGAATAAAGTGGTTGAAGAAGGTGGAAAATTATTGGTTGAAGGAGGGTTGCTTACAGGGGAAGGATATGAAAGTGGCTGCTATGTAAAACCAGCAATTGCTGAGGCTGAAAATCATTTTCAAATTGTCCAACATGAGACTTTCGCTCCAATACTTTATTTGTTAAAGTATAGTGGTGAATTAGAAAATGCAATCGAGTTACAAAATGGCGTTGTGCAAGGTCTTTCGTCCGCTATAATGACTACTAATCTAAGAGAGGCGGAGCGTTTTCTTTCGCATGGAGGAAGTGATTGTGGAATAGCTAATGTGAATATAGGAACATCTGGTGCTGAAATTGGAGGTGCTTTTGGCGGAGAAAAAGAAACTGGAGGAGGACGTGAAAGTGGTAGTGATGCTTGGAAAATATATATGCGTCGTCAAACGAATACGATTAATTATACGGCGGATCTACCTTTAGCTCAAGGAATCAAATTTGATCTGTAAAAGTCAATAAAAAAAAGCGGTGATTAGCCGCTTTTTTTAGTTAGTTTCTTCCATTTTCATTTGGATAAAAAGTGTATGCATCATCACTTTGCCAAAATTCTTTGGTTTCAACATTCATGACAGTTACAGGACCTTTATATGCTGCCCCGGTATCTATATTCCATACATTTGCTGCATTCATGGGAATGGTAATACCCATACGAGTAGTTGGGGTGTGACCAATAAATATTTCATTATATATTAGCAATCGTTTGGGGTAGGCTGGATCTTTTGGTGACATTCTCGGATTAAGTGCCATAGCCATTTCCCAAAGTGTGCGATCCCAATAGAGCATTTCAGGGAAATATTCAAAGTTTACACCATTAAGATTAGTGAAACCTGCATGAACAAATAAACGGTTCTCCGAGTCTAAATGGTATGAAGGTAATGTCTCGAGAAAAGATTGATGATGTTGTAATGTTGGTTGAGTGATTCTTTTGTAGGCTTCAATTGTGCTTTGTCCTCCGTTTTTTAACCATAATGAATTATGTTGTTGTGTGTTTAACCAATTAAGACATAAATCGTCATGGTTGCCCCTCAAAAAAATACAATTGTATGATGATCTTAAGTTGATGAGATATTCGATTACTTCTGGAGATTGACTCCATCCATCGACATAATCACCTAAGAAGATTAAGGTGTCTAGAGGACTAATGCGAGCACGATCGAGTGCTTGCATTAAAGGGAGGTAAGCTCCATGAATGTCACCTATAACAAGAGTTCGCATTAAGAGTTGTATTTTACTTTTCGCAATATACGTAAGGATTCTTTAAGGGAAATATAAATAGAAGGGTTGTATTCTTTTATGAGCCATCGATGTTCTTCTAGTTTTTCTTTGGCTTCTTCAAAACCATTTAGATAACATAAAAGGTAAGTTGCCGGAAGGTCTTTTAAATCATTTAAATCGTGCTTATTAAGAGTTAGGTTCTTTTTTATTTTTTCCAACAGTGTGTTATTGGTATTATAGATATGATGGAGAGTCTTTTTATCATATTGGGGGGGCTCAAAAATTAGTGTGCTGTCAATTTTATATGTACCATTGTCGTAAAAGGTAATAGTGACAGTTTCCAAGGGATAATATTGAGTACTATTATTAAGACCTAGTTGAACATATTCGGTAGTAGTGAAGGAATTTTCATTCATAGAGATTTCAACCTCATCTAATGCCGAATAAAATAAACGAACTTGTTCGTTTATAAGTTCAATGTCTACACGGGAATAATAGATCTTCCCATTATTTTTTTTTGGGTTTCCTGCCCAGCAAACAACGAATTGTTCCTTAAATACTTTGTAATTGGCATCAAGATCTTTATGACGATTGTTTAAAAAATCAACTACTCCATCAAGAGTATGTTCAATATTGTTGCTTGCTTGTTTTTCAATCTCTGCTACGGTATCAGAGTTATTGTCTCTTATATATATATCAAAGTCTTTAGGCATACTGATACTTCCTTCTCGGAAGAAAATAGCACCTCCATAGTATTTCCATATGTTTTTGCGAAGTGAACATATTTTTCCAGTAGATCGTATGGTGATAAGACCAATGACTTTTCCTTCAGGTAGGTTTGGAAAGTATACATTTTCATAGGCAATTAGAGGAGGATTTTGAAGATATGCATTGACTAAATTTTGGATTTTGCTATCATCGAAAAAGTCAACTCCTGCTATTTTATTGTCTTCATCTTCAACACCAACAACAATAAATGAATTATTGGCAGGGTTGGAATTAGCTAAAGCACAAACATGTTTTAAGAATTTAGCTTTTCCTTCTTTTTCATTCAAATTCAAAAAGCGCTTTTTATCATAAAAACTATTTTCATCGTTATGAGCAAGTAGGTTTTTTATGAGTAAGCGTTTGTTAATCATGGTGTGTTATATTGATTTCTTATGGAGTACTGTACTTGAGGCTTGAGCTGTTGGTAGTACGACTATATCACCAATAGTAACATGTGAAGGTCTTGAAATCATAAAGTCAATGATTTCTGCTATGTCCTTGGCAAGTAAAGGATCAAAACCTTTATATACATTTTCGGCTCTAGATTTGTCTCCTTTAAAACGGACCTCACTAAATTCTGTTAGTACCATTCCAGGGTGTATGGCGCCTACCCTTATTCCATGGGGATTTAAATCTATTCGCATACCTTTAGTAATTGCATCTACAGCATGCTTGCTGGCGCAATAAACGTTTCCATTGGTATAAACTTCTTTGGCGGCAATTGATCCAATATTTATGATTTGTCCACTATTTCGATTCGTCATTCCGGGAATGACAGCTTGAGAAACATAAAGAAGTCCTTTTACGTTTCCATCAATCATGTTATCCCAGTCCTCCCAATTCCCATTTTGAATGGGGTCAAGTCCATGAGCATTCCCTGCATTATTAATTAGGATGTCTATTTTAGAAAATGATTCTGGTAGTGATTGTATGGATTTTAGCACCTCCTCCCTATTTCGAACATCAAAAACTAAAGTTTGGACATTGGTTTTAGAGGAAAGTTCTTGCTGCAATTCATGTAAACGTTCTTGGCGTCTTCCGCAGAGGATCAATTGGATATCCTTCTGAGCTAAAAGCCTTGCTGTAGCAGCTCCAATACCACTTGATGCTCCTGTGATGAGGGCGGTTTTTAAATCTTTCATAAGTGTTTTTTTTAAGGTACTTTATGGCCTTGACTTGCAACCAGAACTGAAAACCAATCTTCGGTTTCCCATTGAATGGAAGTGGCCGCCATTAATTCTTTTATGCGTTTAATTTGCGTGGTTCCTACTACTGGAATTATTCCTGAAGGATGTTGTAAAAGCCATGAGAGCAATAGTTGGTTTTCGGTAGCGTTGTATTTATTTTGAAGTGTAAATAGTTGTTGTTTTATGCGTAGGGTTTGTTGATTTTCTTCCTTGAAATAGGTGCCTAATGGCCTCCAAGCCATGGGTTGAATATTTTTTACATTCATGTAGTCTAAATTACCATCCCATATTGGATGATAATGTGTGAGTGAACATTCTATTTGGTTTACTTCAACTTTGGTATATTTCCCAATAAGATCCGTTTGGAGAGGTGAAAAGTTTGAAACACCAAAATGTAAAATTTTACCGTTTTGTTTTAACTGATAAATAGCTTCTGCTATTTCTTCAGCACGCATTAATGGACTAGGTCGATGGAGCAGGAAAAGGTCTAGATAATCGGTTTTTAGCTTTTTTATGGATTCTTCAGCGCTCCATATGATGTAATTCTTAGAATATTCATAGTGTTTAACTTTGTTGTTTCGAGTATCACTCAGGTATTGAATACCGCATTTTGAAATAAATTGAACTGCATCTCTTTTGATATTACTTTTTGTGAAAGCTTCTCCAAATATTTCTTCAGTTGTATAACCTCCATAAATGTCAGCGTGATCAAATGTGAAAACACCTTCACTTACACATTCTTCTATTAGGCGTGATATTTGCGATGAAGTTAAATTGTTGCCCCAGCTCCCCCAGGTCATCGTTCCGGCAATAATTTTGGAATACATAGGATGAAAAATCAAGTTTTATTTGTGTTTATAAAAGTAAGAAAAGCGATTTGTTATCTAAAGAGCTGTTTGTTAAAAGAAGAGAGAATTTTTTTTTTAAAAAAAGGCATACCTAAGGGTAGGGTATTTACGTTTAAAACTGTTATAAGGGTGAATCTAAATCTTAAAAAGTATGAAACTATTAAAAACAAGCTTATTAGCCTTAATGGCAATCGTAACATTTTCGTGTAGCGATAATGATTCGGGAACTTCACGTGTTGTGGTAAGTATGACGGATGCTCCTGGAGATTATGATGCTGTAAATGTAGATGTTGTGGATGTTAAAATTAAACGCAATGCCGAAGGAGGGGAAGAAGAAGGATGGGAAAGTATTGGAGGCATAAATCCAGGGATTTATAATTTGTTAGATCTTACTGGAGGTGTAAGTGTTGTGCTGGGAGACGCAGTAGTGCCATCGGGATATATTAATCAAATCCGATTGGTACTAGGTACAAATAATACAATTGTAGTTGATGGCGTTGAAATGCCTTTGTCTACCCCTAGTGCTATGCAGTCAGGGTTAAAGCTAAATCTTCATCAAGAATTGCAATCAGGTTACACATATGAATTTTTGATGGATTTCGATGTTGATAAATCTATAGTTTCTGCAGGAACATCAGGAACTTATAACCTTAAACCAGTTATACGTATTACCTCAGAAGCTACTAGTGGAATTATTAAGGGTAAAGTAATGAATGCAGACGTAGCAGCCGTTGCTTCAGTTATGGTAGGAGAAACCGAAGTGACAGCGAACACAAATGAAGAAGGTGTTTTTGCTTTGCATGGTATTCCTAGTGGAACCTATATTGTGACTATAACTCCAGACGCCTCATCTGGCCTAAATGCAACAATAGTTGAAAGTGTAGTTGTGGTTAATGGACAAGTAACCGATATAGGCGAAATAACTTTAGAATAAGTTAAACAATCATAAATTTTTCTAAAGGGCAGCAGCTTAGGCAGTTGCCCTTTTGTTTTTTAACCATCCCTTAACAGCAGTTGATTATTTATTTTAACAATTTGCATCGTATTCACAACATTGTTAAATTCACAGCTCAAAAACTTTATGCAATGGACCAAAATAGTACGATTGATATTGGACAAATAAATGAAAAAATTGAAAGAGAGAGTGCTTTTGTAGATCTTCTTACCGGAGAAATGAATAAGGTAATTGTAGGTCAAAAATACATGGTAGAACGATTACTTATTGGCTTGCTTGGTCAAGGGCATATTCTATTGGAAGGTGTTCCTGGACTTGCCAAAACCCTCGCTATTAATACACTTTCCAAGGCTGTACATGGAAGTTTTAGTCGAATTCAGTTTACACCAGATTTGCTACCAGCGGATGTAGTTGGTACAATGATTTACAATATTAAGCAAAATGATTTCTCAATTAAGAAAGGGCCTATTTTTGCCAATTTCGTCCTAGCAGATGAAATTAATCGTGCACCAGCCAAAGTACAATCTGCTTTGCTTGAGGCTATGCAGGAGAAGCAAGTAACAATTGGTGATGAAACATTTAAATTGGATAGACCTTTTCTGGTTATGGCAACTCAAAATCCAGTTGAACAAGAAGGAACATATCCTCTTCCAGAGGCTCAGGTGGATCGATTTATGCTTAAAACAGTGATCGATTATCCTAAAATGGACGAGGAACAATTAATTATCCGGGCAAATCTAATTGGAGATTTCGGAAATGTGCAACCAGTTGTTACTTTAGAACAAATTATTAGAGCACAACAAACTGCTAGAGAAGTGTATATGGATGAGAAAATTGAGAAATATATTCTTGATATTATATTCGCTACTCGTTATCCGGAAAAATATAAACTAGCTGATTTAAAGCCACTAATTAGTTTTGGAGCCTCTCCAAGGGGAAGTATTAATTTGGCTATTGCTGCCAAATGCCACGCCTTTATTAAACGACGTGGTTTTGTAATCCCTGAAGATGTTCGAGCTGTGGTTCATGATGTCTTACGTCATCGTATAGGAATTACCTACGAGGCGGAAGCTGAAAACATTACTTCTGTTGATATCATAAACAAGATTGTTAACGAAATTGAAGTGCCTTAATAAGCGTATTTACTTTTGATTTGTACGTCCTTTATTGCTAGGTTGCATATTCACTGAAAACAATCCTTATGGATACCAAAGAATTACTCAAGAAAGTTCGAAAAATTGAAATTAAAACCCGGAGGTTGTCTGATCATATCTTTGGAGGGGAATATCATTCTGCCTTCAAAGGGAAAGGGATGACTTTTAGTGAAGTGCGTCAATATCAATTTGGTGATGATGTAAGAAGTATTGATTGGAATGTTACTGCACGTTACAATGAGCCTTTTGTAAAGGTCTTTGAGGAAGAAAGAGAACTTACTCTTATGCTCATTGTAGATGTAAGTGGTAGCGAATTATTTGGCACACAAAATCAATTTAAGAATGAGGTTATAGTAGAAATAGCTGCTACATTAGCTTTTTCTGCCCTACAAAATAATGACAAGATAGGTCTGATTTTATTTTCTGAAACAGTAGAGTTATTTATTCCTCCTAAAAAAGGAAAATCTCATGTTTTGCGTATAATAAGGGAGCTTATAGAATTCACACCAAAAAGTCGTAAGACTAATATTGCAGAGGCTTTAAAGTTTTTAAGCAGCGTAATGAAGAAGAAGGCTATCACTTTCATTCTTTCTGATTTTATTGATGAGGGTTATGAACGTACACTTAAAATAGCCGCTAGAAAACACGATGTTACCGGTATTAGAATTTATGATAAAAGAGAAGAATCAATTCCAAATATTGGACTTGTACAGATGGAAGATATCGAAACAGGAGAGTTACTTTTAGTAAATACTCAATCAGCGAAGGTTAGAAAGAATTATGCATCATACTATCAGGAACGAGTAGCTGAGTTTGAAACTGTTTTCTCCAAAAGTGGAGCCGGGGCGTTGAGCTGTCGACTAGATGAGAGTTATGTAAAAAAATTATTGGGATATTTTAAAAGAAGAGGATAGTATGAATTACCGCACGTCCATGTATAAACTATTAAAAAAGGCCTTAACCGTGCTTATGCTGTTTTGGGGCGTAATGGTTGTGCAAGCCCAGATCCAACCTAAAGTAAAAGCTAAAGCTGACAAGACACAGATAAAAATTGGAGAACAGATTAGGTATAACATTGAAGTAGAAGTGGATTCTTCAACTTTTGTTTCTTTTCCTGAAGGGCAAACATTCATGCCTATGGAAGTTGTGGAAGCTACTCCTATTGACTCTTCTCGTATTCAAGAACGTTTGAATCTTATCCGTACGTATTGGCTTACCCAGTTTGATTCGGGAAGTTATATAGTTCCACCTCAAAAAATTGTTATTAATCAAAAACCTTTTTACACTGATTCATTACGAATTGAGATAACTACGGTTGAGGTAGATACGTTAAAACAAGCCCTTTATGATATTAAACCAATGATGGAAGTTACTAAGACCAATAGTGATTGGATGAAGTTACTATTCTTATTTATTGGTATTGTTGTAGTTGCCTTGCTTGTGTATTGGTTCTTTTTTAGGAAGAAACCTATGACAGAAGAAGAAAAAATGGCGCAATTACCTCCATTCGAACGTGCCATTATTGAGCTGAAAAATTTAGAACAATCAAGATATCTTATTCAATCACAACACAAAGAATATTATTCTCAGCTCACTAATATAGTTCGTGCTTATTTAGAAGAAGAAGTACATATTTCTGCTCTTGAAAGCACTACAGATGAACTTATTACGAAATTAGAAGTACTTCAAGAAACAGGGAATTTAAAATTGGAGCCAGGCACAATCTCTAATTTTAAAAGTGTACTTCAAAAAGCAGACCTTGTAAAGTTTGCAAAATCCAAACCCGAAATTTCGGTAGCCGAAAATGATAGAAAAATCATAGAGGAGGTAGTTGTAAAAACTAAAGAAGCTTTGCCAGAGCCCGATGAAGAGGAATTATTGAAAACTGAAGTATATAAGGAACTTTTGGCCAAAAGGAAGCATAGACGAAAAATAGCTATTGTTGTTGGAAGTATTTTGGGCGCGATTGTTATCACATTTGGAGCAACGACTGCTTATTATGGATTTACCTATGTTAAGGATACCATTATAAGAAATGAAACAAAACTATTACTTGAAGGGGATTGGATAATGAGTGATTATGGTTACCCACCTACTCATATTGAAACGCCAAAGGTGCTGGTGCGAGAAGAAGATCAAATTTCTGATGTAGTTAAACATGACATACATACACATCAATTGTTTTCTCATGGAAATATCAGAGATGGATTTTATTTAGCTGTTAGTGTGACTACCTTTTCTAAAGATGCAACGTTTGATATTGAAAAAACTGTTAAGAGTTCCATGGATCGATTCACGAGGTTAGGTTCTCGTAATATGATAGTAAAAGAAGAAGAGGTAAATACACTTTCTGGGAAGAAGGGGATTAAAATGTTTGGGACCATGGTTATAGAAAATAGTAAGAAACAACCTAGACAGGTAGGTTATACAGTACTAAGTTTTGTTGAAAACAGTGCTTTTCAACAGGTCATTTTTGTATATGATGCTGATGATAGTTATGTGGACAAAATCATAGAAAGAACACTACAGTCATTAGATTTTAAACAGGAATAAGAAAAGATATATGTTGGATAAAACACCTTTTGTAGATCCTCAATTTTTCTGGCTGCTTTTGATGCTTCCAGCTGCAGGAGTATGGTATTTCTTTATGCGTAAAAAAGAACTGCCCTCTCTAAAGATGTCTAGTTCGAAGGGTTTTAAAATAACACCCTCATTATTAGCTCAATTTAAACCACTTCTTTTTATTTTAAGACTAATGGCATTAGCAGCCCTGATAACTGCATTGGCGCGTCCCCAAACAACTGAAGTGACATCTCGAACTAAAACTACTCGAGGGATTGACATTGTAATGGCAATTGATGTTTCCTCCAGTATGCTAGCTCAAGATTTAAAACCTAACAGATTATCGGCACTTAAATCCGTTGCGGGGGAATTTGTGAAAGCAAGAGTAAATGATCGTATTGGATTAGTGGTATATTCTGGTGAAAGTTTTACAAAGACACCTATTACAACAGATAAGTCTATTGTGCTTAATGCATTACGTGAAATTACATTTGGCCAAGTAGAGGATGGAACAGCTATTGGTATGGGATTAGCAACTGCGGTTAACCGTTTAAAGGATAGCAAAGCTAAAAGCAAGGTTATTATTTTACTGACTGATGGGGTGAACAATGCTGGTTTTATAGAGCCACAGACTGCTGCTGAACTAGCCGTGGAATATGGGATAAAAACATATACAATTGGGCTAGGAACCAATGGCATGGCGCTTTCACCTGTGGCATATAATCCTGATGGAAGTTTTCGCTATGGAATGCAAAAGGTTGAAATTGATGAGCAACTTATGAAAGAAATTGCTAAAATCACAGGAGGGAAATATTTTAGGGCTACAAATAATAAGAAATTACAAGAGATTTACGATGAAATCAATAAACTAGAAACTACCGAAATAGAGGAATTTAAGTATACTAATTACGAAGAGAAATTTAGGTTTTGGGCTGTTTTAGGAGGGCTGTTGTTCCTTTTGGAGCTTGTTCTTCGTCATACGGTGTTTAGAAGTTTTATATAAAATGATTCAGTTAGAAGAAAAAATATATTTATATGCATTAGCCGCAATACCTGTGGTTGTAATGCTTTTTATTTTAATGAAATTATGGCAGCGTCGTGCTAGGAAAAAATTTGGAAAGGCTTCTGTGTTTAAACACCTAAGTCCTGCTAAATCTCGATTTAAGCCTTTTTTAAAATTAGTTGTACGGTGTTTGGTTATTACTAGTTTGGCCATAGCGTTAGCCAACCCTAAAGTCGGCACCAAAATGGAAACCGTGAAAAGAGAAGGTGTGGATATTGTATTTGCTATTGATGTATCTAAGAGTATGCTCGCTGAGGATATTACACCTAATCGGCTTGAAAAGGCAAAGCGACTTGTATCGGAGTTGTTAAATAAATTAGCTGGGGATCGAGTGGGTATTATAGCGTATGCTGGGCAAGCGTATCCACAACTTCCAATTACAACGGATTATGCGGCAGCAAAGATGTTTTTACAACAGATGAATACTGATATGCTTTCGTCTCAAGGAACTGCAATTGACCAGGCTATTAGGTTGGCAACTAGCTATTTTGACGATGAAGAGCAAACTAACAGGATATTGTTTATTCTATCCGATGGTGAAGACCATGCAGAGGGTGCTTCCATTGCCGCTACAGAAGCAGTTAATAAAGGGATACTGATTTATACCGTTGGTTTAGGAACGTCTAAAGGATCACCTATACCTGAACGTATAAGGGGAGTAATCGACACCTATAAAAAGGATAATACTGGAGAAGTAGTTATAACCAAACTTGATGAGAATCTTTTAAAAGACATTGCTCAAAATGGTAAGGGCGACTATATTAATGGATTTGATACTGAGGAAGTTGTTTCTTTTGTTGAAGAGGTACTAACCAATATGGAGAAGAAGGAATTTGAAACAAAACAGTTTGTTGATTTTAAGGATCAATTTCAGTGGTTTTTAGGAGCTGCAATAGCCTTATTGTTTTTAGATATCTTTTTATTAGAGCGTAAAACAGCCTGGGTACAAAGATTGAATTTGTTTAATGAAAGAAATAAAAAGGAATAATATGAGGTATAATGTAGTAGTGCTGTATCTCCTTTTTACTTGTACAATATGGAGTCAGAACTCTGAAAAGGAGCAGCGTAAATCAGTAAAAATGTCACAGAACTTTACGCATCAAGCCAACCAAGAATGGAAAGAAAATCAGTTTAAAGATGCGGAGGCCACCTATCGAAAAGCAATTGCAAAAAACGATAGTAATGCTGTGGCTAAATATAATTTAGGGACGGCTTATTATAAACAGAATAGCTTTAGTGAAGCATTCAGTCGTTTTAAACAAGCGGGGAATACAGCACAAACAAAAGAAGAGAAACACAAGGCCTACCATAATTTGGGTAATGTGTTTATGAAGAATAAAGAATATGAGAAAGCTGTTGAGACTTATAAAGAAGCTCTCCGAAATGATCCTACAGATGAAGAAACGCGATATAATCTTGCATTAGCAAAAGAAATGCTTAAAAAGGATCAGCAAGAAAATAAGGATCAAAAAGATAATAAGGATCAAAAAGAAGAAAATAAGGACGATAATAAGAATCAGGATAATAAGGAAGAAGGAGATAAGGACAAGGATGAAAAGGGGGAAAATCAAGATGACCCCAAAGATCCAAATAAAAATGGGGAAGATAATAAAAATCCTAAGGAAGGTGAAGGCGATAAAAAGGATCAAGGTAATGAAGGAGATAAGAAAGATGAAAAATCTAAAGAAGGAGAAGGACAGAAACCACGACCTAGCCAATTATCTGCGCAGCAAATAAAGAATTTATTGGAAGCGATGAGTAATGAAGATAAAAAGGTTCAAGAAAAGATCAATGCAAAAAAAGTAAAAGGAACCCCAGTGAAAACCGAAAAAGATTGGTAGTTTTAACAATGAAGAAGAATTGTGTATGTTTAAAATAGCCCCTTTACATAGTGTTATACGATTGTTTTTTCTAATGTTATCTTTTACTGTAATGGCTCAGGGTGATGTACTCTTTGAAGCCAAAGTAAGTAAAAATAAATTAGGAGTGAATGAGCGTTTGAGGATTGATTTTATAATGAATCAAGATGGTGATAATTTCTTGCCTCCAAAATTCGAAGGTTTTAGAGTAGTTATGGGGCCTAATCAATCAGTAAGTCAGCAATGGGTAAATGGAAAAAGAACCTTCTCAAAAACCTATTCCTATTTTTTACAACCTACAGCCAAAGGAAAATTCGTGATTCGGCAGGCAACTATAGATATTGATGGAACTATATATAAAACCACTCCTATTGCCATTGAAGTTACAGCTGCAGTTGACAAGCCATCGGATGAGAAAACCGCTGATGATATCGCAGATGAAAGTTTGCACTTGGTAGCAGAGGTAAGCAATGCCTCTCCATACTTAAATGAAGCAATAAGTGTAGTTTATAAGCTCTTTATTAGTCCTACTATTAGTATCAGTGATATAAGACATATTGATAAACCTACTTATGTTAATTTTTGGAATCAGGATATCCCTGTCCAAAGATTGCAGGCCGAAAATGGATCATTTAATGGAAAACCTTATCGGTATGTAGTGCTAAAAAGGATGGTTTTGTATCCTCAGAAAACTGGAAAACTTACAATTGAGCCATTATCTATAGGGGTGTTTGTAGATGTGCCAACTAATAGAGTTGATTTTTTTGGACAAAGAATTTATACTCAAGTAGAAAAGGTTGTTTCGGCAGGTAGTAGGACAATTCAAGTAAAGGAATTACCTCAAGAAGGCAAACCATCAAACTTTACTGGAGCAGTGGGAAACTTTGATTTTAAAGTTACAACTACTCGGACAGATCTAAAGGCTTCTGAATCCCTTCAGGCTAAGGTAGAGGTCAGTGGTAATGGAAACTTAAAACTTTTTGAGTTGCCTAAATTGCAGTTGCCCACATCTTTGGAAGTATATGATCCTGAGTTTAAGGAAAGTATTAATACTACTTTGGTAGGCATGCAAGGCCGTGTAAGTGATAACTATACAGTAGTTCCGCAGAATAGAGGTAAATATCCTATTCCTTCAATTTCATTTTCTTATTTCAACCCTCAAACTCGTAAATACCATACAGTTCAGTCAGACGAGATTGTACTTAATGTATATGAAGGACCTGAAGCTATTACCACCACTCCTTCAACCACTACAGGAGGAGTAAAGCAATCAGTTTTAGGAGGCGAAAATCAATTTAGATTTTTAAAATTAAAGCCGGGATTAATACCTGTTTCTTCATATACTTTTTTTGGAACCATGGAATTTTATATGTGGTGGTTGTTACCAATATTGTTTATTCCATTTGTCATGCTCGTATGGAAGAAAAAACAGGCTATAGATAGTGACGTGCAGGGAAATAAGATAAGGGCTGCTAGTAAATTGGCAAAAAAATACTTAGGTGCTGCCAAAAAGAAATTGGGTCATAAGGAGACGTTTTATGAAGCACTAGAACGTGCACTACATAATTACTTAAAGGCTAGATTACATATAGAAACATCAGAGTTTAGTAAAGAAAAGATAATTGCTTTATTACAAGAGAAGGGTGTAAAAGTTGACAATGTGAATGAGTTTACCTCATTGTTAGCAAGCTGTGAGCAGGCTAGGTATGCACCAGCTTCACAAACCGCCATGGAGCATGATTATGAGCGAGCAGTAGATGTGATTTCACTCATAGATAAACAATTGTAATGCACTCAGATGAATTATTTTAATATGAAGCAAATGAAACAATGGATATTTAGCATTCTGTTTTTACTGATATCTTATTCAGGAACTGGTCAGAATACTACCCACTTTGACCAGGCTACCATTGCTTATAATAATGGTGATTATGAAAAAGCAATAGATGGATATATGGCTATTTTGAAAAGTGGTGAACACTCGGTATCAGTTTATTTTAATTTAGCTAATGCACATTATAAGTTAAGTAATATAGCTGAAAGTGTGTATTATTATGAAAAGGCACTGCAACTAGCACCAAATGATTCAGATGTTTTGAATAATTTAGCTTTTGCACGTCAAATGACTGTTGATGCCATAGAACCACTTCCTGAAACTGGAATTGGAAAAATTAAAAATCAAGTCATTCAATTATTTTCTCTTGACGGGTGGGCCTATTTAATAATTTTGGCCATGATGCTAGCTATAATATCTTTTTTAGGTTATTATTTTTCAATAACTGTAATTTGGAAGAGAACCTTCTTTTCATTTAGTATGAGTTTTTTAGGGATTTCAATGCTAAGTATGTTGACGGCTGTAATGCTTCAATCTCAAAGGAATTCAACTATAGAAGCGATTGTTTTTGATAAGGAGATTCATGTAAAAGTTGAGCCTAATGATAGAAGTGAAGAGGCCTTTATTCTTCATGAGGGAACAAAAGTCAGGATTCTTGATTCGTTACAGGATTGGAAAAAAATTGAGTTGTTGGATGGTAAACAAGGCTGGACATCTGCATCTTTTCTAAGGGAATTATAATCTCGTATTATTGATTTATTAGCAGGATTTTTTAATTTTTGTCTTACTTTTGCAACATTCTGTTATTAAAAGTATGAGAGAGAATCATGTCGCTATATTCTTTATACTAATATTCTCAGTCTTTATTATCACGCCGACGATAGTAAAGATGGTTGAAATGCAGACAGAACTTTCGTATTTTTATAGTCTCGCTGAAGAAGAAAACTCAACAAAAAGTAATTCAGGAAAAAGCGCAGAACCAATTTTTACTATTCATAATTTATTTTATAAATCTTCTTTATTGAAGATTGAGGAATTACCTCAGGATTATTATTACCTCTTTAATGAATACGGGTTTAGCTACCGTAATTCGAACTTCCGACCTCCGGAGGCCTAATTAGCCTTGCTTATAGCAAAATAATTCTGTTATCCTTAGCATTGCCATTTATGTTGGCAATTGCTAGTATTACCTTAATTCTAAATTTTAAAAATTAGTTATGAAATCAACATTTTATCAGTCGTTACTTGAAAATAATAAAAATTGGGTAGAAAACAAATTAAAGCTTGACCCTGAGTTTTTTAATAAATTAGCTGATGGTCAGCAACCTCCATTATTATGGATAGGCTGCGCAGACAGTCGTGTTCCTGCTAATGAGATTATAGGAGCTCAACCAGGTGAAGTTTTTGTACACCGTAACATTGCTAATATGGTGGTGCATTCGGATATGAATATGCTTAGTGTTTTGGATTACGCAGTTAATGCGCTTAAGGTCAAGCATGTCATTGTATGCGGACATTATGGTTGTGGTGGTGTAAAAGCTGCCATGGGGAATAATTCGATTGGCCTTATAGACAATTGGATTAGACATATTAAAGATTCATATCGTTTTCACAAAGAAGAACTTGATTCTATCGGAGATGAAAAGAAGCGTTTCGATCGCTTTGTGGAACTAAATGTTAAAGAGCAAGTATTTGATCTTGCAAAAACCTCAATTGTACAAAATGCATGGAGAAATAATCAAGAACTTTCATTACACGGATGGGTATATGGTGTAGGTTCTGGAATTGTAAAAGATCTTGAGGTTAACATCAGCAGCAATCAGCAATTAGATGAAGTATATCAGCTAGATTTCTAATTTTTTATTAGAGAAACCAAACAACAACAAACCAACAACAGTGATAGCCTGCCGGTACACCGGTAGGTTATCATTAACCAAACCAAACTTCAATATGAAAAACATTTTTTCTAATCTTAAAGGCGACCTTTTTGGAGGTATTACAGCCGGCATAGTGGCCCTTCCCCTTGCGTTAGCTTTCGGGGTTCAATCGGGCTTGGGTGCAGCTGCTGGATTGTATGGGGCCATTTTTATTGGGATGTTAGCTGCTATTTTTGGAGGTACTGCTTCGCAAATTAGTGGGCCAACTGCTCCAATGACAGTTATAAGTACAGTACTTGTTGCAGAAATTGTCCGAATGAATAATGGCGAGTTGGATAAAGCACTTCCAACAATACTTTTTGTTTTCTTATTGGCTGGAATTTTTCAAGTATTGTTAGGAATTCTTAAGGTAGGTTCTTATATCAAATATATTCCATACCCTGTTGTTTCGGGTTTTATGACTGGGATAGGTGTTATCATCTTAATAACTCAGATTTTCCCAACATTCGGTTATAATCCAACCCTAGATTCTCAATTACTTGCCAAATATAAACCGCTTGCCGAGGAGTCTTTACTTAATAAAATATTAGCGGATGAAGCTTCGGAAGGTATTTTGGTTATTGAAGATTTTGAGGAAACTATAGCTCGAGCTTCAAATATATCAGAAGCAGAGGTGCTTAAGGAAAGTAAGACACTTATTTCTACTGAAACAGGTGGTGTGGTAGGATCAATTAAGTATGCGAGCAATGCTTTGAGGAATATTAATTGGTTAGAATTTTTATTAACCCTAGGGACGGTATTTATTATTTATGGGTTTAAGCGAATTACAAAATTGATACCTAGTACATTAGTGGCGTTGGTTGTTATAACAGGACTTGTTCAGATATTAGGGTGGAATGCACTTACAATAGCAGATAAAAGTCCTATTCCGTCAGGTTTTCCTCTGCCTAAACTAAGTATATTCTACGGTGTTGATTTAGGGCTTGTAATGCCTTATATAGTTACGGCCATAACTTTGGCTGGCCTTGGCGCTATTGATTCCTTGTTGACGTCGGTGGTTGCAGATAATATTACGAAAACGAAACATAATAGTAATAGGGAGCTTGTAGGACAAGGTATTGGAAATAGTATTGCAGCACTATTTGGGGGTATACCTGGTGCTGGAGCTACAATCCGTACAGTCGTTAATATTCAATCTGGAGGGAAAACTAGATTATCTGGTGTTGTTCATGGATTATTATTGCTAATGGTGTTGTTAATTTTAGGCCCAATCGCTTCAAAAATTCCATTAAGCGTGCTAGCTGGAATTTTGATAACCGTAGGTATTGGAGTAATGGATTATCGTGGTTTAAAGGCATTAGGAAAAATGCCAAAATCAGATGCAATTGTTATAATTGTAGTATTGCTACTTACTGTATTTCTTGATCTTATCACAGCGGTTGCAGTTGGTCTTATATTAGCTTCTATAATTTTTATGAAGAAAATGAGTGATGTAACAGCTCGTCAATCATCTATTAAGACATTGGGTAATATACCAAGGGAAGATATCTGGAAAGATGAAATTGATTTTCCTAATAACTTAAAAGAAGAAGTATATATTAAACATATTGATGGACCTTTATTTTTTGGATATACTGCAGATTTCTCTATTCTA
The DNA here is from genome assembly GCF_028743515.2 of Imtechella halotolerans. Taxonomy (GTDB): domain Bacteria; phylum Bacteroidota; class Bacteroidia; order Flavobacteriales; family Flavobacteriaceae; genus Imtechella; species Imtechella halotolerans. The sequence continues at coordinate 2,389,550 of NZ_CP117969.2, read as the reverse complement.
GCACAACAAATCCCTGAGACTGCTACACATGTAGTAATACGGATGGATAAAGTACCTTATATGGATCAGTCGGGCTTATATGCTTTTGAAGAAAGCATATTGCAATTACAGCAAAAGAATATTGAAGTCTTACTTGTTGGAGTTCAAGAGCAGCCTCTATTCCGTTTGCAAACAATTAATTTAGTTCCAACGCGTATTCCGGCCCATTTACTTTTTGAAACTTTTGCGGATAGTTTAGGGTATATAAAGGCGTATGTTAAGAACATACATTAATGAGTTGTAGAAGTTTCGGAGTTATCTTCAAGTACCATTGAAAATACCCAAGCACCTAATTCCATAATCGGTTCGTATAGGAGAGAAGCTTCAACTGTTGACTCCGATACGAGCCGTATTTTTTTATTAGTTTGATGAAAAAAGACCATAAATGCACTAAAAACGACGACTACCTTCAAAGCGCCAAAAAGGCCACCTAATAAACGATTTATTAAGCCTAAAGAGGCGAAGTCTACTATTTTAGTTATTAGCTTTCCAAGTAGGGTAACAAGCACTATTACGAGGATAAATGTAAGGATAAAGGCAGTTATTTCTATATTTTTTTCATCCCAAGACACGTAATTGTGCATAACTGAACTTATGAAATATGAAAAATGAATAGCTCCATAGATTCCTGCAATCAATGCAAAAAGTGATGCAACTTCCAGGATAAGTCCCTTTATAATTCCGCGTATAAGGCCAATTACAATAAGGCCACCTATAATCAAGTCAATACTATTCATAGTAAGGATTTCAACAAATATAAGTTTTAAAAATGTTTTCTACATTAGGTTCCTTATACAAAAGCTATCTTTGTGACCTTTAAAAAGTGGATTATGGCTAGAGATGAGCAATTAAAGGAAAAATGGGAGTACCTAGTTAAATTTCTTTCAGATAAGTTTGCGGATGGAGAGTTATTAGACTTGGATGCTATCATCTACCTTATTGGAATTCAGGAATTAGGACAGCTTCACAGAAAGTTTAAAAAGGATGAGAAGTTAAATCTAATGCATATTGCTATTTGTAAGCTTCTAGAACCATATGGATACTACGAATTTGATTTTGTAGACGAAGATGGTTGGCCACACTATATTATGAAAGAACAACTCCCTGCTTTAAAAGCGGGTGAGCAATCTGTATTAATGAAGGAAGCTATAGTGTTGTATTTTGAACAGAAAGAGTTCTTTAACTAAACATCTTTTAAAACCTGCTAATTATCATATTTTATCCTAAAGGGTGTTTGTAATTTTAACTATTAAATTACGAAACCTATGCTTACAGATATTGAAATTGCACAGAAGGCGACCATGCGCCACATTAATGAAATTGCCGCCACTTTGGGGGTTAGCTCTGATGAACTAGAGCATTATGGCAAGTATAAGGCCAAACTTCCACTCTCGCTTATAGACCTGTCTCAAGTGGCTGAAAACAAACTTATTCTTGTTACTGCAGTAACTCCTACACCAGCTGGTGAGGGTAAGACCACCATCTCTGTGGGACTTACAGATGGGCTTAATTACATTGGGAAAAGAGCAACGGCTGTTTTGCGGGAACCTTCTTTGGGACCTGTTTTTGGAATGAAAGGAGGGGCAGCTGGAGGTGGATATTCACAAGTTGTTCCAATGGAGGATATTAATTTACATTTTACTGGTGACTTTTCTGCTATTGAGAAAGCAAACAATCTACTTTCAGCGGCCATTGACAACAATTTGCAAAGTAAAACTCGAAATTTAGGCCTTGATCCTCGTACCATTGTGTGGAAACGGGTAATGGATATGAATGATCGTGCTTTGCGACATGTTGTTGTTGGCTTAGGTGGAACAACACACGGGATTCCTAGGGAAGAAGGGTTTAATATTACACCTGCTTCTGAGATTATGGCAATCCTTTGTATGGCTACCGATTTGGAGGATTTGAAAAAACGCTTAGGTAATATTTATATAGGAAATACTTTCAGAGGAGAACCTATTTTTGCTAGAGATCTCCATATCGTTGGAGCTATGGCAATTCTTTTAAAAGATGCCATACAACCAAATTTGGTACAAACACTTGAAGGTAATCCTGCCATTTTACATGGTGGACCTTTCGCTAGTATCGCACAAGGAACCAACTCCATCATTGCTACTCGAATGGGCTTATCTCTTAGTGACTATGTAGTTACTGAGGCTGGATTTGGAGCTGATTTAGGCGCAGAAAAGTTCTTTGATATCAAGTGTGCTGCATCTGGACTTAAACCGGATGGAGTGGTGATGGTAGTAACAATACGTGCTTTAAGACATCACGGTGGAGCTTTAAAAGAGGACTATGGTAAGCCATCAATTGATTTAGTTAAAAAGGGATTGGTTAATCTTGAAAAGCACCTACAAAATATGCGTCTTTTTGGCATGAATACTGTTGTAGCAATCAATTACTTTCCTGGGGATTCTGATGAAGAGATTGAATTGGTTAAAGAACTGAGTGCTAATTATAATACCCCTGCTATTGTAGCAAGAGGTTTTGCCCAAGGAGGGAAGGGTATGGCTGAATTAGCCTATGCCGTTGCTGATATGGTTGAAAATCGACCATCTCATTTTCATACTCTATATACGAATAACTTATCAGTTCAGGAAAAGATAGAGACCATTGCTACTAAAATTTATGGTGCTAATGGTGTCACATACGCCGCGAAGGCTCAACAACAATTGAAACAACTTGTAAAGCTTGGATTTGAACATTTTCCCGTGTGTATGGCTAAGACACCTAAAAGTTTTTCTGATAATGAACATAAAATAGGTAGACCAACTGACTTTACTATTCATGTTCGTGAATTTGAATGGGCTTCAGGAGCAGGATTTGTGATTCCGATTTTGGGTGATATTATGAGGATGCCAGGTCTTCCATCTGTTCCTGCAGCTGAAGGTATGGATATAAGTAATGATGGTATTATTACAGGTTTAAGCTAATTATATGCATTTCAATTAAAATAGTCTGTTGTAGATATTCATCTATTTTACAACAGACTATTTTATTTAATATACCTTTTGGCAAAGAAATAATGGCTATTAAAGAAATACTCTTATTGAATACAGGTTTAAAAAAACAAAAATCCCTAAATTTGCCCCTCAAAATACTGCAACGATGTTAGATAAGATTAAGGAACAGATTGCTGAAGTAGAAAGGTTTGAAGCGGCCACCCCAGAGGCTTTGGAAGCTTTCAGGATTAAATATCTTGGAAGAAATGGATTGCTAAACGATTTTTTTGCAGCGTTTAAGAGCGTTCCTAATGATCAGAAGAAAGTTTTTGGTCAAACAATCAATGAGTTAAAGAATAAGGCTGAAGAGAAAGTCAATTCTCTTCGTGAGGCATTGGAGAATGGTGTTGAACAACTTGGGGTATATGGAGATTTAACCAGGCCTGCTGAACCTGTTCAGTTAGGATCTCGTCATCCTATATCATTAGTTAAAAACCAGATTATTGATATCTTTTCTAGTATTGGATTTAATGTGTCTGAAGGACCAGAAATTGAAGATGATTGGCACAATTTTACAGCATTAAATCTTCCGGAATATCACCCTGCTCGTGATATGCAGGATACATTCTTTATTCAAACAAATCCCGATATTCTTTTACGTACGCATACCAGTAGCGTTCAAGTACGTTATATGGAAGGAAATCAACCTCCTATTCGTACGATATCACCAGGTAGAGTATTTCGTAACGAAGCAGTTTCATCACGTTCACATTGTATTTTTCATCAGGTTGAGGGATTATATATCGACAAAGATGTTTCTTTTGCGGACTTAAAGCAAACACTTCTTTATTTTACTAAAGAAATGTTTGGGAAATCGAAAATCCGATTAAGACCATCATATTTTCCATTTACTGAACCTAGTGCAGAAGTTGATATTTATTGGGGATTGAATAATGAAATAGATTATCGTATAACAAAGGGTACTGGATGGTTAGAGATTATGGGGTGCGGAATGGTCGATCCTAATGTTTTAAAGAATTGTGGGATTGATCCTGAGGTAAATACTGGTTTTGCTTTTGGAATGGGAATAGAGCGTATTGCTATGTTATTACACCAAATAGGTGATATTCGACTGTTCTATGAGAATGACGTTCGTTTTCTTGAGCAATTCAAATCTACTATCTAAAAGACGTTTTTGTGAAAAAGGATATTGATATTCCCAAAACGGAAGGAATTGCGATTGCAGTCGTAAGAGAATGGAATGAAGAATTTTTATCGCAAGATTGGAACGCATATATACTTAATCAGCGAACGGATCTTATTGAAATGGTGTTAGTTGTAACTAAAGGGTATGACGTGGAACTTAAAACATCTACAATGCGTCATGCTATTAAGGAAATTCTCCCAAATAGTTATGCTAAGATTGAATTAATGCAAGAGGATGTACTTGAGCTAAACAATGAATTTTATGTAACTTTTTTTGCAGAAGGAAAGCTATTTGAGAAAAAGTTTGTGTTTAGAAAAAATACCATTAATGATAGGGCATTGCAAGATATCCCTTTCATGGATGCTCGAGGGGTGTTAATGAAATAGTTTTAAATAAAAATTAAATATACCAAGCTATTTATTTCTAATTTACAGTCAAAACAGAACCATCTATTCGCGAGAGAGTAAAATGAGCATAGATTAAAGGATATTACTTTACATACTTTTTATTTATTGAATCCAAATGTGAAGTGGTTTCAAAAAAAATTACTTATTGAAATCATAAGATATTGGAATGTAAACTATAGACCAAAATATCATTGCTGGTCATCTATCAGAATAAACAGTGGATATTCCTACTGTTTACCTCACGTAAAACACAAATTTGCTAGAAATGAAATCCTTTTACATCCACTGTTTGAATCTTTTTAAAAAACATTGGGAGTAAAGTGGTGTTGTAGCATCGAATTGTCCATCTTTTAAATTTAAATTTTAGAAATTTAGGATAAAGGCATCAAAACAATCCAACAATACTTCGGGGGAGTGCACAAATGAGAGCTTATTTTAAGGCTTTTATAACATAATAAGATGTTATTTTTTGTACTTTCGTTCGCGAAATGAGTAAGTTTGTCGCAATAGTGTTCTCACAACTTATTATGGTCCAAAGTTTTAACGCAGATATGGATAATGTGTTGCGTTTTAGTAATTTTTTGGAGCATGCTCGTTTTCATGCTGATAGTCATGGTGATTCTTTTTTTGGTTTTATAGAGAAGCACTATGGAGGTCAAAAAGAATTACATTTTCAAGAACATATAGAAGAACATGAAAAGCATGAAAAGCTTCCATTTAAGGAACACCACCATTCATGCTTACAGATGGCAGTTTCCTTTGTTTTAAACACTGCTGTAGAGATGCCTTTGATAGAGCCATTTTTAGAAATCCCACTTAACTTTTATTATAAAGAACCTATTTCTTTATTTGAAAAAAGTAGTGTTTTTCAGCCACCTAAGCAAGCATAATTTCATATAAAATTAGAGAAAGTTTCCTTTTTTGGAAACTTGTTATTAATTTCATACATATGATTTATGTTAACATCTATTATACAATTCAGTCTTAAAAATAAGTTTATTGTACTTCTTTTTACGACTTTTATTATTGGATTTGGGTTCTATTCACTTACTCAAATCCCTCTTGGTGCCGTTCCGGACATCACGAATAATCAGGTGCAGGTTATAACAACCTCACACAATCTTTCTACACAAGATATAGAACAATTTGTAACTTATCCTATAGAGTTAGAAATGGCTAATTTACCAGGCGTTAAAGAAATACGTTCTGTTTCTAAATTTGGTCTGTCAGTGGTGACCATCGTGTTTGAAGATAAAATGGGTACCTATTTACCACGACAACTTATTTCTGAAAAAATAAAGGCGGCATCTGAAAAGATTCCTGAAGGTTTTGGAACTCCAGAAATGGGACCGATAACCACTGGGCTTGGCGAAATTTATCAATATATACTTGATGTTAAACCTGCCTTTTCACACCGTTATACGCCAATGGATTTGCGAACTATTCAAGACTGGATAGTGAGAAGAGAACTTTCTGGAATTCCAGGGGTTGTGGAAATTAATACTTGGGGAGGGCACTTAAAGCAGTATGAGGTGGCTTTAAACCCAGAGCAACTCACAGCTATGAATGTTTCTATTAGCTCCATTTTTGAGGCATTGGAAAAAAATAATAGTGTTGCTGGAGGTGGATATATTGAAAAAGAAAGTCAAGCCTTTTTTATCAGAGGTGAGGGTCTTATTGGTTCACTAGAGGATATAGAAAACATTATAGTTAAAACAGAAAATGGTCTTCCTGTTTATATTAAAGATGTGGCTAAGGTGAAGTTTGGAAAGGCTACTCGATTTGGCGCTATCACAGGTAATGGTGAAGGAGAGAAAGTTTTAGGTCAAATTATGATGATCAAAGACGGTAATTCAAAAAAAACGATTGATGCGGTAAAAGAGCGTGTAGCAAAAATTGAGAAAACCTTACCCGAGGGGGTGTATATAAATCCTTTCCTAGAGCGAAGTGAATTAATTGGGAAGACAACTTTTACTATTACTGAGAATTTGGTTTTAGGATGTCTTATTGTAATTTTTGTAGTAGTCTTACTCTTGGGTAATATGCGTTCAGGGCTTGTCGTAGCTTCGGTAATTCCTTTAAGTTTGTTATTTGCATTGTCATGTATGTACATTTTTGGTGTAGATGCGAATTTGATGAGTTTAGGAGCTATTGATTTTGGGATTATTATTGATGGAGCCGTCATTATAGTTGAGTTTATTGCGTACCAAATTTCTGCAAAAAGTGAAAAGGTTGCTTTGTTGCCCAAACATGAGAGGAAAGCTTATATTGATTCTCTCACACTTAAAGGAGCGTCAAAAATGATGAATTCGGCTGTATTTGGTCAACTTATTATTATTATTGTATTTATACCAATCCTTTCACTAACTGGTGTGGAAGGAAAAATGTTTACACCTATGGCCCTAACCTTCAGTTTTGCATTAATAGGTGCAATGTTACTTTGCTTTACGTATGTTCCGGTAGCATCTTCTTTGGTTTTGAAGCCTGAAAAACTATCTGAAAGAAATGTATCGGTTCGAATAATGCGATTCGTTGAGAGATGGTATATGCCAACAATTAAATGGGCATTAAGAAAGAAAAAAGTAGTATTAGGTATAGCAAGTCTTTTACTTGTAGGATCAATTGGATTGTTTGCGAGAATGGGAGGAGAGTTTGTCCCAACCTTAGATGAAGGAGACTTTGTCATTCAACCTGTTTTAAAAACAGGGACTTCATTGGAAAAGACAGTAGAAATTACTACTAAGATTGAACAAATCCTATTGGATAATTTCCCTGAAGTGGAGCAGGTGGTAACTCGAATTGGTGCTGCTGAGGTACCCACAGACCCTATGAGTATGGAAGAGAGTGATGTGATAATAAAGTTGAGGCCACGTAAAGAATGGGTTTCTGCAAACAGCAAAGACGAATTAGCAGACAAATTTAAGGAAGCCTTATCAATCATTCCTGGGATGGAGGTTGAATTTACCCAACCTATAGAAATGAGATTTAACGAATTGATAACTGGAGTAAGAGCTGATGTTGCGATTAAAATTTTTGGAGAAGATCTCTCTATTTTGAGTAAAAAAGCCAATGAGGTAAAATCATTGATTGAAAATGTAGAAGGAGCATCCGATATAGTTGTTGAAAAGGTAGAAGGGCTTCCCCAAATGAGTGTAGTGTATGATCGAAGTAAAATTGCAAGGTATGGGCTTAATATTGCAGATCTGAACGCTATTGTTTCTGCTGGTTTTGCTGGTACTTCAGTTGGAAGTATTTTTGAGGGAGAGAAGCGATTTGATATGGTTGTAAGACTTGATAATACCCAGCGGAAGAGCATTTCTGATCTCGAGAATTTATATGTTGATACCCCTCAAGGTTTAAAAGTACCTTTACGTGAATTGGCGTATATATCCTATTCCAAGGGACCTGCAAAAATTGCTCGTGATGATACTAAACGAAGAATTGTAGTAGGTATTAATGTGCGTAATAGAGATTTGCAATCAGTAGTTGATGATGTTCAAAATATAATTAATGAAAAATTGCAATTGCCAGCAGGTTATACTATTACCTATGGAGGTCAATTTGAAAATCTTCAAAGTGCAAAGAATAGATTACTCATAGCAGTGCCAATAGCTCTATTGTTAATTTTCGTACTACTTTATTTTGCTTTTAAGTCTGTAAAAGAAGCTCTTATGGTATATTCTGCGATTCCACTAGCTGCAGTAGGTGGTATCCTTTTTCTATGGTTAAGAGATATGCCTTTTAGTATTTCTGCAGGAGTAGGGTTTATTGCTCTTTTCGGAATAGCCGTTTTAAATGGAATTGTTTTGATTGAACATTTTAAGGAATTAAAAGCTCATGGGATGGTTAATATTCATCAGCGTGTCCTTGTTGGAACCCGCGAACGTTTACGTCCGGTTTTGCTGACAGCAGCGGCAGCGGCCTTAGGGTTTTTACCAATGGCTATTTCCGTAAATGCTGGAGCAGAAGTACAGAGGCCACTTGCAACAGTTGTTGTAGGAGGGTTAATTACAGCTACCTTACTTACTTTAATTGTATTGCCAGTATTGTATGCTATTTTTGATGGAGAAGAGATTCGTGTTAAACGGAGGAAGAATAGGAAACTTCCTGTTTTGCCAATGGTGTTGATTTTTGGGTTCGGAATAACATCATTATCTGCTCAAGAAAAACCATTGCAACTTGAAATGCTAATGAAAATGGCTATGGAAAATAATTCTGACTTGAATGCGGCACAATTGGAACAAAAGGCGGCCAAAACTAATATTACAAATGCGTTTTCATTTGATAAAACAACCTTGTATTACGGATATGATGAAAATGATGTAGCTTATAATAATAAGCCAAATTATAAGTTCGGTATACAACAGGATTTTTCTTTCCCTACTGTATATTTTGCAGCTAAGAAAGTGGCTAAAATGCAGTATTCTATGGCAACAGCTATGGCTGAAATTCGTAGAAGCCAATTACAAAAAGCAGTGCTTGCATCCTATTATGAATATTTATACAGGCAGCATCAAGCAGGTGTATATAGAAAGCTAGATAGTTTGTATCAGAATTTTGCTTATAACGCTCAACGGCGTTTCGAGTTGGGAGAAACCAACTACCTAGAAAAGATCACAGCTTCTTCCAAGCAGAGACAGATGCAAACCTTATTGAATCAATCTTTACAAGACGTACAATATTCTATTGAGAATTTAAAGCGTTGGGTTCAAACGGATACTTTACCTGAAATTCAGATAATTCCCTTAACTAAATTAACTCTGGAGGATTCTACAATGGTTAAAAATGCAGGACTTACATTAGCAGCCGCCAATGAATCATATTTTAAAGCTCAAAGCAGTTTAGAGAAACATAAGTTACTTCCTGATTTGAGTTTAGAATATTTTCAGGGAACTAACAGTGCTCTTAATCAATCACTCATTGGGTATCAGTTAGGTGTGAAAATTCCATTATTTTTCCAAGGTAATGCTTCGCGAATTAAGGCATCTAGAATAGCTTATGAAACAGCGGTTCAAAAGTCTAAAGACTATGTTATTAGGCTTCAAACTCACAAACAACAATTGATTGCAGAACTTAAAAAATATGGGGAAGCACTTACCTATTATGAAAAAGAAGGTACTCAGTTGGCTAAAGAAATTTTGAACACAGCGCAAGCTAGTTATAGATCAGGGGAAATTGATTTCTTTCAATATCTTACTAGTATTGAAAATGCTTCTGAAATTGAGCTTGAATATCTTACCAATCTTAATCTGTACAATCAAACGGTTATTGAAATAAACAATTTAACACTTTAATATCGATGAATAAAAAATTCTATTATATATGCTTATCCTTTTTCATTTTGGCATGTGGTCAAACTAAGAAGGAGGTTGTTTCAGAGGAAGTTACTAGTGCTGAGGAAACATTAATAATTGTTAGCAATGATCAATTTAGTCTAGGACAAATGGAGGTTGGAACTTTGCAGGAGGCTATATTTCCAAAGAAAATTGCTGCCAATGGATATTTGGACGTTCCCCCTCAAAATAGGGCCTCCATTCGTACTTTCATGGGGGGGTATATTAAGAACAGTCCATTGCTCGTAGGTGATAAGGTACGAAAAGGTCAAATGGTAGTTACTCTCGAAAATACAGAATTTGTAACCTTGCAACAAGAGTATATGGAAATAACTGAGGAATTGACATTTCTTAAATCTGAATTCGAGAGACAGCGTGCACTAATTGCCGAAAATATTACTTCCCAAAAGAATTTTTTGAAAGCGGAAAGTGATTATAAGAAGGCTATAGCACTACAGCAAGGTTTGTCTAAAAAGTTAGAATTACTCTCCATTAATCCTTCCACAGTTGCTCAAGGTAATTTTACTTCGTTGATCTCTTTAAGGTCTCCTATCGAAGGAAATGTTACTAGTGTTTCAGTATCTAATGGAACTTATGTTTCGCCTTCTGATGAAATTATGGAATTAATGGATGTCTCCCATATGCATGTGGAATTGCAAGTTTTTGAGAAAGATATATTGCAATTAAAAAAAGGACAGCATATTTCATTTAGGGTTCCTGAAGCAGGCAATGAAATGTACGACGCTGATGTCTACCTCGTAGGAACGTCCGTTGATGGAAAAACACGTACTATTACGATCCATGGTCATTTAAGAGAAGAAGATAAAGTACATTTTGCCGCAGGAATGTTTGTTGAAGCCGAGGTGTTCATTTCAGAGCGAAAAGCTTTGGCATTACCTGCGTCTGCAGTAATTGATGTTGATGGTATTCATTGGGTTTTAGTTCAAAAGGAGCAGTCTTCGAAGGGTTATAGTTTTGAAAAAATGGAAGTTCAAGTTGGAGAACGTACTGAAAATTGGGTAGAAATAACTTCTTCCATACCCGAAGGAACTATTTTTCTTAGAGTTGGAGCGAATGAAATGATTTCAGGAGATGATACAGGTGGACATGACCACTAAAATAATGTAAAAAAAGAGAGCCATATGGCTCTCTTTTTATTAAAATTGATATTGTAGGAATGCCGTTATATTTCTCCCAGGATCTGTAATAGGTACTCTACTAAAATCTGCTTGATTAGTAAAGGAGAAGTTAAGGTGGTTGTTATAGGTGGTGTCAAACGTATTTAGAACTGCTGCTCCTAAAGTTATGTTTTTCAAAGGTTTAATTCCAAATTTCATGTCCATGGTTTGATACCCTTTGGTTGATATTTCACCAAAACTTTGAGCAATTTTAGGCTGTTTTGAAACAAGGTTCCATTGGATATTCGCCCACCATTTTTCTTTTTCTACTCCAAAGAATAGTTTTGTAGTGAGTGGAGGAGTTAATGGTAAAGATTCGTGTAAATCTTTGTTTCTAGAATATACATAGGCCATTTCTAGCTTCATACTAATATCATTAGTAAATCCGATTTCTCCCATTATTTCAAAACCAGTTTTAAAGGCTTTATTCAAGTTTTGAAATACTTTTGGATGGATTGGAGGCGAAGAAGGATTATATTTTCGTGTTTTAGTTTCATCAATGATAGCTACAATATAATTTTCGAAATGTGAATAGTAAACAGCTGTAGAAAAACCTAATCGGTTGATTATTCCTTCTAGAGGTTGCCAACCTTTTAGCCCAATTTCCCATTGATTGTTTATCTCAGCTTTTAAGTCAGGGTTTCCAATATATTCGTAAGGATCTTGACCAACGTTGAAATGACTTATAAATCGTTCTACCATATTTGCAGATCGGACACCCCTTCCATAGGCAGTTTCAAATGATAATTTATCATTTATAAGATGTTTCAAAGAGACGGTACCGCTTAGGTTGTTTTCAGTTCTTTTATCAAGATTGTATAGTGCTTCAAAGGCTGGATCTGGATCTGTTGCTTCTGAAGTGATTATATCTAATCGAATACCTGCAGATAGAATTGTTTTGTGGTTAATAGCCCACTTTGCTTCTGAAAATAATCCCCAATCATGAATATAGGCGTCCTGCCATATTTTGTCTTCAAATTCCATTGGATTTGGTAGTTGGGTTCCATTCATCATTTTTACAGTGCGATTTCGGTTTCCATCTCTTCCGATGAGTAATGCATCAACACCACTGTACATTGTAATTGATTTTACCGGTATCCAGGTAAGTTCAAATTTACCTCCAATAGTTGTTGCTTCAACCGCTGAAATAGATTCTGTCATTTTAGCCATTGGACGGTCTAGGTTATGCATCAGGTGATCAACATAACTGTAATATACTTTAGCTGTAAATGCTTGAATGGAATTGCTTATAGCATTCCATTTATAATCTAAAGAAAGAATGCTGCTGTCATCATAATCAGTGTCCATAGCTAATCCGGCATGTAGAACGTCTCTTCCAAATGATTGTCTCCAATGTGTTTGTATCCGCTGATTTTCTGTAAGGTTGTAGCCAAAACGAATACTGTAATCAGTACTCCTAAAAGATGATGGTATTTCTGTGCCGTTCCCATCCTTGTAGTTTCCGTAATCACGATATCCTAATGAACCAGAAATATCATAATTATTTGTAACTTGTTCTAATCGAAGTAATGAGACAAAAGAATTTCCATTATGTTCATATCCACCTGATATACTTCCATGAAGTTTATTATCTGTGGCATCAGGTCTATGGGTAACCATATTAATTATTCCTGCAAATGTGGCGCCATATCGGACAGAAAATGGGCCTTTTATGATTTCTATTTTAGAAATTTCTTCAGGAATGATATGGGTGGTAATGGGATCCATGCGGTTTGGACATGCGTGCATAGCTTTTGTTCCACCATCATATTGTACGTTTAGTTGTTCATATTGGGAAGCTCTAAATGATGGATCTAATGCATAATTACCTCTTTTGATAATTGAGAATCCGTTTATGTCATTAAATAAGTCGGTTACATTTTTAGGTTGCACAATTTGTTTGCTGTAATTTCGAGACACCAATGTTAGTACAGGATCAGTTTTTATATTTCCTACTACAATTACTTCGTCTAGTTTTATTGATTTTTTATAAGTAGTGTCGATTACAATAGTGGTATTTTCCTGAGAATAGGAATTATAAATGAATAGCATACATAGTAGTATGCGTAACGAATATTTCATTACATTATTAGTTTAAATTAAACAATAAATATGTGTGTCGGTTACAAAATGCAACCAATAGTAGTATTATGTTATGTATGATTTAAACTAAATTTTTGGAGGATGGAAACAATTGTTTATCGCAGCGAAAGTGTACAAATTACTGTACTTAATCGATGTTTTTGGATCGATGGATGAGTTATGAAAATAAAATTCTGGAATAGACTCTACAAAGAGTTGAATCTCTTTATAATGAATACTTTTTGCTGGCTCTTTGGAATTGTTAGTGGATGATTCTGCTACTTTTTTTAATTCGCATTTTCCTTCGCATTCTAATTCAGGCGTGTCTTTATTTTCACATAGTAATGCAATAAAACCATCAGGATCTAATTCATAGTATAAATAAGTGACAGGCATGCGTAGCGCATTAAATAACATACATACAGTTAACCCAATTGCTATATGGAAGATACCTAATTTCACGAATACAAATTTAGTGGTCCTCTAAAGGAGATTAGATGATAAATATCATTATCTCGTAATAAAAGATAAAAAACTCCCTTTTTACGGGGAGTTTATATATAGATTCCCAATCCAGGGAAGATGAAAAACGGTGATTACATTTTTTGCAACCAATAGCGCATATCAACCTCTTGCAGGATAATCTCGCGCAAGTCGGTAATGTTCACACGTTTTTGTACCATAGTGTCTCTATGTCTAATAGTGACTTTATTATCTTCTTTTGTTTGGTGATCCACAGTAATACAGAATGGAGTCCCAGCAGCGTCCTGTCTTCTATATCGTCTTCCTACTGCATCCTTTTCATCGTAAGTAACATTGAAGTCCCATTTAAGTTCATCGATTATTGAACGAGCTATCTCTGGTAAGCCATCCTTTTTAATAAGTGGCAAAACGGCAGCTTTTGTAGGAGCTAGTACAGCGGGCAGACGCAATACGGTTCTCGTTGATCCGTCTTCTAGAATCTCCTCTGTTAATGAGTTTGAGAAAGTAGCCAAAAACATACGATCTAGTCCAATTGAGGTCTCGAGTACATATGGGATGTAACTTTTATTTTCTTCGGGATCAAAATATTGAAGTTTTTTTCCTGAAAATTTTTCATGATTACCCAAATCGAAATCTGTGCGTGAATGGATTCCCTCTAATTCTTTAAAACCGAAAGGGAATTTAAATTCAATGTCACATGCGGCATCCGCATAATGAGCCAGTTTCTCATGGTCGTGAAAACGATAATTGTTTTCACCCATTCCCAAAGATAAATGCCACTTTAGTCGTGTTTCTTTCCAGTGTTCATACCATTCTTTTTGAGTTCCTGGTTTGATAAAGAACTGCATCTCCATTTGTTCAAATTCTCGCATTCGAAAAATGAATTGACGAGCTACGATTTCATTCCTAAAGGCCTTACCTGTTTGTGCAATCCCAAAAGGAATTTTCATACGACCCGTTTTCTGAACATTAAGGAAGTTAACAAAGATTCCTTGTGCTGTTTCAGGGCGAAGATATAAGTCCATAGCTGTTTCCGCAGTAGCTCCCAGTTTTGTTCCAAACATTAGGTTAAACTGTTTTACATCAGTCCAGTTTTTGGATCCAGTATCAGGATCAGCAATTTCCAGTTCTTCAATTAGTGCTTTTACATCCATAAGGTTTTCCTCCTCTAGAGATTTACCTAATCTTTTTAAAATGGATGTAGCTTTGTCTTGATATTCAAGAACTTTAGTATTGGTTTCTAAAAATTGTTCTTTGTTAAATGCTTCACCAAAGCGTTTGGCTGCTTTTTCAACTTCTTTTTCGATTTTAGCTTCAATTTTGGCTACATAGTCTTCAACCAATACATCAGCTCGGTATCTTTTTTTTGAGTCTTTGTTGTCAATTAATGGATCATTGAATGCATCTACGTGGCCAGAAGCCTTCCAGGTGGTAGGATGCATAAAAATAGCAGCGTCAATTCCTACGATGTTTTCGTGCATTTGCACCATTGCTTTCCACCAATATTCTCGGATATTTTTCTTTAACTCAGCTCCGTTTTGTCCATAATCATAAACAGCGCTTAATCCATCATAAATCTCACTAGATTGGAAAATATATCCATATTCTTTAGCGTGAGCTATTACTTTTTTGAAATGTTCGTCTTGATTTGCCATAGCGCAAAAATACTGCTATTTTTTAATATCTGAGGGGTAAAATTATTCTAATGTAAACTGTGAAGTGCTTACCATTTTTCCTTGGTAGAATAAATGTATTTTATAGGTGCCAGGTAGTGCTTTTTCGCTTAAATGCAGGGCTTCACATAATGAAAGTGTGCCAACTTGATATTCAAATTGAACAATATCACTATAAACAATACTAGTATGTTGATAGGTGATTTCCTCTTGGGCTCCCATAATGATTCCTTTAGGATTTATAATCTGGATGTATACCAAATGTTCTGGAATTGGATTTCTAGTATTGCCTGAAATACTAAAACAATAACGTAATTTATTTGTGCGAGCAGCTCTGTTGGTTTCTAAAAGGTTTCCATTTAGTCGAACCTTATAAGGAGTTACAGTTGGATTGCTAAAGCTTAACGACACGGTATCTGTAATTCTTTTCGTTGAATTTTGAAGTCCTTCTACTTGCCTAACAAGACGAAGATTATTGATATCAGAAGGGGAGTACAGGAATTGATTTGAAATACGTAATGAATCACTAAGTTTTTCCAATCGCACCTTGTGATCACGAAATACCGCAAACCGATTTCTATATTTTATCAATAAACTAGGATCAATATGAATGTTGTTAAGTGAGTCTATTAATAACTCAACCTGAGAGGAGAGTGTAATCCATTGGGCCGTATATGGTGAATTGTCTCCATGGTGTGCCTCTATTGCTTTTTGTAAGGTTAACAATTCTTGCTTTAAAAACTCCTTTTCAGATTCAAAGAATTGTGTATGGTTAGCATTCTCTTTGTAATTGAAATATGAAAAAGTAATAATAATTGCCGAAATAACCACTAGGATTCCTATTAGTAGTTTGCTTTCTCTGAATTGGGACGAAATCATATCGGGCATTGTGAAAATCGTGCTAAATATACTAAAAGATATTCTAAAATTCTTCTTTCTTAAAAAATGGTTGATCAGTAATTTACGGCTTCAGATTTAGTTTTTCATTATACTGAATGTGTAATTTGGTTATATGAAAATTGATATCGGTTTGACATTGGAAGGTTATGGGGTAGGTTCATTGGATATAATAATTGTTTTTGGGCCAAATCTTTTCCCTTTTAGATTGTTGGACTATTTATAGGTTATTAATAAAGAACTAATTGTTAAAATTATGTTTGATAGTAGACTTTTTTCAAAGTTCTATTCCCAAATTTTGGAATGCTAATTGATTTCATCATTACTTAAAAAAGTAGTTAATTTGCATAAATACATACGCATGAAAAAAATCATTACGGTTGTATGCATGTGGGTAGTAATTATTGCACTCACAACTAATTGCGCCAAAAGAGGAACCCCAACAGGAGGAGCTAAGGATACTATTCCTCCTGTGCTTTTAGATGCAAATCCTAAACAAGGGACAACAAATTTTAAAAACAAGAGTATTCGTTTAACATTTGACGAATTCGTCAAACTTAAGGATATTCAAAAACAGCTAATTGTTTCTCCTCCACTCACCTTATTTCCTGATATTGTTCCACAGGGCGTTCCTTCCAAATATTTTGATATAAAAATTTCTGATACATTAAAAGAAAATACGACCTATGTTTTTAATTTTGGCCAAAGTGTAACTGATAATAATGAAGGAAATCCATTGCCTTTTTTCAAGTATGTGTTCTCTACCGGTTCTTATATAGATTCACTTTCAGTGAGAGGAAGGATTTCAGATGCTTTAGAGCAAAAACCTGATAATTTTGTGACTGTTATGCTGTATGAATTGAATGAATCTTATTCTGATTCAGTAGTGTTCAAAGAACGTCCATTATATGTTACTAATACACTTGATAGTCTTAGAGATTTTGAAATTTCCAATGTAAAGGCCGGGAAGTATTTGCTTCGTGCTTTAAAAGATAAAAATTCCAATTATCTCTACGATCAAAAAAGTGATAAAATTGCTTTTTGGGAAGAACCAATCTCGGTTCCTTCAGATTCAGTTTATGAATTAAAATTGTTTAAGGAAATTAATAATTATAAGGCTATTCGTCCTTCTCAAGTTGCCTCTAATCGTATACAATTTGGATATGAGGGGACTCTTGCAGGGATTGAAATTAACCCAATTTCTCCATTACCACCGGATTTTAAGTATGCCATTACTAAAGAACCAAAGAAAGATACATTAAACTTTTGGTATTCCCCTGTGGATGTAGATTCACTATTGTTTACCGTTGGTAAAGAACAAAAGATAGATACTTTTACAGTAAAACTAAAAAAATTAAAGAAAGATTCCTTACAAATTGCTAATACTCAATCTTCTAGTTTATCCTTGAAAATTCCTTTTTCTCTGTCTTCAAATATACCTCTTGTTGCTACTGATATATCTAAAATGAAAATCTTTGATAAAGATACATTAAGCGTGCCTTTTGATGTAACCTTAAAAGATGATAATAGAAAACTTCAGTTCAATTTTAAAGTTGAACCTAGCCAAGTATATCGTTTACAGATGTTGCCTGAGGCATTAACTGATTTTTATGGAGTATCAAGCGATACACTTCAGTACACACTTCGTACTAAAAGTTTGTCTGATTATGGAACTATAAAGCTTAAGTTATCAAATGCAAAGGTATTTCCTATAATTGTTCAAATTACAAATGAAAAAGGAGAAGTACAGGATGAAATTTATGCGGAGTCATTTCAAAGTGAATTTCTCTTCGAGTATCTGGATCCAGCTAAATATTTTATAAGAATTATTGAAGATGTTAATAATAATAGGGTATGGGATACAGGGAATTACTTGGAGAAATTACAGCCAGAAAGGGTTCTGTATTATCCAACGGTGGTGACCGTCCGGGCTAATTGGGTTTATGAAGAAACTTTCACTCTTCAATAGTTATGATTTGATTAGAACAAATTCATCCGAGTCATTATAGAAAGGGAGCTTAATTCTTAATTGGGATAGTGTGTCATAAGTAAGCGTTGCGAGTATTATCTCCTCTCTGTTGCTGAAATTTATCGTATTTCCTAAAGCGTCATAAATTGCGGAATGACCTGGATAAGCATGACCATTGGCGTCTTTCCCCACTCTGTTGGCACCTATGCAGTAGCACATATTTTCAATGGCACGCGCCTTTAGTAATGTATCCCATGCATGTATTCTAGGTGTAGGCCAACTTGCTACGTATATTAGTGCATCATAATTAGACTTGGATTGTCTGGACCATACAGGGAATCTTAGATCGTAACAAATTTGTAGTGATAGTTTCCATTCTTTATAATTTACTATGGTTTGGGAAGAACCTGCTGTGTACATTTTATGTTCACCTGCAATAGAAAATAAATGCCTCTTGTTGTAATGTTTTATTTCCCCATTAGGATAAACAAAAACGAAACGGTTATAATAGTTGGATTGTTCAGAAATAATTAGACTACCACATATAGCAATTTGATTTCTAATAGCCCACTGTTGCATCCAAGATACCGATTGGCCATTCATAGTCTCTGATAGTCTATGTGGATTCATACTGAATCCAGTGGTAAACATTTCAGGTAAAATAACTAAATCGGTTGTTAGAGGTAAGTTTTTAAATTTTTGGTTAAAATGTGCTATATTTTTTTCTGGATTTTCCCAGACGATATCTGACTGTATTATTGCAATTTGAAGTGATGGCTTTAACATGGTTATAAAGAATATACGTAAATGTACTAAAATTTAAAATGATGTATTTTGGATTTCATTGTCTTCGAAAAATACATTATGTTTATATAAAAACTTTTATAGATTATGAGTAAAATAGGATTATTGATTTTTTTGATGTTTATGGGTTCTATTCATATTGTTTGCTCTCAAGACAATAATGCTGAAAAATTTTGGAATATACTTTTAGAGCATTGTGGTATGGCGTATGAAGGTGAGATTGTTGAAGGAGGTAAAGAAGGTGATGGTTTCACAGGTAAGAAACTTTTGATGCATGTTCGAAGTTGTGAAGATAATCGAATACGAATTCCATTTTTTGTGGGTGACGATAAATCTAGAACATGGGTTTTAACCTTAGAGGAGGGACAATTAAAATTAAAACATGATCATAGACTTGTAGATGGAAGTGAAGATGCTATTACTCAATATGGGGGTGTTTCTACAAATTCGGGACATCCTAATTTGCAATTTTTCCCAGCCGATCAGGAAACTGCTAATCTTATAGAGTATGCAGCACACAATGTATGGTGGATAACAATTGATGACAGCAAGTTTACGTATAATTTAAGACGTATTGGTACTGATAGATTGTTTTCAGTTGCTTTTGATTTAACAACTCCTGTTTCTGCGCCTGAAGCGCCCTGGGGTTGGAAGGAATAAAAAATATCCGCCATTGGCGGATATTTTTATGTATTAATACCATCAGTTATTTTAAACTGGCCTTGAGGTATTCACGATTCATACGGGCAATGTTTTCTAAAGATATCCCTTTAGGGCATTCGACCTCACAAGCCCCAGTATTGGTACAATTACCAAATCCTTCTACATCCATTTGGTTGACCATTTTCATTACGCGATCTGCAGCTTCCACTTGTCCTTGAGGTAAAAGCGCAAATTGAGATACTTTTGCTGAGACAAATAGCATTGCTGATGAGTTTTTACAGGTAGCTACACATGCCCCACATCCAATGCATGTAGCTGCATCAAATGCACGATCTGCATCATGTTTTGGGATTGGGATTGCATTAGCATCTTGGGTATTACCAGAAGTGTTCACAGAAATAAAACCTCCAGCATGCTGAATTCTGTCGAAAGAACTACGGTCAACTACTAAGTCTTTTATAATTGGAAATGCTTTAGCTCTGAAAGGCTCAATATAAATCGTATCTCCATCTTTGAACATACGCATGTGTAATTGGCATGTCGTTACTCCACGATCGGGACCGTGAGCTTCTCCATTAATATAAAGGGAGCACATTCCACAGATACCTTCACGGCAATCGTGATCGAATGCAACTGGATCTTCACCTTTTTCAATTAACTGGTCGTTTAGAACATCCAGCATTTCCAAAAAAGACATATCGGGTGAAACATCGTCAATTTTATATTCAACTAGTTTCCCCTTATCTTGGGCGTTTTTCTGACGCCATATTTTGAGTGTTAGTTTCATGTTAATACTTTTTTGCAAAGTGCGATGGGATTTGTGTCCGAGCACTTTTTTATTTATAGCTTCTCTGTACCAGTTTTACGTTTTCAAATGTTAGGTCTTCTTTATGTAGTTCTGCTTCTCTTGGATTACCCTTGTATTCCCAAGCAGCTACATAAGCAAAGTTTTTATCATCACGTTGAGCCTCGCCTTCTTCGGTTTGGTATTCTTCACGGAAGTGACCCCCACATGATTCATTTCGATGAAGTGCGTCCTTTGCAAAAAGTTCGCCTAATTCTAGGAAATCAGCTACTCTAAGTGCTTTTTCCAATTCCTGATTGAAACCATTGATGTCTCCTGGAACTTTGACATCTTTATAAAATTCTTCACGTAAAGCTGCAATCTCATCCATGGCCTCTGTTAAACCTTTTGCATTGCGTGCCATACCTACTTTGTCCCACATGATTTTCCCAAGCTTTTTATGGAAATAATCAACCGAATGGGTTCCATTATTATTGCTTAGACGTTCTATTTGTGAGCGTACATTTTTCTCTGCTTCCTCGAATTCTGGTAAATCGGTAGAAATTTCACCCGTACGAATATCCTTAGAAAGGTAGTCTCCGATTGTATATGGTAGAACAAAATACCCGTCTGCAAGACCTTGCATAAGAGCTGAAGCTCCCAAACGATTCGCACCGTGATCAGAGAAATTAGCTTCACCTATAGAGTAGCATCCTTCCACTGTAGTCATTAGGTTGTAGTCTACCCAAATTCCTCCCATAGTGTAATGAACGGCAGGGTAAATCATCATTGGGGTTTCGTATGGATTATCATCTACAATTTTCTCATACATTTGGAAAAGGTTGCCATATTTGTTGGCGATTACCTCTTTTCCCAATTTTTGTACTAATTGGGAATCATTTTCATCTAAATGCTTTATACGAGCTTGTTCTTTGCCATATCGTTCGATGGCGGATGCGAAATCAAGGTATACTGCCTCGCCAGTTTTGTTTACACCGTAGCCTGCATCACAACGTTCTTTCGCTGCCCTAGAAGCTACATCACGAGGGACTAAATTTCCAAATGAAGGGTATCGTCTTTCAAGATAGTAATCTCTATCTTCTTCAGCAATTTGCGTAGGTTTTAGACGGCCTTCACGGATTGCTTGTACGTCTTCAATTTTTTTAGGTACCCAAATACGACCATCATTACGAAGTGATTCCGACATTAACGTAAGTTTAGACTGGTGATCACCTGAAACTGGAATACAAGTGGGGTGGATTTGGGTGTAGCATGGGTTCGCAAAGTAAGCACCTTTTTTGTGGATCTTCCAAGCTGCTGTTACATTACTACCCATTGCATTAGTTGAAAGGAAAAATACGTTTCCATAACCACCAGATGCAATTACAACTGCGTGTGCAGAATGACGTTGAATTTCACCTGTAACAAGATTACGTGCAATTATTCCACGAGCCTTACCGTCTACAACTACTAAGTCTAGCATTTCATGACGGTTGTACATTTTTATTTTTCCACGTCCTATTTGACGGTTCATTGCCGAATAGGCCCCTAAGAGTAATTGTTGTCCGGTTTGTCCTTTTGCATAAAAAGTACGAGAAACAAGCGTTCCACCAAAAGAACGGTTGTCCAAAAGACCACCATATTCTCGGGCTAGCGGTACACCTTGTGCTACACACTGGTCTATAATATTGGCAGATACCTCGGCTAAGCGATGAACATTTGCCTCTCTTGCTCTATAATCTCCTCCTTTTACAGTGTCGTAGAATAAGCGATGAACAGAATCACCATCACCTTGGTAGTTCTTTGCTGCATTAATACCTCCTTGGGCTGCAATAGAATGAGCCCTACGTGGAGAATCTTGAAAGCAGAAAGCCTTTACGTTATATCCTAGCTCGGCAAGAGTAGCGGCTGCTGAACCACCAGCTAGTCCGGTACCGACAATAATGACGTCAATATTACGTTTATTGGCCGGGTTTACAAGATTTATTTTGTTTTTATAATCAGCCCACTTAGAAGCAATTGGGCCTTGAGGTATTTTAGAATCTAATGCCATAATAGTTACTGTTAGGATTACTTAAGAAAGTGAATGTACAATGGTATAATAGCGAATAGTAAGGGAACTATTATTGCAAATCCTTTTCCAAGTCCTTTAATGAATCCGTTATACTTCGGGTTATTGATTCCTAAAGATTGGAAAGCACTACTAAAGCCATGCAATAAGTGAAACGCTAACACCAACATGGAGAATACATAGAATAGAGTGAAGTATAGACCGTATTTGGCATCCTTAAAGAAATCAATAGTAATCTTATGAAGATCTTTGTAAAGCTCCCCCATTTTGACATTAACTTGAGCATTGTATAGCTCAGTACCATTTTTTATTTCCAGTTGTTTAGGGAAATTTGCATCATCGGCCTCACCTGCTTTTTTTACTTGTTCAACAGGGAAGAACTGACCAGTTTGTCTACCAATATAAAAATCTTGTGGCATGCCAGGTTGTACCTCTATGGTTTGAACCATAAGAGGCATATTTTTATCAAAATGCATCTTCGCCCAGAAGTTTATCATGTGTGTGGCAATAAATACTAGTACTAATGTACCCAATATTGCCATATTACGAGAAGCCCAAGCGCTGTTAGCAGCGGCGTTGTTCTTAGCATAACCGATTGGGCGCGCTTTTTTATTTTGAATAGTCAGTACGATTCCATCTATTGCGTGGAAAACAATCGAGATGTACGTGAGATACGATAGAATTTTTACTGCTGGATTGGTTGTCATAAATAGAGCATACTCATTAAACTGCAGTGCCGTTCCAAAAATTAGCTGCAAGTTTCCTGCTAAATGACCTACCAAAAACAAGCATAAAAATAAACCTGTAAGAGCCATCCAGTACTTTTTTGCTACTGATGACTTTAAGAGTGCAGATTTTGCCATATAACTTTGATGGTTTTGTTGTTTAAATTAATCAAACAAAAATAAGAGTAAATACAATGTGTTACAACCCTGAAAGCCTTATTTATAATGAATTTAAAAAATGAAAAATGATTGTCAGAATTGTCGTAAAAAATAAGATTTCTAATAAGTCCTAGTTACATCTTCGTCGATTACCAAGATAAAATCAGCCTTGTTTAAATATTGTTTATCGAGTGAATTTATAGATGACTGAGTGACCGTTGCAATTGTGATTAGTTTTAAAGAAGGCTGCCATTTTTTTAGGTACCAATAAATTCCTTCATAATCATCGCTATGATAGCTTCCATTGTAATGGATGAAAAGTGATCCCTGAATGTGATTTTCTAGTATGTTGTGAGCCATTGTAGCGTCCTTTAGAGCTTGCGCCTTTGGAAGGTTTTCACCACCATGGCCTCCCATCATTTCAATCATTTTAACATATCCAGGCAGTGTTGAGTCATAAGGTATGGGTAAGGGAGCAATCCACTTTTTTTCATTTGAAGGTAAAGAGTTTAATGCTTCGAAACCTTCACGAAAAACCATACTGGCATACCTGCGTGGGACGTTTGTAGCTATAAATGGAGTTCTGTTATTTTTAGCAAAATCCACCAAAGGTTTGTAGTCTGTTTTATGGTTATTCCATAGACGTGCCAAGGTGTCCAATCCTTTTTGAGTTATTTCACCCTTCAGGTATTGGTTAAGCGCTTGTTGATTGTCTGTTTCGATCATTTCCGCACCTAGAATTAGTGCTCTTTTTTGGGCTATATCTTTAGTGAATTCTAATTGAAGCCAATGAACAATTGAGTTATCATGAAATTCTCCAAAAAGTACAATATCAACCTTTTTGGTATTTTTTAAAAGCTTACTGTAAGATGTTTTTTTACCTTTTGAATTGTAAAACTGATAAGGAGCTTTATTTTGGCCTAAAAATGTCGATGACCAAAGTAGTGTGATGCCTGCAAGAAATAGTTTCTTCATTTGTTGGAATATTAAATTAGCTAGCACTGCAGGCAAACTTATGTATTTTAAAAAGATTGCCTTATGTCGTTTAAATCGAAAGAATTTTGGAGATTATTTAACCTCCAAAATTCTTTTTTCTATAGAACCTTTTGTTACAAATTCAACTGTATACTTCCCTTTAGGAAGATACATTTTTCCATTTCCAACTTTGTCTATTATGGCATTTTTATGACGTTTGTTGTAGGCATTTTTGCCTTCTGTAGAGATGGATAGGTCATAAGAGATGTAATTAAATCCTTTTTCAGCTTGATATGTAAATGTCTGTAATGCTATGTTATCTTCAGAGTATACAGTGATTTTGATGCTATTATCTTGAGAAGCATATGCTGTAAAGGACGAGGATGGCTCAAAGGCCTCGCTCCACCTGTTCCAAGTATTTCCCCAACGATTAGAATGACGAACAGGATCAATTTCAAAAGGATAAAAGACTTGATCTTGAACTGCTGCTTTCATTTTCTGAAGTGGAGCAATGTTGGCTTTGTAAATACTTCTTCCGTGTGTTCCTAGTAGTAAATCCTTTGCCTCAGGTTGAATTACTAGGTCATGAATTGCAACGTTAGGTAGGCCTTTGCTGAAAGGATTCCAGCTCTCCCCCATATCAAATGAGATATAAGCTCCATTGTCAGTTCCCACATAAAGAACTTGTTCATTTTCTGGATCTTCCTTTATAACATTCACAGGAGATGCCGGAATGTTAGTTTTTATATTATCCCACGTTTTTCCGTAATCCTCACTTTTGAATATGTAGGTGTTAAAATCGTCAAACCTGTATCCGTTAAGTGTAACATAAACTCGTTCTTTTTTGTGTTGAGATGCTATAACGCGGCTTACCCATAATTCATTTGGGAAGGAGTTGTAAATAAGTTGCCAATTAGCACCTCCATCTCGAGTAACGTGTACCATTCCGTCATCGCTACCTGTATAAATTAGACCGAATTCGAAAGGTGATTCTGATATTGAAGTTAGTGTTCCATAAGCCACATTTCCTTTTTTACCCCCATTGGTAAGATCACCTGAAATAGCAGTCCATTCATTACCTTGTGTTAATGAGCGGTGTAATTTGTTGCTACCAAAATAGACAATGTCTTGGTTGTGCGGAGAAAGAAGTATAGGTGTTTGCCAATTGAAACGATAGGGGCTTTCACCCAACTGATGCTTTGGTTGAATGTAAGTTCGTTCGCCAGTTTTTAGGTTGAATCGGTAATAGTTTCCAAATTGAAAGCCGGTGTAGATTATTGAAGGGTTGCGTTTATCAATTTGAATCTGCATTCCGTCACCTCCAATTATACTTTTCCAAGGATAAGCTCCTTCTTGGTGCCATTCTCTATTCATTGGTGCATTGTGGGCTCCCATCCAGACACCATTATCCTGTAAACCACCATAAACATTATAGGGTTTTTGATAGTCTATGTTAATTGCATAAAATTGTCCAACAGGAATTGAATTGTTTTTAATCCAAGTCTCACCATCATCATATGAAATATTTAGCCCCCCATCATTTCCGTTGATAATATGCCCTTCTTTGTTAGGGTTTACCCAAATTGAGTGATGATCCACATGTACATTTTCACGATTAATAGAAACCCATGTTTTTCCACCATCGGGAGATTTTATAATTGGAACTCCTCCTACATAAACTTTGTTTTTGTTATTAGGATCTACGGCAATTTGTGCAAAATAATATCCATAACTAAAGAATACACCATCCAGATAATCATCATGTGTTTTAGTCCATGTTTTTCCACCATTGTCACTGCGGAAAACTTCTGCTCCAATAACCGGAGTGTCAAAAAGCATTGCATTGGCATCTTCCAAATATTTCGCTAAATCCACTGGAGCTACTGCGCCACTGCGAACCATTTGTTTTACGTTATCTGCGCGATATTTTTCTTGAAAGCCATTTGTACGCAAAAAGGAATTTAGTTTCTTGTCTTCTATTTGCAGAAATTCTTCGGAAGACATGTTTTTAAAATCATTTTTTGAGAGAGCACCACTTAAGTCTGTTTTCTTATCATCTGGTCTTAAATACTGATTATCATGGACTGCATAAACAGTGTTGTCATCAAACACGGAAAGTCCTATCCTCCCAACGCCTTCACCAGTTGGAAATCCACTACCTTCTACTGATATTTTTGTCCAAGTATTCCCAGCATCAGTACTTTTGTAGATGGCTGAATGATTTCCGTTGCCAGAAAAGTGCCATGCTTTTCTATCTTTTTCCCAAGCTGCAGCATAGACAATGTTAAAATTTTTTGGAGAAACTGCTACATCAATAATTCCAGTTTGGTCATTAATATATAATGTTTTGTTCCAAGTTTTTCCACCATCAAATGTTTTATAGATTCCCCGCTCACTATTGGAGGAATATAAGTGACCTGTAACACCTATAATTACTTCATCAGGTTGATTAGGGTTAATTAGAATTCGACCTATATGGTGGGAGTCAGGTAGTCCCATATGTTGCCATGTCTGACCTTTATCGGTAGATTTTAAAATTCCTATACCTGCGTAAGAAGAACGAGAAGCATTATTTTCACCTGTACCAGCCCAAATGGTGCCATTTTTCCAATCAACAGCTATGTCGCCTAAATTTTGAGTGGACGAATTATCCATTACTGGGGTAAAACTAACCCCGTTATTATTGCTGTACCATAATCCTCCTGAAGCATATGCTACATAAAATTCTGTAGGATTGTTCGGATTCACATCTACATCAACCACACGACCGCTCATTACAGTGGGTCCTATGTTTGTAAAAGGAACATTTTTAACTAAGGAAGTCTCTTGCATTTTAGCCTTTTGTTCTAAGGCCTTTTGAACCTCTGAGGCTGGTGTGGGTGCTTGCTGAGCCCATAGGGTTGTAGCAACCCATAGATAACTTAGGATGAATATTTGCTTCTTCATTGTAAGGATGTAAAAGTTAATTAGCGAGTGAAAGGTACTTATTGTTAAAAAAATGCCAAAACTTTTAGAGGAAGTTTAACAAAAACAATGAAAATGGAATGTAATCCAAACTTAAGTAAATTTTGGAAGGGTAAAATTGGGTAGGCTGTACTCCAATTTGTATTTTTGTGAGATAGCATATGTTGCGATAATCTTATTGAATTATAACTTATAAACTCTAATTAAGAATCATGAAATATCACCCAATCGATTCGCAGTTATTTGTGAAAAATAGAGCTAAATTTATGGCACAGATGAAACCCAAAAGTTTGGCTGTTTTCAATTCTAACGATATTTACCCAATAGGTGCTGATAGTACCATGCCTTTTCAGCAAGCAAGAGATATTTTTTATTTAAGTGGTGCGGACCAGGAAGAAACAATTCTATTATTGTTTCCTGAGGCAAAAAACCCTAAACATCGTGAAATTCTTTTTGTTAGAGAAACTAATGAGCATATAGCTATTTGGGAAGGGGAGAAATTGTCTAAAGAAGCTGCTTTTGCTGTTAGCGGTATTAAAACAGTGTATTGGTTAACTGAGTTTAATAAAGTTTTTCATGACCTTATGACTGAGGTTGAAAATATATACTTCAATACTAATGAACATTATCGTCAAGCGGTAGAAACACAAACAAGAGAGGATCGTTTTATTGAGTGGTGTAAAAAGAAATATCCTGCTCATAAATGGGAGAGAAGTAATCCAATTTTACAGCAAATTAGAGGTGTAAAGGAGGTGCAAGAATTAGAATTATTACAAACAGCTTGCGACATAACTGAAAGAGGATTTAAACGCGTTCTTTCATTTATTAAGCCGGGTGTGATGGAGTATGAAATTGAGGCCGAATTTATGCATGAATTTTTGCGTAACCGATCGAAAGGATTTGCTTATACACCAATTATAGCATCTGGATTTAATGCAAATGTATTGCACTATATAGAAAATAATCAAATGTGTAAAGATGGTGACATGTTGCTTATGGATGTGGGAGCTGAGTATGCCAATTACAGTAGTGATATGACCCGTACTGTTCCGGTAAATGGTCGATTTACGGCTCGTCAAAAAGATGTTTACAATGCGGTATTAAGAGTAAAAGATGAGGCTACTGCTATGCTCCTACCTGGGACCGATTGGGCTGAATACCATAAGGAGGTAGGAAAAATAATGACAGCTGAATTATTAAACTTAGGGTTACTAGATAAAGCTGATGTGCAAAATGAAAACCCTGATTGGCCGGCATATAAGAAATATTTTATGCACGGCACTAGTCATCATTTGGGATTAGATACTCACGATTATGGTGCCCTTAAAACTCCAATGGTTGCTAATATGGTGTTTACTGTAGAGCCTGGAATATATTTACCTAAGGAAAACATGGGAATCCGTTTGGAAGATGATGTAGTAATACAAGAAAATGGAGCTCCAATAAATCTAATGAAAAATATTCCGATAACGGTAGAAGAAATAGAAGATTGGATGAATAAATAAGTAGTTAAAAGCCCTGTAAATCAGGGCTTTTTATTTTTAATCTAATTTATCCGTAAGTTTTTGAAATACCTTTTTAGCATCCTTCCCTTCATACAAGATTTCATAAACAGCGTTTAGAATAGGTGTTTTGCCTTTGCGTTTGTGTTCAACATTTATAAGATGAGCGCTTTTAGTTGCGTAATATCCTTCGGCTATCATATTCATTTCCATCATAGCGCTTTTTACGGTATACCCTTTTCCTATCATATTACCAAACATACGGTTTCGGCTAAAAATTGAATATCCAGTTACTAGTAAATCTCCCAAATATGCTGAATTATTAATGTTGCGTTTCATTCTGTGAATTCGTTTTATAAAACGTCTCATTTCCCTGATTGCATTGCTCATGAGTACACTTTGAAAATTATCGCCATAACCTAGTCCATGAGCAATACCGGCAGCTATGGCATAAATATTTTTAAGAACTGCTGCATATTCTGTGCCAATGATATCATCAGTGATTTTAGTTTTGATATAGTGCGAAGAAACACTTTTGGCTATGATTTTTGCTTTTTGTGCATCTGCACAAGCAATAGTGAGATAAGATAGGCGCTCAAGGGCGACTTCCTCCGCATGGCAGGGACCCGTAATTACCCCAATATTATCATAAGGAATTTGATATTTTTCATGAAAATGCTCACCAACAATTCGTCCAGTTTCGGGTACAATACCTTTTATAGCCGAGAATATTACTTTTCCTTCTAAAGAGACTGTGAGTTTTTCCAATTCACTACTTAAAAAAGCTGAGGGAACTGCAAATATAATGTAGTCTGCATAAGTGACAGCTTCGTTGATATCATTAGTGAGTAATAGCTTATCTGTGTTAAATTCAACCGAGCTAAGATAATTAGGGTTGTGTTTTGCATTGAGAAGATGTTCTTTAGCGTACACACTTCTCATATACCATCCAACCTTCGATTCATTGGTAGTTAACATTTTTACTATGGCAGTGGCCCAGCTTCCTCCGCCAATAACCGCATATTTTATATTCGTTTCCATGTTTATAAAATGAGTGACTTTACTGTGTATAATTTAGGGGTCATTTTGGAAAAGACAGTATCGTTATAAAGAACCAAAAGTACACAAAATATTTCCTTTGGGGTAATGGTTGGTGTTAAGCAAAGATTGTTTTTGGCACGGAAGTTGGTTTTTAAGTTGAAAAAGGATGTATAACCTAATAAATAGATGGCCTATGAAAACTGTAAAACTACTCTTTGGAATACTATTGGTAAGTGTGTTAACCACGTCCTGCTATACAGAAGTAGTAGTGGATGATGACCATGTAATTGATCCTCCAGGAATGACCCTTGGTCAATTGTTGACCTCATATGATTTGTGGTATGTAAATATAGATCAAACTACAGGTTATGGAGAAGTTCCTTTTCTGCAAAAGGCCTTTACTATTACATTTGATTATGGCGTTTTAATGGCTAATAATAATTTAGCTGGAATAGGTAAAACTGGGAATGGATATGGAATAGATGTTGGGTACTACTCTACATCGGGGACTACGGTACGTATTGATCATGATGCTGATGGAATTTGGAACCTTGAAGTGTATCAATTAAGTGGTAATCGTATACGAATTTATGATAGAGGAAGTAGTACATCTTATTACCTAACAGGTTACCAACGAAATGAATTCGATTATAATTACGTGTTCTATGATAACATTCGTTACTATTTGCAAGAATACCAGGCATGGGAGAAGATTTATACTAGCGATCAAGGAACAGTAAATCTTTTTGATGAAGAAAATTTCTTGAAATTTTTAGCTGGAGGAAATGATGACACTTTTAGATCATCTACTGATCAGTTTGGCACGAATATTGGTAGTGTATATTGGGATTATGAAGGGATTTATACAATCTATAATGTGCAAGGAAATGCCATGAAGAAAGTTTTAACATTAGATTATGATTCCCTAGACAATGAGTACTTTGAGTTGACCGTTATTAATGAAAACACTATTGAGTTGTATCATCCTTATTCAGAAACGGTGTATAGATTTAGAGGTGTTGGGTACATTCAGTATCTCAGAAATAGTGAAACGAAAAAAAGAGTAAAAGAAACATATCCGGATTTCAAACCGGAGCAATTTAAAAAAGTTAGTTAAGTTATTTGGTTGGTTATTTAGTTAGGAAGCCGCTCTTGCAAATTATGTAAGGGCGGTTTCTTTTTGGAAGAAAATGTATCTTAGCGGTTTCAATTAGAAATACATTATGAAATCCATAACTTCTAACCTACTTTTTAGAGTTTTTATAGCGATACTCGCAGGTATGTTGCTAGAACCCTATATGCCAATGGCTGTTCGTCGAATTTTGGCTACGTTTAATACTGTTTTTAGTGAATTTTTAGGATTTTCGATTCCGCTTATAATTCTTGGATTGGTGGCCCCTGCAATTGCTGATCTGGGGAAGGGAGCTGGAAAAATGCTATTACTTACAGCAGCCATAGCCTATGGTTCTACACTATTTTCTGGATTTATGACGTATGCTGCCGGTATAAGCATATTTCCTGGATTAATTGAAGCGACACCTGATGCATCCTCAGTTGTAGGTTCAGCTAAAGAATTAAAATCATATTTTTCTATCAGTATCCCTCCTTTGATGGGGGTCATGACTTCCTTGGTACTTTCGTTTTTGATTGGAATGGGTCTTTCTTTTCAAGAAGACTCTGCTTTGGGTAAAAGTATTCAAGATTTTCAAAAAATTATAATTGGTCTGATCGATAAGGTAATTATCCCTATTTTGCCTTTGTACATATTAGGCATTTTTGTGGGAATATCATTTAGTGGTCAAGTGTTTCAGGTGTTAAGTGTTTTTGTGAAAATAATTGGGGTTATTTTTGCATTACATGTACTTTTACTTTTGTTACAATATATTATAGCTGGGTTCCTAACAAGAAAGAACCCATTAAGATTATTGTGGACAATGCTACCAGCATATGCCACTGCTTTGGGAACTCAATCTTCTGCGGCGACTATACCTGTAACTTTGGAACAGGCAAAAAAAAATGGGGTTTCAGATCGCATAGCAGGTTTTGTTATCCCACTTTGTGCAACAATTCATTTATCTGGAAGTACCATGAAAATTGTGGCCTGTGCTATGGCACTTATGCTAATGCAAGGAATGCCTTTTACCTTCTCTCTATTTGCAGGTTTTATATTTATGTTGGGAATTGCAATGGTTGCTGCTCCTGGGGTACCAGGTGGAGCAATAATGGCTGCAATAGGAATATTACAGAGTATGTTGGGCTTTAATGAAGAAGCTCAAGCTTTAATGATTGCATTATATATTGCAATGGACAGTTTTGGTACTGCCTGTAATGTGACAGGAGATGGTGCGATAGCAGTGATTGTAAACAGTATTACTGGGAAGAAGGAGCTTGCTTAACGATAAAAGTTCATTTCATCTATATAATTCCAGACTTTACTCGGGAGTAGGGGCTTGATGTTTTTACCATTTTTAATTTCTTCTCGAATAAATGTGGCTGAAATTTCCATTATTGGGGCTTTAATCCGGTGAATGTTAGTTTCGGGTACCATTGATTGTTCAAGATTAGAGGTTAACCGGGGATAAACATAAATTTGATGGTGCTCCAATATTGCCTGATAATTTTTCCATTTATGGAAGCTATTAAGGTTATCTTCGCCCATTATTAGCGCAAATTCGTAATTAGGATGTTTTTCTTGAAGATATGCTAATGTGTGTGTGGTATAATTCGGCTGGGGTAATCTAAACTCAATGTCAGAGGGTTTTAATTTGTCATAACCTTCAATGGCAAGATACACCATTTCAAGTCTATGGTAATTATCCAGAAGACTAGTCTTTTTTTTAAACGGGTTGTGAGGTGTAACAACCAACCATATTTCATTTAGATCGCTATGCTCGGCAATATGATTGGCAATAGCTAAATGGCCAATATGAATGGGATTAAAAGTGCCAAAAAACAGACCTATTTTTTTCATGTAGGTTTTGTGGCTTTTCATAATTTATTCTGCTTTTGGATTAACAAACCCGTCCACCAATTCTTCGGCCTCTGCAAGTGCAGTTGCAAGATCATAATTTTTGATAATTCTGTCAAATTGTGGGGCAGTTGCAAGTTCTACAGATGCTTTTGCAATTCGCATATTGATCTTGTCTTCACTTTCAGTTTTACGTTGCTTAAGTCTGATTTTTAGTTCGTCGATACTAGGAGGTTTTACAAATACAGCCAGCGTTTCTTCTGGAAGTTTTTTCTTTATTCTTAAACCACCTGCCACGTCAATATCGAATATAACATTTTTTCCTAGAGACCATATTCGTTCTACTTCAGTCTTTAGAGTACCGTAAAAGTTATCTCTGTAGACTTCTTCCCATTCTAAAAAGTCCTCATTTTTGATGTGGTTTTTAAATTCCTCAAGGGAAAGAAAATAGTAATCTTTGCCGTTTTCTTCTTCTCCTCTTGCCTCTCGTGTAGTGGCTGAAACTGAAAATTCAAGATTTAGTTTTTCAATCCCCAATAAATGTTTGACAATAGTAGTTTTACCGCTTCCTGATGGAGCAGAAAATACAATTAGTTTTCCACCTTTGCCTTTGGTCTTTTCTTTATTCATAGGATATTTTAGGTCGGCTATAATACGTTGAGTATTTGCTCTTTAATTTTTTCTAATTCATCCTTCATTTGGACTACTAATTGTTGCATAGGGGCATAATTGGCTTTAGATCCCATTGTGTTAATTTCACGACCAATTTCTTGACAGATGAAACCTAACTTTCGGCCATTAGAGTCAGCAGTATTAAGGGTGTTTAAAAAATAGTCAAGATGGTTTTCTAAACGGACTTTTTCTTCTGTTATGTCAAATTTTTCCAAGTAAAAAATCAATTCTTGTTCAAATCTATTCTCGTCTACTTTTTCTCGGATATCTGAAACGGCCCTGTCAAGTCTTTCACGAACCATTTGTAGTCGATCGGGGTCCATTAATTTAACATCTTCCAGTAGTGATTTTATATTTCCTATACGCAATTCAAATTCTTTTTTAAGGGAAGAACCTTCTTCGCTTCGGAATGTAGAAATAGCCTCTATGGCTTCTTTTAATGCTTTAAGTATGGAAGTGTATTCTTTTTCATCTAGCTCTTCACGAGAAGTTTTCAAGGCGTCTGGCATTCGCACAGCCATTTTAAGCAATTCAGTTTGATCACCATCCACCACATTTTTTAGTTGAGAGATATAAGCTCTAATGATTGCCTCATTAAGTTGACTACTTGTTTCTTCTCCAGTGACTTCGATGTATAGACTAAAGTCAATTTTTCCTCTTTCTAATGCTGAAGCAATAAGGTTGCGCATTTCTAATTCCTTTTCACGATATACTGAAGGTATACGCGCATTAAGGTCAAGACTCTTGCTATTGAGTGATTTTAACTCAATAGTAATTTTTTTGGTAGGAAGTTGTATTACACTTTTCCCAAAACCTGTCATAGATTGTATCATGAAGTACAATGATTTTGCGCAAAGGTAAGTAAACCATTTGGTTTGGAGCAACTGCTTACAATGTTCGCAAATATTCTGCTATTGCACGAGCGTCTTCTTCACTGATATTTTGATTGAGCATTGGAGTACGATTATACTCTTCAAATAATGCCTCTGCAATAGGGTCTTCTTTTATCATTCGCTCTGGATTGATAATCATATTCATCACCCATTCTGGACTTCTTTTTGTGTAGATGCCTTTCATAGCAGGGCCAATAAATTTTTTATCAGGGAAATGACAAGTTGTACATTTTTGTTGAAAAATAATTCTTCCTTTTTCAACTAAGGATGAATTTATGATGGGATCGAATGAGACCTGTGAGATAGGACCGACTCCCTTGTTGGATAAATCTACTGGTGTTTTTTTTATTTTAGTTTGAGTAGGTGTAGTTGTTTCTTTTTGGGTGCGTTGATATTGAAACCCTTCTTTGTTATCTTGCTTATTTGCGCAAGAAAAAAGTAAGATTAATAAACTTAGTACAAGTAGGTTTTTCATAAAAAATAATTAAGTCATAAAGCTACAAATTATTCTGCGGATAACCCTGCTATTTCTTCAACAAAATGGAAACTCCTCTTTTCATTATAATAGGTGTTTTGGATGTCGTAGAAACCTACATGACCTCCGTATTCAGTTGTTTCTAGAAATAGTGTTTTATGTTCTTTTGCTATGGATATTGGATAACAACTGGAGGAAAGAAAGCTGTCATTAGCAGCGTTTAAAATTAATGTAGGGATGTTTATATTGTGAAGAACAGAAAGAGAGCTACATTTAGTGTAGTAATCTAATGCATTGTCAAAACCATGTGCTTTTGAGGTATAAAGTTCGTCAAAATCCCTTAGGGTTTCAATTTTTTCGAGTAATTCATCTGAGATATAGTCAGGGAACGAAGATTGTTTTAATCTTAATTTGTCGATGAGGTTTTTACGGAATCTAATGGCATATGGTAAATTATACCATTGATGTAGTTTTATCATGGATCCATATAAGTCGCAAGGAACAGAGACTCCTACTGCTGCCTTTATGATAGAGGGGTGTTGTCTTTCTTCACCTAAATATTTCAATAATACATTTCCTCCAAGACTAAATCCTTTGGCAACAACTATATTGTATTTTTTTGTAGAAATATGTCTAAATATTTCCGCCAAATCATTGGTTACGCCAGAATGGTATGATTGATATAATAGGTTTGTTACTCCACTACAGCTTCTAAAGTTAACTGCGCATGCATCATACCCCCTTTGGTTAAAATATTTGGCGGTTCCAGTTATATAAGGACGTTGGGCATTTCCTTCTAATCCATGTAGTAATACAATCAATTTTCTAGAAGTTCCATTACTTGTAAAGCTCCAGTCTAAATCCATGAAATCACCATCATCCAAGATTAAACGTTCTCTAAATTGATTAATTCCTTGAACTGTGCGGTATACCCCAGACCAAATAGTAGAGAAGTGCCCATTTTTAAATAGATGGGGTGGGGAATATGTAGAGCTAAGAATAGGCATCTCATTTTTTTTTTAAATATACTATGCTTTTTATAAAAACACTTTATTTTTACAAAAAACTATGCGCGCATAATAAAGAAGCTATGTATTTAAAAGAGTTTGAAATTAGATGGAATGATATAGATGCTAATCGACATATGGCCAATTCGGCTTATATTAGTTTTGCGGCACATACCCGGATGTCATTTTTGGTGGAGAATGGGTTTGATCATAAGGTATTGGCTAATCATAACATAGGCCCTGTAGTGTTTTACGAACATATGTACTATTTTAAGGAAGTTTTTCCAGGGAAACCAGTAAGCGTATCACTGGAGCTTACAGGTCTTAGTGATGATGGTATGTTTTTTGAATTTAGGCACAATTTTTATGATTTTAAAGGGAGAAATGTAGCACATTGTGAAATGCTTGGTGCATGGATAGATCTAGGAGAACGTAGGCTAATTGGATTACCGGAGCCACTTGCCCGATTATTTGATGCAATAGCCCGTCCGGAAGATTTTAAAATTCTTACCAAGGAAGATACACGAAAATATGCTAAAAAACCGATAGATTTAAAATAGGCTAAATTAGATTCGGAACGGAATACTAAGCATTGTATTCCGTTTTCTTCTTCGTTACAAAATATACTCCAGTAAATACGAGTATGGCGGCGGTGATTTTAATCACATTCAAATGGTCACTACCAGTTATAACTGCAAATATAATTGCTATAAAAGGTTGTAAATATACAAATACACTTAAGGTTGAAGGCGATAATTCTTTGAGGGCCATCATATTGAGTAAATAGGTTAAAAAGGTAGTCCCTAATATTACATAGATCATCATCCAGATAGCCTTTGAAGGAAGTGATGACCACGCTACCTCACTAAATTCACTATAGGTTATAGGTAAGTTTATAATTAATGAAATCAGAAAGAACCACTTTAGTAGAGTGAAAGGGCGATATTTTTTCGTAAGGGGTTTTACCAAAACTAAATAAACTCCAAATGATGCTGCATTAATCATAAATAATGCATTACCTAAAGGTATATTAGGAGCATCACTGCGAATTTCACTTCCAAATAATACCAATACAAGAGCACCTACCAGTCCTAAGAAAATTCCAAAAACTTTTAAATAAGTTACTTTTTCTTTAAGAATAAAAGCGCCTAAAGCTAGGACTAATATGGGAGTAATGGTAATTATTACGGAGCTGTTAATGGGTGTTGAGAGACTTAGACCTTTAAAAAACATAAGCATGTTTATTACCATTCCAAAAATTGAACAAGCTATAATGCGAAGCCAATCAGCACGATCAATTTTTTCATTTTTTGTAAATAAACTTATAATCCAAAACAGTATTGCAGCACATAAAACACGTAACAAAATAAAACCAAACGGCTGAATATATTCAGGCATTAACCCTTTCGCAATTGAATGGTTCAGGCCGTATATAGTGGCTTCACCAGTTGCAGCAAGTAAAGCAAAGACTCTATTGTTCATGTAGGACTTCTTTAGCGGCCATTATTGTCTTGGTAGAGTTACCAATAAAAATGGTTTGGTTAATAACTATAATTGGTCGATTTAAAAATGTGTAATGCTCTAATATTAAAGATTTCATATCAGATTCAGAAAGCTTCTTATCCTTTAAGTTTCTTTCTTTATAGAGTCGTGCTCTTTTACTAAATAGTTTTTCGTAACTACCACTTAGTAAGTGTAAGGATTCTAACTCTTTTTCAGAGAGAGGTTGATTTTTAATGTCTTGTAGGATAAAATCATTGGGTAGTTCCAATTCTTTAAGTATGCGTTTACAGGTGTCACAAGAACTTAAGAAGTAAAAATGTTTCATCTTAGAATAGTAATAAGTTTTTAAGTTCCTCTATCGGGATGGAGATTGTTTTAGGCCCATCAGCATAAGAAGCTATTTCATACGGATTGTAATGAAGAATTAGTTCATTTTGAGTTAGACCAATGCTGGCAGGTAAATGAAAGCTATTTTCTTCAAACCAATAGCCTGCATCATTTAATGAGGCATCTGGAGTTAAGTTTTCTTGTTTCCTGAAATAGGTTTCAGCAAGTTCTTTTATCTTTTCTAAATCGCTAAAAAGAACACTATTATCCAATAATAAACCTGTTTGAGCATCAAAATTTAAAAAAGAAACATTTGATGATCCATGAGCGCCTCCAGTAAACATGTAGCTTTCAAAGGCAAGACTAATTATTGTTTTTGATTGATATGAAACTGAGCCAGTTATCATCGCTTCATAACCAAAGGATGAATCAGGAAATTTTTCTTTTAGAACTAAAAAGTCTTTAATAAAAGCGTCTACAGCTTGTTCAGCAGAGATTAGTGTTGTATTGTAGGTCTCGTCTGAATCTAAAACTTGAATGATATGTCTGTTGATTTCTTTATTGATATTGTGAGATATAGAATCACTTGCTACAATGTATGGGTAGGTAATAGATACTGTTGCACAGGTTTGTTCAAGGCAGTCATTGGATTGAGCTTCTAGTGTTTTTTCTGTAAAAGTAATATTTTGCTCTTTGGAACATGCAATAAATAAGCAACTTGCAAAAGCAAAGTAAAAAAATTTATTCATAAAAAAGGCTTGTGTGAGAATCGTTAGGCAAAGATACAACCCTATCTTGGGAATGAACCAATGAATGGTTACATTTGTTCAAATTTAACGACTTCTTAAAAATCGTTCTTTAATTCAGAAGGTTTGGTTGATGAACGGTTAAGATTATTAAAACCAAGAAAGGATGAAATTCAATACTAAAACAATACATGGAGGGCAGGAGCATGATAAAGCATATGGGGCGGTTATGCCTCCTATTTATCAAACATCAACCTACGCTCAATCAACACCTGGCGGACACAAAGGGTATGAATATTCAAGAACACATAATCCTACACGTAATGCCTTAGAGAACGCACTGGCGAGCATAGAAGGAGGAAATTATGGGTTAGCCTTTGGAAGTGGATTAGCGGCTATAGATGCGGTGATGAAGCTATTGAAACCAGGGGATGAAGTAATTTCTACAAATGATCTTTATGGTGGAAGTTTTCGATTGTTTACCAAAATATTTCAAAATTTTGGGATTAAATTTCATTTTGTAGAGATGGACAGTGTATCGGCTGTGGCTGCCCTTGTCAATGAGAATACAAAGCTTATTTGGGTAGAGACTCCTACAAATCCAATGATGAATATCATTGATATTGTTGCCGTATCTGAATTGGCAAAAAAATATAACCTAATGTTGGCTGTTGATAATACTTTTGCAACACCTTACCTTCAACAACCCCTTGCATTAGGAGCAGATATTGTTATGCACTCAGCTACTAAGTATTTGGGGGGACATAGTGATGTAGTTATGGGGGCTTTAGTTGTTAAGGATTCCGAAATTGCAGATCAGTTGTATTTTATACAGAATGCTAGTGGAGCTGTCTGTGGACCTATGGATAGTTTTTTAGTGTTGAGAGGTATAAAAACATTGCATGTGCGAATGCAGCGTCATTGTGAAAATGGTCGAGTTATTGCTGAGTATTTGGCATCACATCCAAGTGTTGAAAAGGTGTATTGGCCAGGATTTGAGTCTCATCCTAATCATGAAGTGGCAAAAAAACAAATGACGGATTTTGGAGGTATGATTTCATTTGTTCCCAAAGGAGCCAAATACGAGGATGCAATTAGAATTGTTGAACGACTAAAGGTGTTTACTTTAGCAGAATCCTTAGGAGGAGTTGAGAGTCTTGCAGGACATCCAGCAAGCATGACTCATGCAAGTATTCCTAAAGAAATAAGAGAACAATCTGGAGTTGTTGATGCACTTATTCGTTTAAGTGTCGGTATAGAAGATTCAGATGACTTGATTGAAGATTTGCGACAGGCCATAGAGGGATAACCTGTACTGATAAAAAGAGGCGCATAAATATTTTTGCGCCTCTTTTCATTCGTTTAATAGGTAGTTATCCCTGTATTAATTCAAAAAATCTTGGTATAAATTTTTGTTTTTGGAGAGATTATTGAATTTGAATTAAAAACTTCTACCCATTTTTAAAGATAATAATTACAATTAATGTATATCATCAAATCTGACAATGGAAGGCATTTGTGAATAATTCACTGGGTGTACCATGTTATCCAGTAGATGTTACTCCTTCAAATGTCGAGGTAGGTAGTTGGTCAAATTTTTCGGAATTGGGAGCCTACACTAATGAAACTACCTTCATTCTTCAATACTGTCATTTCCATTATTAGTTTTTTATCGTACGCGATTGTAAATTGATTAGATATAGACGGCGATCCTAATCTTTTTAACTATGTGAGATGATAGTGCTTTCCTAAAAGAAAACCTGGCAAGGCATATTAAGTTAAATAGTGAGGAGGCT
This sequence comes from Imtechella halotolerans, assembly GCF_028743515.2. Lineage (GTDB taxonomy): Bacteria > Bacteroidota > Bacteroidia > Flavobacteriales > Flavobacteriaceae > Imtechella > Imtechella halotolerans. The sequence continues at coordinate 2,349,262 of NZ_CP117969.2, read as the reverse complement.
CTTCTACAATAATAAAGTGTTATTTATTGCTAATGATTAGTATTAAAAGCATGTTAGGTGCAAGTTGCTGTTGGACTTGGGATATGCGGACTATTACGAATTAGGAATGTTTTCTAAATCAACGGAAATAAGTCCGTCTAACTTTTTTAAAAATGCCGAAAATATCTGAAAATAAACACTTAAAAACACATAAATAGTATATTTGTGCTTTATTTTAAGCAAATTATCAAATATTGCAATTGAATTTTTTATGGAAGAAAAAATCAATTCGTTTCTGGAGCTGGTAAAGCAAAGAAATGGACATGAACCCGAATTTTTACAGGCAGTAAAGGAAGTAGCTGAAACTGTAATCCCTTTTATTGAGAACAATAAAAAGTATCAAAACAAAATGTTACTAGAGCGTATGGTTGAACCAGAACGAGTGGTAATGTTTAGAGTATCTTGGTTAGATGACCAAGGTCAAATCCAAGTTAATAGAGGTTATCGTATCCAGATGAATTCGGCCATTGGTCCGTATAAAGGAGGACTACGATTTCATCCTTCGGTTAACCTTAGTATTTTAAAATTTCTTGCCTTTGAGCAGGTCTTTAAAAATAGCCTCACTACATTGCCTTTAGGTGGAGGTAAGGGAGGCTCAGATTTTGATCCAAAAGGGAAGTCCGATAATGAGATTATGCGTTTTTGTCAAAGCTTCATGACTGAACTTTCAAGACATATAGGGGATAATACAGATGTCCCTGCAGGAGACATAGGAGTAGGAGCTCGAGAGATTGGATTTTTGTTTGGTCAATATAAGCGTTTAAGAAACGAGTTTACTGGAGTACTTACAGGTAAGGGGTTACCTTATGGAGGGTCTCTGATTCGTCCCGAAGCTACAGGATATGGAACTGTGTATTTTGCTCAAAGTATGTTAAAAACTAAGGGCGATAGTTTTGCAGGAAAGAAAGTTGCGATTTCTGGATCTGGAAATGTGGCTCAATATGCAGCTGAAAAGGCTATTGAATTTGGAGCAAAGGTTGTTACTATGTCTGATTCCTCAGGTTATATTTTTGATGTAGATGGAATATCGGAAGAAAAACTAGCATTTGTAATGGAGCTTAAAAATGAACGTAGAGGGCGTATTAGTGAATATGTTGATAAGTTTCCAAGTGCTGTTTATATAGAAGGTAAGCGACCTTGGGAGGTCTCATGTGATGTTGCTTTACCATGCGCCACTCAAAATGAATTAAATGGAGATGAAGCAGTAATACTGGTTTCAAATGGTTGTATTTGCGTGTCAGAAGGTGCGAACATGCCATCTACTCCTGAAGCTATTGAAGTGTTCCAAAAATCGAAAATATTGTTTGCGCCTGGCAAGGCGTCAAATGCTGGTGGAGTGGCCACTTCGGGATTAGAAATGTCACAAAATTCATTACGTCTTAATTGGACCGCGCAAGAGGTGGATGAAAAATTGAAAGGAATTATGAGTAATATACATCAGGCATGCATTTCTTATGGTACTCAGTCAGATGGTTATGTAGATTATGTTAAAGGGGCCAATATCGCTGGTTTTGTAAAAGTTGCTGATGCAATGCTTGCCCAAGGCGTAGTATAGAGATGTCAAGGATTAATGAATAAAGAAGCCGGATTGTTCCGGCTTCTTTATTTTGATTAAATGTTATAGTTGTAAAATAGCCTTTTAATATATTTGAAAAAATAATAGAGCGCGTTTTCGTTTTGCTATTTTTATACTAAGTGGGGCTGTGGTCTTATATACACATCGTATAGATAATTACAAAATACTATCCTTTATTTTTGTATTATTTAGTGCATATTGTCGATATTTATCATTCTTAAATTTATTTTGCAAGTGACATGTTTTTTTTATTAAATGGTAAAATCACACCATGAAAGAATACTTGATAACTCTGGAAACTCTTGACAACAAGTTCCTTCTTTAGGTGTATTAAATATGGCATTCTGTGTTTTTAAGGAAATTAAATGGTTAATAATATATTAGTGATGGATGGTACCTACTTAAAAGGGGTTAAAACATGTTAATTCGTATCTTAATCCTGTTTTGCTTGAATATCTTGGAGTGATTACAATTACGGTGTTTTTGGATTTTGCAATATGGTATCAAACATGTTTGGTGATATTGTCTATATGGACTTCACTGATGTAAAGATTTAATTAATTTATGATTGTTCGCTAATGCTTGTTTCTACTAAAGCAATTGTTTTATCTGCAGTAAAGTATGGAGATAGTAGTCTTATCGTAAAGTGTTTTACCGAGCTGTCGGGGGTGAAAAGCTATTTAGTCAAAGGGGTTTTGTCTGCTAAAAGAGGAAAGATTAAACCTGCCTATTTTCAGCCATTAAGTCAGTTGGAAGTTGTTGCTAATCACAAAAATAAAGGAACATTAGAGTACTTTAAGGAAGTTAAAATGTCCTATCATTATCAGAATATGCATATTGATATGGGGAAAAACACGATGTCACTTTTTTTAGCCGAAGTTTTATCACATACCATAAAGGAGGAGGAACCTAATTTAGATTTGTTTGCCTATTTAGAGAATGCTTTTCAATGGATGGATCTACATTCTCAAATAGCTAATTTTCATTTGTATCTATTGATTCAGTTAACTAGGTTTTTAGGATTTTTCCCGGGAGAGTATTTAAATGATGCTCGTTACTTTGATTTGCAGGAAGGTGTTTTTACTTCAATTCCTTTGAGTGAAGCATTTCTTGTGATAGAAGATTTTTCTGAATTTCCGATGTTGTTAGGCATAAATTTTGATGCCATTGAAACAATCAAAATAACAAGAAAGCAGCGTCAATTGCTTTTAAAATCAATACTTCATTATTATGAATTGCATTTAGATGATTTTAAAAGGCCAAAGTCGTTGGAAGTTTTAAATGAAGTATTTAATTAAGATGAGATATGTAGCATGCCTCCTGTGTTTTTTATGGGGTTTAAAGGCTTTTTCCCAACAAATAAAGGTGATAGATGCTGAAACACGTCAACCTATGGCTGGCGTAACAGTGATTAACCAAGATAAATCTAAAGCTTTAGTGACTGATGGTAAAGGGATTGTGGAGGTTGGTATATTTACTCCTTCAGATAAGTTAATATTTAGTCATGTAGGATATCGTCAAAAATCTTTTACCTTGAAGGAATTGATAAAATTAAAGAATGTAGTTTATCTTGAACTTTCCTCAGAACAACTTAATGAAGTAGTGTTGTCCGTTTCTAAATGGCAACAACGGAAAAAGGATTTACCAGTTAAAATCGCATCCATACGTGCTGCTGACATTCGATTTACAAACCCACAAACATCTGCTGATTTATTACAGCATAGTGGTAAAGTGTTTGTTCAGAAAAGTCAATTAGGTGGAGGTAGCCCAATGATACGTGGTTTTGCAACCAATAGACTACTTTTGTCTGTAGATGGGGTTCGAATGAATAATGCAATATTTAGAGGAGGAAATATTCAAAATGTTATTTCTGTAGATCCATTTTCTATTCAAAAGACAGAAGTCATTTTTGGTCCGGGTTCTATGATTTACGGTAGTGATGCCATTGGGGGTGTTATGAATTTTTACACACATGATCCGTTACTTTCTTCTAACGAACAACCCACAATTAATGGTGAGTTTAACCTGCGATATGCCTCTGCTAACTTCGAAAAAACAGCAAATTTAAAGCTACGTATGGGGTGGCAAAAATGGGCTTCACTTACAACGGTTTCGGTTACTGATTTTGATGATTTAGTAATGGGTAAATATGGTCCTGATGAGTATCTCAGGCCTACCTATGTTATTACTAAAGATGGACAAGACATGTTAGTTAACAATTCTAATCCTAGAAGACAGAAGCCATCTGGATATAGTCAATTTAATTTTTTACAGAAGATAAAGTATGTTCCTTCAGAGAATACTAATTACCAGTTGGGGCTTTATTATACAACAACTTCTGATTTTTCTAGGTATGATAGACTTATTAGGCCTAGAGGTGATGGATTAAGGTCGGCGGTTTGGGATTATGGGCCACAATCATGGGCTATGGCAAATTTCCAGATGCAACGTAACATAGCTACCGTTATTTATGATTCCTTTAAATTGACATCGGCATATCAGTTTTTTGAGGAAAGTAGGATGGATCGTAACTTCGGTTCATCTGATTTGTTTACAACTAAAGAGAATGTGCATGCTTATTCTGTGAATGTAGATTTTGAAAAACACTTGACACCTTCTTGGAATTTATTTTATGGAAGTGAATTTATTCACAATCGTGTTTTTTCCAAAGGCAATGTTAAGGATATTTATAGTGGAAGTATGGAAGAAACAGCTTCTAGATATCCTGATAATTCAACATGGGAAAGTATTGCATTTTATATGAATTCACAATATAAATGGAGGTCTAATTTGAATCTATTGGCTGGTATCCGTTATAATCATGTCTTTGTGGATGCTGAATTTGATAATCGTTTTTATGAGTTTCCATTTAGTGGAGCTCATGTTACTGCAGGCGCAATAACTGGGAGTTTGGGTTTGAGCTGGACTCCAAGTGAGAGTTGGCAGTTTACACTCAATGGAACTACTGCATTTAGGGCTCCAAATATAGATGATGTTGGGAAAATATTTGATTCAGAGCCAGGGTCTGTTGTTGTTCCCAATCCGAAACTTAAGCACGAGTACGCTTACACAGGAGAGTTAGGAATTTCAAAAGACTTTGGGGGGAAGTTAATACTGAGTGCTGCTACTTATTATACGTTTTTGAATAATGCGTTGGTACGAAGAGATTTTCATTTGAATGGAGAAACCACCATAGAATATCAAGGTGAGTTGAGTAAAGTGCAAGCTATACAGAATGCGGCTAAGGCACATGTATATGGTTTAGAGTTAGGTCTTGAAGCGGTATTGACAAAAGAGTTACATTTTATATCAAATGTAAACTGGACTAAAGGAGAGGAGGAATTGGATGATAAGAGTAAGGCTCCGCTTCGTCATGCTGCGCCTCTTTTTGGAGATGCTCATCTTGTTTGGAAGGAACAATTTTTTAAAATTGATTTTTTTACCAATTTTAATGGAAAGATTGCAAGTAATGATCTAGCTCCTTCAGAGAGTGCTAAGGAGTATATTTATGCTAAGGATAATAATGGCAGACCTTATGTCCCAGCCTGGCAAACAATTAACCTTAGAACAAGTGCGCAACTAAATAAGAGTTGGGAAACTACTTTAACTTGGGAGAATATCACAAATGAGCTCTATCGCCCTTATTCTTCAGGTATTTCGGCTGCAGGTAGTAATCTAATAATTGGTGTGCGCTATTTGTTTTGATCAATCTAGTGATCAATGGTTAAAGACGTCACAATCATATTACTAAGCCGTGTTTTTGCACGGCTTTTTTTATCTTTTTAAGGCTTTCAATTCAATGAAAATCACTAATTTCGCGCAACTTTAATGTATAATGACAGTTTGTAATGAAGTTTACAGAGTATAAAGGACTCGATTTACCCAAAGTAGCTGAAGAAATTCTTAACTATTGGGAAGAACAACAGATTTTTGAAAAAAGTATCACAAGCCGTGAAGGTAATGATTCCTATGTGTTTTTTGAAGGCCCCCCTTCCGCTAATGGCCTTCCTGGAATCCATCATGTTATGGCTCGTGCTATTAAAGATATTTTTTGTCGTTATAAAACCCAAAAAGGGTTTCAAGTTAAGCGCAAAGCAGGGTGGGATACACATGGACTGCCCGTAGAACTGGGAGTGGAAAAAGAATTGGGAATTACGAAGGAGGATATTGGTAAGAAGATTTCAATTGAAGAGTATAATAAAGCTTGTAAAGAGGCTGTAATGCGTTATACAGATGTTTGGAATGATGTAACCAGGAAAATGGGCTATTGGGTAGATATGAAAGATCCTTATATAACCTATAAGTCCAAATATATGGAAACTGTATGGTGGCTACTTAAACAAATATATGATAAGGATCTATTGTATAAAGGGTATACTATTCAACCATATTCTCCAAAGGCAGGTACTGGATTGAGTTCTCATGAGCTAAATCAACTTGGATGTTATAGAGATGTGACAGATACAACAGTTGTAGCTCAATTTAAGGCTATAAATGAAACCTTACCGGCTTTTTTTCAAGGTTATGGAGAGGTACATTTTTTGGCTTGGACAACTACTCCATGGACGTTGCCATCTAATACCGCTTTGACAGTAGGGCCAAATATAGATTACGTCTTGGTTAGGACTTTTAATCAATACACTTTTGAGCCAATTCAAGTAGTTTTAGCTAAGGCTTTGGTAGGTAAGCAATTCACGGGTAAATATACTCAATCAGAAGGCGAAAGTGATTTTGTAAATTATAATTCAGAGTCAAAGAAAATCCCCTATGAAATATTAGTAGAGTGTAAAGGAAAAGATTTAGTAGGTGTTCGCTATGAGCAATTATTACCATACGCATTACCATATGAGCATCCAGAAAATGCATTTCGAGTAATTTCTGGAGACTTTGTAACTACGGAGGATGGTACAGGTATAGTTCATACAGCCCCTACTTTTGGTGCAGATGATGCAAAGGTGGCTAAAGAAGCTACACCTGAGGTACCTCCAATGCTTGTTTTGGATGAAAATAACAATCCTGTTCCTTTAGTTGATTTACAGGGTCGATTTCGAAGTGAAATAGATGAGATTGGCGGGAAGTATGTCAAAAATGAGTATTATAATGAAGGAGAGGCACCTGAAAAATCAGTAGATGTTGAGTTGGCTATTAAGCTGAAAGAAGAGAACAAGGCTTTTAAGGTAGAAAAATATGTTCACAGTTATCCGCATTGCTGGCGAACTGATAAACCAGTATTATATTATCCCCTTGATTCTTGGTTTATAAAAATAACTCAAGTCAAGGATAGAATGCATGAGCTTAACACCACTATTAATTGGAAACCTAAAGCAACAGGAGAAGGGCGTTTTGGGAATTGGTTGCAAAATGCAAATGATTGGAATCTTTCACGTTCTCGCTATTGGGGTATTCCTTTACCTATTTGGCGTACTGAAGATGGAAAGGAAGAGTGCATAATAGGTTCGGTTGAAGAATTGAAAGTGGCCATGATTAGATCAGTTGAAGCGGGATTTATGCAAGCTGATTTATTTGAAGATTTCGAAGTTGGTAATATGAGTGAAGAAAACTATGACAAAGTGGATCTTCACAAGAATGTGGTAGATGCAATTGTTTTAGTTTCACCTTCTGGAAAACCTATGAAACGTGAAGCTGATTTGATTGATGTTTGGTTTGATTCTGGAGCAATGCCATATGCGCAATGGCACTATCCTTTTGAGAATAAGGAGTTTATAGATAGAAGAGAGACTTATCCAGCGGATTATATTGCTGAAGGTGTCGATCAAACTCGAGGATGGTTCTATACCTTACATGCTATTGGAACCTTGGTGTTTGATTCTGTGACTTATAAAAATGTCGTTTCAAATGGTCTTGTATTAGATAAGAATGGTCATAAAATGTCCAAGCGTCTAGGTAATGCTGTAGATCCATTTGCCACGTTAGAGGAATATGGTCCAGATGCTACTCGTTGGTACATGATATCCAATGCGAACCCATGGGATAACCTGAAGTTTGATATTGAAGGAGTGGCTGAAGTCCGTAGAAAGTTTTTTGGGACATTGTATAACACCTATTCGTTCTTTAGTTTGTATGCCAATATAGATAATTTTAGCTATACTGAAAATGAAGTACCACTTGATGAACGGCCTGAAATTGATAGATGGATATTATCAGAATTGAATACATTGATTCAGAAGGTAGATGAGGCCTACGCTGATTATGAACCAACAAAAGCAGCTCGTGCTATTTCTGATTTTGTACAAGAAAATTTGAGTAACTGGTATGTACGCCTATGTCGTCGTCGTTTTTGGAAAGGTGAATATGGTCAAGATAAAATATCTGCTTATCAAACTTTATATCATTGTTTAGTGACAGTAGCTAAATTAGCTTCTCCTATTGCTCCTTTCTTTATGGATCGATTGTATAAAGATTTGAATGCTGTGACAAAAATAGAGTCTTCGGAAAGTGTTCACTTGGCTGATTTTCCGCAATTTGTCGAAAACTTTGTTGATAAATCTCTAGAAGGACAGATGGAGAAGGCGCAAACAATTTCATCTTTGGTGCTATCTTTACGAAAGAAAGAAATGATAAAGGTTCGTCAACCTTTGCAGAGGATAATGATTCCTGTATTAGATGAACAACAGAAACATGAAATCATGGCTGTAGCGGAACTTATCAAGTCTGAGGTAAATGTAAAAGAGGTTGATTTACTTGATGATGCATCAGGTATTTTGGTAAAGCAAATAAAGCCAAACTTTAAAGTTCTTGGCCCTCGCTTTGGTAAGGATATGGGGTTGATTGCTAGTGAGATACAAGGTTTCTCTCAAGAAAGTATCCAAAATCTTGAAAGAGAAGGTGTATTGACCTTAGAAGTTAATGGGAAAAGTATTAATTTAGGCTTGGAAGATGTAGAGATATCTTCTCAGGATATAGAAGGCTGGTTGGTAGCCAATTCGGGTTCAATTACTGTGGCGTTGGATGTTACAATAACTGAAGAATTACGAAAGGAAGGGATTGCCAGAGAGCTAGTGAACCGTATTCAAAACTTGAGAAAAGAAGCAGGTTTTGAAGTGACTGATAAAATTGACATCAAGCTTCAAAAGGATGGATCTGTTGAGCAGGCGGTAATAAGTAACTTAGCGTACATTAAGGCCGAAACACTTACTGCAGATCTTGTATTCGAAGAATTGATAGAAAATGGTACGGAAGTTGCTTTTGATGAAGTGACTACACGAATAGTTATTGAAAAACATTAATACTTTATACTATGGAAACAACAGAAACTAAAGTAAGGTATTCAGATAAAGAACTAGAAGAATTCAGAGTTGTTATTGAGCAAAAAATAGATAAGGCCAAGAAAGATTTGGATTTGCTTAAAAGTGCTTATATGAATGATGGTAATAATGGAACAGATGATACCTCACCTACATTTAAAGCATTTGAAGAAGGTTCAGAAACAATGAGTAAGGAGGCCAATACAGCATTGGCAATAAGACAAGAAAAATTTATACGTGATCTTAAAAATGCTCTTGTGCGTATTGAGAATAAAACCTATGGAATATGCCGTGTTACAGGAAAGCTTATAAATAAAGAAAGATTGAAACTGGTGCCTCATGCGACTCTGAGTATTGAGGCTAAGAATATGCAAAGCTAATTATTGTTGCAATAAAATAAAGCGCCTTTAAGGCGCTTTATTCTTTTTATGAAGTTACTAAAAATTGTAATAGGGGTATTTTTTATTGGATTGTTTTCAGTCCAAGCTCAAAGGAATTATAGTAGAGTTTTGCCATATCAATTCTCCCGAATTGAAATTAATGCTACTTTGATGTTTGAGCTGGAAATTGAAGCTTTACCTGTTCAAGAAATAAGTATTGAAGCTGACTTTATGGGTGAGTACAGTGATTATATGATATTGGAAACTAGAGCACAAGGTCAAGCATTATTCATAAATGTTGGAATTAACCCTATGATTCAATTACCTAATGATAAGTTAAGTGCTCATAAAGGTTTTTCTTCTAAAATAAGAATAGTAGTACCCGAAAAGGCATCATTAACCTTGTTTGGCGAACAAATAGAACTGCAGTTGAAAGGCAACTTTAAACAACTTCGCGCAGATATTTATAGCGGTGTTTGCGTTTTAAAGGAAGTTACCGGTATCGTAGCTATAAGTACTTTTTCGGCTCCTATTCAGGCTATGCTGTTAAATGGAACAGTAACCGCCAAAAGTCGTTATGGCAAGGTTGTATCTGATTTACTACCCTTGGGGTCTTCTACTTTTTCTTTGCAAAGTGTAAATGGAGACATTGAGGTAATAAAAACCCAATAATTTGTTTATTTTTGATGCCAAAGCTACTACAAGTATTATTTGATATGAATCTAAAAAAAGCTGCACTTATCATTTTTGTAATCCTATTAGTGGATCAAATTAGTAAATTGTATATTAAGACCAATTTTGTTTTGGGAGAATCAATAGAAGTTTTTTCATGGTTTAAAATACTATTCATTGAAAATGAGGGAGCTGCATGGGGTGCCAAAATTCCAGGAGAATATGGAAAGCTTATTTTGACACTTTTTCGTTTATGTGCAATCATTGGGATTGGATACTGGTTGTATGATTCAGCACGTAAAAAGGGACCATCCATTTTGTTGACGGCTATTGCACTTATTTTTGCTGGTGCTTTTGGGAATATTATTGATTCTGTATTTTATGGTGTTATTTTTGATGATAGTTATTATCATATTGCCACCCTTTTCGCCGAAGATCCATATGGAACATTGTTCCATGGGAAGGTAGTAGATATGCTTTATTTTCCTCTTATTGATACAACATGGCCAGATTGGTTACCAATATTAGGAGGAAAGAGTTTTAGGTTTTTTGAACCTGTTTTTAATATTGCTGATGTCGCTATTAGTACGGGGGTAGGAATCCTTATCGTGTTTAATAAAAAAGCATTCCCTGAAAAGAAAAATGATTAAGTTAGTATTGTAGGTCTCAAAATGCCTTCAAGATCAACTACTCGAAGAGGTTTTAAAAGATAACCATTTACGTCGGGAAGTTCTTTCGCTTTGATGATGTCTCTTGGATCTACACTTGAACTTACGATATAGAGTTTCATTTGAGAACGTAGCGCTTTGTCAATTTTGGCATATTCTTCAAAGAATTGCCATCCATCCATAATTGGCATGTTTACGTCTAGAAATACATAATCAGGGATTTTGGCATTTACATTTTTTAGGGATGAGAAATAATTTAACGCATCTCTTCCATTTTTAAAAATATGTATTGTTTGCGCTAGATCACGTAATTGGATGATTTTTGAAATTAGATTCACATAAACTCTGTCATCGTCTATGATACAAATATTTGGCTTTTTTATTTTCATGACTGTTAAAATGCAATTGTAAAAGTACTTCCAATACCAGGCGTACTTTTAATTAGTATATTTCCTCCTAGGGCTTCTACTTGATTTTTAGTAATGAATAATCCTATGCCATTAGCATCTGGATGATCGTGAAACGTCTTATACATTCCGAATAGTTTGTTGCCATGTAAATCTAAATCAATACCTGATCCATTATCTTTAACATGCAACTGTAATTTATTATCGACTACAGTAGTAAATACATGAATAATTGGATGGCGTTTAGGGTGTTTATATTTGATTGCATTAGTTAGTAAATTAAGTAAAATACTATCGATATAGGCAGGTATGTGCTTTATGTTTTTGCCAATGGTGAAATCATGAGTTATTGTAGCATTTTCTCTTTTTATAATTTCACCTATAGATCCACAGACATTTAATAAATGTTGTTCTAAATCAATAGGCTTTAACTTGTCATTTAACGCAGTTTTTATGGTGACTACATCATTTAGGTTATTAATAGTTTCCGAGAGTTTTCTAGAAATATCATGTAAGTTTTCCAAAATATGCTCGCGGTCTGAATTGTTTTTTACAGTCTCCAGTACATCTATAACCATTTCTAAATTACTTGAATGAGATCTTAGATTATGGGAGACAATATGAGCAAAATCGAGAAGTTGTTTATTTTGGGCTTCTATTACTAATACTGATTGTTGTAGTTCTAATTCTCTTTTTTTAGTTTCGTCAATATCCTGAAATACACCTTTTATACCAACAATTTTATTGTTTTCAATTACTGGTTTGGCGGTTGAACGAATCCAGAGTTTACGGTTATTAAAAGTTATAATTTGCATCTCTAAATCAAAAGGAATACCTTCTTTGGCACAGGCTTCCAGCGACTTATGAGCTATCTCTTGAAATTCAGGGGTAAAAAAAGAAATACCTTTAGAAATATTTGGAGTATAATCTTTAGGGGCTTCGTGGATCAATCGTACAATATCATCCCAGAACACCATGTTCGTCTCCAAGCATATGTACCAGCTACCCAAGTTTATGAGTGCAGCTATATCAAAGTAAAAAGGATGATTATCTTTTAACATGGACTCTAAATTGAACGAGGTTAAAAGATTTGGGTATGTTAAAAGTACTAAATTAGTAGGTTATTTAAGGTTAAAAATCGATTAAAGGTATAAATTTCAGTAGAAGAACTTAAAAGGTATAAGTGTTTTTAGGGGTTATACAAAAATCTAGTGGAATATCTGATTTTGATATGTCATCAATTTGGTCTTCCGGCTCAAAGAATGATAAACCTATTTTTAAGGTTTCGGGTTTACATTGGGCCAAAAAACCATCATAAAATCCTTTTCCATAACCTACTCTGTTACCGCTAACATCGAAAGTGAGGAGTGGTATAAAAACTACATCAATTTTTTGTATAGGAACTTCAATACCCTCCTCTGGCTCAGGAATGCCCCAGTGATTTGGCCTTATAACTGTAGTGTCAGTAAGTAAAAAATGCTGTAAACTTAGATCCTGAAAGTTGGACTTTGAAATAATAATATTTTTATCTTTTCCCTGTAAAATATGAAGAATATAAGAAGTGTTAATTTCTTTTTTTGATGATATGGAAAGAAAAATATGATAGTATGACTTTTCCCAAATTGGAAGTGAAAGTAATCGATTAGCAATTGCTAAACTTTGTTCTTCAATATAATTATCGGTTAATGAATTCCGTAATTCTTTATATTTTTTTCTTAATTCAGATTTTACCATAATTAGTTCCTCAGAGATATTTTTATAAAATACTTCAAAAATACATTAAAATTTGATTGTTCTATGCTAAATCAAAGGAGTTAAAAGCAAGTACTGAAATAGGTAAAAAGAGGGCATTTGTATACATTTGTAATATGACTGTTTCAACCATAGAATTACAGCTACATACACTTCCTAGTCAGCCGGGAGTTTATCAATTTTATGATAAAGAAGGAAAAATATTGTATGTAGGAAAAGCTCGCAATCTTAAGAAAAGAGTTTCATCGTATTTTCAAAAAACACACGATTCTGGAAAGACACGAGTGCTTGTTAAAAAAATAGTTACTATTCGGCATATAGTGGTTCCGACTGAAACGGATGCCTTACTACTAGAAAACAATCTTATCAAACAGTATCAGCCTCGCTATAATATCTTGCTTAAGGACGATAAAACTTATCCTTGGATTTGTTTAAAAAAAGAACGTTTTCCACGAGTATTCTCTACAAGAAATGTGGTGAGAGATGGTTCTGAGTATTTTGGTCCTTATACTAATTTTAAGACTGTACGTACTCTTCTTGATTTAATAAAAGGAGTGTATGCTATACGTACCTGCAATTATGATCTATCTGAAGCGAAAATAAATGTTCAAAAATATAAGGTATGTCTGGAATATCATTTGGGAAATTGTGCAGGACCATGTGAAGGCCTGCATAAAGAAGAAGAATACAACAAGCAGATTATAGCCATTCGAGAAATCTTAAAAGGAAATTTCAAGGAGTCATTACAAGAATTTAAAAAACAAATGAAGGCCTATGCAACAAAAATGGAATATGAAGAAGCCCAACGTATCAAGGAAAAGATAGAGGTGCTTGAAAATTACCAAGCTAAATCAACAATTGTAAACCCTAGAATTAGTAATGTAGATGTTTTTACAATTGTTTCTGATGAAAGCTATGGTTATGTGAATTTTCTTCAGGTTTCTTATGGTGCCATTATTAGAGCTCATACCTTAGAAATTAAAAAGAAGTTAGAGGAGTCTGATCGTGAATTGTTGGAATGGACGATAATGGAATTACGTGAACGTTTTCATTCTCAATCTAAAGAATTGTTGGTTCCTTTTGAAGTTACCGTTTCCGAAACTTTAAAGATTACTATACCAAAATTAGGTGATAAAAAGCAACTACTTGAACTTTCTGAACGTAATGCGAAACTATATAGGCAAGAACGTTTTAAGCAATTGAAAATAACAGATCCCGATCGACATGTGAATCGTATAATGTTACAGATGCAAAAGGATTTACGACTTGGATCTGAACCTAGGCATATTGAATGTTTTGATAACTCAAATATTCAAGGAACTAATCCTGTTGCTGCTTGCGTAGTTTTTAAAGATGGAAAGCCAAGTAAGAAGGATTATCGACATTTTAATATCAAAACTGTTGATGGGCCGGACGATTTTGCTTCAATGGAAGAAGTGGTTTATCGGCGTTATAAAAGATTGCTTGACGAGGGACAATCTTTACCGCAGTTAATAGTTATAGATGGAGGAAAAGGGCAATTGTCCTCAGCGTTAAAAAGTATAGATGCTCTAGGGTTAAGGGGGCAAATTGCAATCATTGGTATTGCTAAGCGATTAGAAGAGATCTATTTTCCAGGAGACAGTGTTCCTCTATATCTAGATAAGAAGTCAGAAAGCCTTAAAATTATTCAACAGTTACGTAATGAGGCGCACCGATTTGGAATAACATTTCACCGTAAAAAGAGAAGCCAAGCTGCTGTGGTTTCTGAATTGGATTCAATAGAAGGGATTGGAGACGCTACAAGGGATGTTTTGTTGTCTCATTTTAAATCGGTTAAGAGGATTAAGGAAGCTAGTGAAGAGGATTTGACAGCGGTAGTTGGCCCTTCAAAAGCTAAAAAAATTTATACACATTTTCATTAATTGCGTATCTTCAAACTTTGTAAAAAGTTACTATGAAAACCTCCCTGATATTTCTGTTTTTTGTAATAGGATTTTGTCCTATAATATTAGCGCAACAAACTCCTGATGATATAAAGGTAGGGTTAGTGTTAAGTGGAGGGGGTGCAAAGGGCCTAGCACATATAGGCGCCCTAAAGGTAATCGAGGAAGCAGGTGTGCGTATTGATTATATAGGAGGAACTAGTATGGGAGCTATTATTGGCGCATTATATGCTTCGGGATATTCTGCCCATCAATTAGATTCCATATTTAAGAGTATTAGTTTTGAAGAATTGATTCAAGATCAGATTCCTAGATCAGCAAAGACTTTCTATGAAAAAGAAGACCAGGAACGTTACGCAATTTCCTTACCTTTTAATAAGTTAAAAGTGTCTTTTCCTTCGGCATTTTCCAAGGGACAAAACGTGTATAATTTATTGGTTCAATTATTACAACCTGTGAACCATATAAATGAATTTGATAAGCTCCCTATTCCTTTTTTTTGTATGGCAACAGATGTTGAAACAGGTGAAAGTGTACGTTTGGAATCCGGATATCTGCCTGAAGCTATATTAGCTAGCGGAGCATTTCCTTCTCTTTTTGAGCCTGTCGAAATTGGAGAGCGTCTATTGATAGATGGAGGTGTAGTAAATAATTATCCCCTGGATGAGCTTAAGGATAAAGGGGTGGATATTATTATAGGGGTAGATGTACAGGACGCACTAGCTGATCGAGAAACATTGACCTCTGCTCCTGGAATACTTTTACAGATCAATAATTATCGCACGGTGAATGATATGCGCGAGAAGTCTAAAAAAACAGATATTTATATTCACCCTGATATTAGTAAATTCAATGTTGTTTCTTTCAAGGAAGGCATGGAGATTATTTCCAATGGTAAGATAGCTGCGTATAATCAATTTGAATCGCTTAAAGAGCTGTCAAGGAAACAGCGATTTTCCAGGCCTCCTGTAAAAATAGAGCCTACGGACTCCCTAAATATAGTGGATATTCAATTCTCTGGTAGTGAACATTACAGTAGGGCTTATTTGAAGGGGAAGCTGAGATTAAAGAATGATGAATTAATTAGCTTTGAACGTTTTCAACAAGGAGTAAATAACCTTCTTGGAACTGGAAATTTCAATGCTATTCGTTATGAAGTACAGTCAAAAGATGAAGGTGAATTAGTGCATTTTAAGTTATCTGAAAATAAAAATAGCACCTATTTAAAGTTAGGAGTTCACTACGATGATCTTTATAAAACTAGTGGTGTTATTAATGTAACCCACAAAAATTTTTTACAAGAAGATGATGTAGTGGGGGTAGACTTTATATTGGGCGATAATATTCGATACAATTTCGAATATTATGTTGACAAGGGCTTTCACTGGAGTTATGGGTTGAAATCAACATTTAACTATTTTAAAAAGGATGTTGATTTTAATTTTGTTCAACAAGTGGTGGGTGAATCAACGGTTCCAATTAATAAAGTAAATGTTTCGGTGGCCGATTTTACAAATCAACTTTATGTGCAAACTCTTTTCAAAGAAGAATTTTCTTTGGGTGCGGGACTTGAATATAAAAACCTTAGAATTAAGACAGAAACAATCTCGGATGTTGAAAGTGAAGCCGCTTATTTTGAAAAGAGTGATTTTGTTAGCACCTATGGGTACCTTTTACTAGACAGCTATGATAACAGATATTTTCCAAAAAAGGGAGTATACTTTAATGGGGATTTTCATTGGTATCTGTATTCTTCGGATTATCATAATAATTTTAAACCTTATTCAATTGCTAAGGCTAAAATTGGTATAGCTACTACAATATTTCCAAAGTTTTCCCTTAATATAGTAAATGAAGGGGGCTTTCGTCTAGGTAATTCAGATCATAATACGCTTGATTTTGTGTTGGGCGGATATGGTAATGACTTTATAAATAATTTTATTTCATTTGTTGGATATGATTTTTTAAGTTTCGGTGGTAATAGTTTTGTAAAGGGTGGTTTTACAATGGATTACGAGTTTATTCCAAAGAATCATATCAATTTTACAGCAAATTATGCGAATGCTGCTAATGATATTTTTCTTAACCGAGAATGGTTTAGTAGACCTGACTATTCTGGATATGCCGTTGGTTACGGGATGGAAACTTTTATGGGGCCAATAGAGGCAAAGTATACATGGTCTCCAGAGGGAGGAACTCATATCTGGTTCGTGAGTGTGGGCTTTTGGTTTTAGAAAAACAGGTTAAGGGTCTTCATTATTATTAATAATGAATAGATCTGATGAGATTTATAATAATTCATCAAAAATTACGATATTTGTGAAGGTATGAACAAATATTGGGAAGGATTACTGAGCTTCTTAAAATTCCTCATCAAGAGAAATCCTGAATGAGAACTTTTTAGCTTGCAGATTGATGGCTCACAACTTTATGAGTCAATTTTTATCATTTACACCTGTAAAATATAACCGTTATGCCATTTTATCATTCGTTAGGAAAAATTCCGCCGAAACGACATACCATTTTTAGAAAATCCAATGGAGATTTGTACTATGAACAACTTTTCGGGACTATTGGATTTGATGGAATGTATTCAAACATCTACCATGAACAACGTCCTACTCAAGTTAAGGAGATTAAAGGGCAATATAGTGTGGCGCCTAAGATAGCGCGTGCCAATAATATACAATCTTACCGATTGAAAGGATTTCAAGTGCCAGCAGTTGCTGATTATTTGGAAAGTAGAAAGGCAGTTTTAACTAATAGTGACTGTACCATAATTTTAGCGGCCCCAAAAAATTTAACCCAAGAGTACTTTTATAAGAACACTGATGCGGATGAATTGTTGTTTATTCATAAGGGATCGGGAATATTGCGTACAATGCTCGGTAATTTGGAATTCACTTATGGAGATTATTTGTTAATCCCACGTGGTATAATTTATAAAATAGATTTTTCTACTGAAGATAATAGGTTGTTTATTGTCGAGTCTAGAAGACCTATTTATACTCCAAAAAGATATCGTAATTGGTTTGGTCAATTATTGGAGCATTCTCCATTTTGTGAACGAGATATTCGCAAACCTTCTGCTTTGGAAACTTATGATGAGAGAGGTGATTTCTTAATTAAGGTTAAAAAGAAAGATGAGATTTTTGACATGGTTTATGCAACACACCCATTTGATGTAGTGGGTTATGATGGATATAATTATCCGTATGCATTTTCCATCCATGATTTTGAACCTATAACGGGCAGAATCCATCAACCACCTCCAGTTCATCAAACTTTTGAAACGGATGCTTTTGTTGTCTGTTCATTTGTGCCTAGGTTGTATGACTATCATCCTAACGCAATACCTGCGCCTTATAATCATAGTAATATCGATAGTGATGAGGTGTTGTATTATGTAGATGGAGATTTTATGAGTCGAAATGATATAGAGCCAGGTCATATTTCATTGCATCCTGCTGGAATACCTCACGGACCCCATCCTGGAGCAACAGAGCGAAGTATTGGTAAAACCCAGACACAGGAACTGGCTGTAATGGTAGACACGTTTAAACCACTTATGCTTACTGATGAGGCCATGAAAATAGCAGATGAAAGTTATTATCAATCGTGGCTTGATTCTTAATTAATGTATCTAAAGAACTAAAAAATGTCAAAAGAAATAAAATCCGTAGACTACGGTCTTGAAAAAATATTTGAAGGAGCGCAAGATTTTTTGCCTCTTTTAGGAACCGATTATGTTGAGCTTTATGTTGGAAATGCAAAGCAAGCTGCCCATTATTATAAAACTGCGTTTGGATTTCAATCCTTAGCTTATAAAGGATTGGAGACTGGTTCTAGAAATGAGGTTAGTTATGTGTTAAAACAAGATAAAATTCGCTTGGTATTAACAACGCCACTGAATAGCAAATCGCCTGTAAATGAGCATATTGTTAAACATGGTGATGGAGTGAAGGTAGTGGCATTATGGGTAGATGATGCTCGAAGTGCTTATGAGGAAACTACCAAGAGAGGAGCTAGGTCATTCATGGAGCCAATTATTGAACAAGACGAACATGGAGAAGTCGTACGTGCTGGTATCTATACTTACGGGGAAACTGTTCATATGTTTGTAGAACGAAAGAATTACAAAGGAGTGTTTTTGCCAGGGTTTCAAGAATGGAAGCCCGATTACAGCCCATCATCAGTAGGATTGAAATATATAGACCACATGGTTGGTAATGTAGGTTGGGGTGAAATGAATCATTGGGTAAAATGGTATGAGGATGTTATGGGATTTGTTAATTTCCTATCTTTTGATGATAAACAGATTCATACAGAGTATTCTGCTTTAATGAGTAAGGTGATGAGTAATGGAAATGGACGTATTAAGTTTCCAATTAATGAGCCTGCTGAAGGAAAAAAACGATCTCAAATAGAAGAATATCTGGATTTTTATGAAGGGTCTGGTGTTCAGCATATTGCTGTTGCAACCGATGATATAATTAAGACTGTGAGTGAATTAAAGTCTCGGGGAGTGGAGTTTTTGCCACCACCACCTCAAGCATATTATGATGACATTCCTAGAAGATTAGGTGTACATCGTGATATGATGAAGGAGGATATTGCCGAACTTCAAAAACTATCTATTCTTGTAGATGCGGATGAGGAGGGTTATCTACTTCAGATTTTTACCAAGCCAGTGGAAGACCGTCCTACACTTTTCTTTGAGATTATTCAGAGAATGGGTGCAAAAGGATTTGGTGCTGGTAACTTTAAAGCTCTTTTTGAGTCTATCGAGAGAGAGCAACAGTTGAGGGGAACGCTATAAATTAGTTAAAGTGTTAACAATTATATAATGATTAACCAGAAAATATCGCACAAAACACAATGTTGTGTTAAACTTTCGGAAAGTGTTTTTTAGGTGTAAAATCGCCGTATATTTGCACTCGCAAAAAGGGGTGGTGCCCTTTAGCAACTTTAAGAAAGTTTTCATAATTTAAAGTTTTGGTTGGTTAATGGAAAAAGCTCGATGTTTCATCGGGCTTTTTTTATTTAAATCTTTTTTGGAACAGTCCTTGATTTCATAGGTACAAATGTGATAATGGCATTATTATTTTATTATTTTTACAATTGGATAGTTATGAAAAAGACCTACCTTACTTTCGTTTTAATTTTAATATCTATTTCTCTATTTGCTCAAAATGGTAATGGAGTGAATTCTTCAGTTTTCAAATCAGGCGAGTGGTTCCAATTTAGAATTCATTATGGGCCCTTTAATGCGAGTTATGCTACAATGCAGCTTAATGAAACAAATTATAAAGGCAAATCAGTATATCATGTCATAGGCAAGGGAACAACCACTGGGTTAGCGAGATTATTTTTTAAGGTGGATGATAATTACGAAAGTTATTTCGACAAAGTGGATGGTAAGCCATATAGGTTTATTCGTCAGATAGATGAAGGGGGGTATACTAAAGATTTGGAAATTCTTTTTAATCACGAAGTAAATTCTGCGATTGCTTATGATAGGAAGCGGAAGAAAGATACTACCCTTACTATACCGGTTGGTGTTCAAGATATGATGTCAGCATTTTATTATTTTCGTAACAATGTTGAGTTTAATAAATTGAAGTACGGTGACGATTTTGTGATTGATATGATTCTTGATGATGATGAAATTTTTAAGTTTAAGATGCGATATTTGGGCAAAGAGGTTTTACGTACTAAATTTGGCAAGGTTGAAACTTTAAAGTTCCGACCGTACGTTCAATCTGGACGTGTATTTAAGGCGAAAGAAAGTCTTACTGTTTGGATTTCAAATGACGAAAATAGGGCTCCGGTTAGGATAAAGGCAAGTTTACGCGTTGGGTCTATAGTCGCTGACTTAGAAGGCTTTAAAGGATTAAAAAATTCGTTTAAAATTATAATGAACTAAATACATGAGTAACATTCCCAAAGAAATTGCCGATCGAATTGATCAACTGGAAGAAAAGTATAGAAATTCAGGACAAGATTTGGGATCTTACTTGGATGGGTTGCTACATCAACGTTTTTTGACTTATTGGGATTATATACATTTGGATACTCTTTTGAGTCTGCAAATTCCTCGTACCCATTTTCCTGATGAGGAAGTGTTTATAATGTATCATCAAATTACAGAATTGTACTTTAAGCTTATTATTCATGAGCAAAAGCAACTTATTGATGATAAGTTACAAACCGCTAGGTTTTTTACGGACAGACTCACTCGTATAAATAGTTATTTCAAGGCACTTATTTCTTCTTTTGAAATCATGATAAAGGGCATGGATCGGTCGCAATTTTTGCAATTTAGAATGTCATTGTTGCCTGCAAGTGGATTTCAATCTGCTCAGTTTAGGATGATTGAGTTGTATGCTACACCCTTGAAGAATTTGGTGCATTATTCTGAGAGAGATTTGATTTCAGGATCTGAGGGCATGGAGGATTTATATGAGAAAATTTATTGGAAAAAGGGAGCTGTTGATAGTAATACTGGTGAAAAGACGCTAACACTTAAACAATTTGAATACAGGTATACACCTAGATTTATGCGTATTGCTCAGGAGGTGAAGAATAATACGATTTATCAAAAATTTCTTGATTTGCCTGTGATTGAGCGCGCTGATGTTTTGCTTTTAGATGCAATGAAGACCTTTGATGTAAATGCAAATGTTTTGTGGCCTTTGATGCATATGGGCTCAGCTTATCGTTATTTAAGAAAGGATAATAAGGATATTGATGCCACTGGAGGAACTAATTGGAAAGATTATTTGCCTCCAAGTTTTCAAAAAATCATCTTTTTTCCGGATATTTGGAGCGCAGAAGAGAAAGATGATTGGGGTAAGCAGTGGGTAGACCATGTTTTTAATCCTGAAAAAGCATAATTTCATGATAAAAAAAATACTTGTAGCGGTAGGTTGTTGTTTGACATTACTAGGGTGTGAAAAACAGCAAAAGCAAGTTCAAATGGTGAAAGAAGAGGTTATTAAGCCTATTATTGAATTTGGCTTTAACCTTAACGATTTTCATGTTTTGAGAGACACTATTAAAACCGGAGATACTTTTGGGAAGATTTTGGCAATGAATAATGTGGACGCTACACAGATTTTCGAAATTTCTGAAAAGGCTAAACCTACATTTGATCCAAGAAGGTTAAAAGTTGGAGATGCTTACACAATTCTATTATCTAAAGACTCTCTTAAAAAACCTAACGCTTTTATTTATCAGCCATCCAAAATTGACTATATTGTTGTAAATATGGCTGATTCTGTCCATGCTTATGCCAAGAAAAAGCCTGTAAAAATTGTAGAACGTGAAGCGTCTGGTATTATTACGAAATCACTTTCTGAAAGTATTTTGGAAGCTGGAATGGACTATATGGTAGCTCATAAATTATCTCAGATATATGATTATACCGTTGACTTTTTTCGTTTACAACAAGGGGATAAGTTTAAAATAATATATGAAGAGCGTTTTATTGATGATACACTTTATGTTGGGATGGGTAAAATTAAGGCTGCTTATTTCGAACATAAAAATCACCCGTTTTATGCTTTTAATTATGTAACGGATTCTATTAAAAATAAATCCTCATTTTATGATGAAAAGGCAAACATGATGCGTCGTATGTTTTTAAAGGCTCCTTTGGATTTTTTTAGAATTTCTTCACGCTTCTCACCTCGACGTTTTCATCCAGTGCAAAAAGTGTGGAAGGCCCACAAGGGGACCGATTATGCCGCTCCTCATGGTACACCAATTAGGGCAACCGCCAATGGTACAATAGTCAAGGCTGGATATACTGCCGGTAATGGTAATTATGTTAAGATTCGTCATAATGGCACCTACGAAACGCAATATCTTCATATGTCTAAAATTTTAGTAAAGGTTGGTCAATATGTGGCGCAAGGAGAGGAGATTGGTAGGGTAGGAAGTACAGGACTTGCTACAGGACCACATGTCTGTTATCGATTTTGGAAAAACGGAGTTCAGGTTGATCCTCTAACCCATGTAATGCCTGCTTCTGAGCCTATGAATGAATCAATGAAAGGCAGTTATCTGGAGTATGTAAAACCGTTAAAATATCGATTGGATAATATTCCTTACAGTGAATACACTAATCAAGAGGAAGAGCAATACATCACTCAACTATAATTTACATGGCATTACCTGCTATTAATCCCACCACTACGAATGCGTGGAAATTGTTGCAACAGCACTTTAACGATGTGCAACATACTGAAATTAAATCTCTTTTTGCTGAAGATCCTCAGCGGGCAACTACGTTTACAATCTTATGGAATGACTTTGTAGTTGATTATTCTAAACATCGAATAAGTTCAGAAACAATGCAATTGTTATTGCAGTTGACTGATCAATGTGGCCTTTCATCGGCAATTCAAGCCTATTTTTCTGGAGAAGTTATAAATCAAACAGAAGGTAGGGCTGTCCTTCACACCGCTTTAAGGGCTGATCCTCGAGATACTATTTTGGTAGATGGAAGAGATATAATGAAGGATATAGCTGAAGTCAAAGAAAAGATGAAAACTTTTTCTGACGCTGTTATTTCGGGTGAATTAAGAGGGTATTCTGGTAAAGCTTTCACTGATATAGTTAATATTGGTATTGGAGGTTCTGATCTCGGTCCGGTAATGGTAACTGAGGCGCTTCAATTTTATAAAAATCATCTTCAATTGCATTATATAAGTAATGTAGATGGTGATCATGTATATGAAACCCTTAAAAGGTTAAATCCTGAGACCACTTTGTTTGTGGTTGTTTCTAAAACTTTCACTACGCAAGAAACTCTTAGTAATGCTATTACAATTAAGAATTGGTTTCTACGATATACAACAGAGGTCGAGGTATCGAAACACTTTGTTGCAGTATCTACAAATTTAGAAAAGATTACTGAGTTTGGGATTTCTGATAACAATGTATTTCCTATGTGGGACTGGGTTGGTGGAAGATTCTCATTATGGAGTGCAGTTGGTTTATCTATTTCTTTGGGTGTTGGTTTTGATAATTTCGAGAAATTACTTGAAGGAGCTCATGCTATGGATGTGCATTTTAAGACGACCCCTCCTAGTGAAAATATACCTGTGATATTAGCTCTATTAAGTGTATGGTATAATAATTTCTATGGTGCAGAAAGCCAGGTGGTTATTCCTTATACCCAATACTTACATCGATTCTCAGCGTATTTGCAGCAAGGAATCATGGAAAGTAATGGAAAGAGTATCGATAGGAATGGTGAAAGAGTGTCTTATGAAACTGGAAACCTAATATGGGGAGAGCCTGGAACCAATTCACAGCATGCTTTTTTTCAGTTAATTCACCAAGGGACAAAATTAATTCCAGCCGATTTTATAGGTTTTGTGAAGCCTTTGCATGGTGATATGTCTCATCATAACAAATTAATGGCAAATTTCTTTGCACAAACCGAAGCTTTGATGAATGGAAAGTCTGCAGAACAGGTTAGGTCTGAACTTGAAGGTAAAATGAGTGATGTAGATTTAGAGAAATTATTACCATTTAAAGTTTTTGAGGGAAATAAACCAACGACTACATTTTTAATTGATAAATTAACTCCTCATAATTTAGGTGCACTTATAGCTATGTATGAGCATAAAATTTTCGTAGAAGGTGTTGTTTGGAATGTATTTAGTTATGATCAATGGGGGGTGGAATTAGGGAAACAACTTGCTACTAATATTTTAAATGATATTGAGGGTAGTTTCATTGGAAAACATGATGCCTCCACAGAGCAATTGTTGAAGGTGTTTAAAGAAAATTCGTAAACATTGTTAATAACTAGCTTATAATTTAATATACTGATTATTAGTCTAATTGGACTTAATTTTTATTTTTGTTATGAGTGCATAATATTTAACATTCTCTTAATATTTGTAAGGGCAAATAGTAAGATTTTTGCAGAGCTTAATTAAAACTAAATAACAAATGAGAGCAATTAAAAATTGGTTTTTTACAGCAGTACTGGCATTGATTGCTACAGCTGCATATTCGCAGGGGACCGTTTCTGGTACAGTGATAGATGGCGATTTGAATCAGCCACTTCCAGGTGCCAACGTTACTTTGAAAGGAACTTCAGTAGGAACTTCTGCTGATTTCGATGGGAAATTCACCTTGAATGTTTCTCAAAATTCAGGTACTTTGGTAATAACCTATATTGGGTTTATCAGAAAAGAAGTAGCTTTTACACTTAGTGGAGGAAAGGCAAATGTTGGAAGAATTACATTGCAGCCTGATGCACAGGAGCTTGAAGGTGTTGTTGTTACAGGTATAATGGATGTGGCAAGAGATAGGCAAACTCCAGTTGCGGTTTCTACTATTAAAGCTACTGAGATTCAGGAAAAATTAGGTTCTCAGGAATTTC
Source organism: Imtechella halotolerans (assembly GCF_028743515.2). GTDB lineage: Bacteria > Bacteroidota > Bacteroidia > Flavobacteriales > Flavobacteriaceae > Imtechella > Imtechella halotolerans. The sequence goes on along the minus strand of NZ_CP117969.2, from coordinate 2,324,173 downwards.
CTGAAATTCTAAAATCTACCCCTTCTGTTTATACTACTAAACAAGGAGGAGGATTTGGAGATTCAAGAATCAATATTAGAGGATTTGATCAGAGAAATACTGCTGTTATGATTAATGGTATGCCAATTAACGATATGGAGAATGGATGGGTTTATTGGAGTAACTGGGCTGGTTTATCAGATGTAACATCGGCTATGCAGGTTCAAAGAGGTTTAGGGTCATCTAAGTTAGCAATTTCATCTGTAGGTGGTACTATTAACGTTATAACTAAATCTGCGGACAAAAAGGAAGGTGGGTCTGTTTCAACAAGCGTAGGTAACGACAACTATCTTAAAATGATGACTTCATATAATACTGGATTAATGGATAATGGTCTTTCAGTTTCTGCATTAATGTCTAGAACTGCTGGTGATGGCTATGTTGATGGTACAGCTTTTGAAGGGTATAATTATTTCTTGGCAATTGGATATAATCCTAATGATAAGCATAGCCTTCAATTGATGACGACTGGAGCGCCACAATGGCACCATCAAAGAAGTTTTGCACCATCTTTGAATGACTATATTAATTTTAATGACGGAGTTAATCCAGATAGAAAGTATAACGCTGATTGGGGGTATTTGGATGGAAAAGAATTTTCCATGGTTAGAAATTTTTATCACAAGCCTGTAGCATCTCTAAACTGGGATTGGAATATTAGCGATAAATCAATTTTATCTACAGTTATTTATGCCTCTTGGGGACGTGGTGGTGGAACTGGAGAAATAGGTACAATTCAAGGAAGAAGATCATATGATTCTAGACTTAAGACCGAGAATGGTTTAGTTGATTTGGAATTGATACGTGCCTACAATACAGGTCAAACTGTCGTAGATGCTAATGGAGCTGTACTAACCAGAACCATGACAAATGGAATGTATGTAAATACTGGGAATGGAGATAGAACAGCTGCAAATGGTATTACTAGGAGGGCTTCAATGAACTCTCATAACTGGTATGGTTTAGTGGCTAACATGAGTAACAAATTGTCTGAATCCTTAAAGTTTGATTTTGGAGTTGATTTGAGAACATATGAAGGATTGCATTACAGAAGGGTTAATGATCGATTGGGTGCTGATGTATATATGGATAATGATAATATTAATCAGCCAAATAGAATGTTGTATGAAACATATACTGCAAGTCCATATTGGTGGGTGTTTGGAAATCCAGATGATGAAGAAAAAATAGATTATCATAATGATGGTCAAGTAAGATGGAGTGGAATTTTTGGACAACTTGAATATTCTAAGGATAATTTATCTGCTTTTGTTCAATTTTCTGGGTCTAATCAAGGATTTAAGCGTTTAGAGTATTTTATTAGACCTACAGCTGAAAGGGAGTCTGATTGGGAAAATATTTTAGGGGGAAACATTAAAGGTGGAGCAAATTATAATATAGATGATAATCATAATGTGTTCTTCAATGCTGGATTTTATTCAAAGCAGCCTATATTTGACGGGGTATTTATAAACTTCGATAATATTGTTAATCCAAACTTAGTTAATGAGAAAATACTTGGATTGGAAGCTGGATATGGCTTCCGTTCGAATTATTTTAATGCTAACGTAAACTTATATAGAACTTCTTGGAAAGATCGTTTTGAAAGTCGTTCAGTGACTCAAACTGATGGTCAAGGAAATGAACTTTTTAGAGGTGTTGCAAATTATTCTGGAATCGAGCAGGTTCATATGGGAGTTGAGATTGATGCTGTTGCAAGACCATCCGAATTCTTTACTCTTGAAGGTATGTTGTCAATTGGAAACTGGGAATATAAAGGAAATGTACTAGGAGATGTATTTGATGAGGATCAACAATTTGTTGGTCAATCAGAATTAATTCTTGAGGGAGTTAAAGTAGGTGATGCAGCTCAATTTACCACAAGATTGGCTGCCATAGTTGAGCCGGTTGAAAGATTAAAGTTTGATGCTAGTTGGTATTATGCAAATAACCTTTATGCAAGTTATAATGTATTTGATTTTAGAGATTTAAATAGTGATGGTAAACCTGATAATGATGGGTTCCTTTTAAAATTACCTTCATACTCATTGTTTGATGCTGGAATGTCATATAAGATGTTAGTTGGTAAAGACAAGGAAAAATCAGTTAATTTTAGAATTAATGTTAATAATATAGCTGATGAAACTTATATATCAGAAGCAAGATCTAATAGAGCGCCTGATGCTGATTCTTCTAGAAATTGGAATGGTATAAATAGGGCTAATCAGGTATATTTTGGATGGGGTAGAACTTGGAACTTTAGTTTAAGATATAATTTCTAATGGATATTTTAATCCTATGAATTTATTTAAAACCCTGCCGTATGGCAGGGTTTTTTTATGGAGGAAATTATGTATTTTTGGTAAGAACTATAAAATTTCAACTATGTCAACAATTCACATGATTCACTCCTACTGGGCTTATTTGGTACTCTTAGTATTGGTAGTGGCGGTTATTAATTCAATAATTGGTTTTTCCTCTAATAAGTCATTTAGTGATAAGGATCTTAGAATTAGTCTATTTGGACTTATTTTTACCCATATACAATTTCTTATAGGGTTTATTCTCTATTTTGTTTCTGATCGCTTCGCTGCTTGGGGTGAGCTAGGTATGGGTGTAATGAAGAATTCTGAACTTCGTAAGCTTCTTGTTGAGCATCCCTTAATGATCACAATTGCAATTGCTTTAATTACCATTGGTTGGTCTAAACATAAAAAAGAGCTTACCGATAAACGAAAATTTGGAAAGATCGCCTTCTTCTATGGAGTAGGGCTTTTGTTTATTTTGGCTGTTATTCCTTGGAATCAATGGTTTGCTTAAATAGTATTTAATAAGAATTAAACAGGCCCTTAATGAGGGGCCTGTTTAATTCTTATTCAACTTCTTTAACAAGATAGATATATACTGGGAAGTGATCTGAATATCCGCCAGTGTAGGCACCATTAGAATAACTTCTAAAAGGATAGCCTTTATATTGTCCTTCAGAAGCAATTAGGTAAGGTTTATTGAACACGTTAGCCTTCCAATAACGATAGGTGCTTCTATCCTCTTTTAATAATTCTTGAGTAAAGAATATCTGGTCGAATAAATTCCAGCTATCTCTGTATGCTAAAGAGCCATATCCCTTTTTTAACATATCCTCCATTGGGTTGAAGAGCTTTCCAGGTTTAACTCGATTTCTGTTACCTTCAGTTTCTAATATTTTTTTAAAGCTTGAATTGGTTGCATCATCATTGAAATCTCCCATGCTTATTATTTTGGCATTTGGATTTAATTGTACCAGTGAATCAATGATTTTTTTATTCAATCCTGCGGCAGCCTCTCGTCTCCATCTACTACGGGCTTCACCCCCACTTCTACTAGGCCAATGATTAACTATAAAATGAATTTCTTCACCATCAAATATACCGCTAACCAGAAGTTGATCGCGCGTATATACTCGTTTTTTGTTTTCGTCGAAAATACGTAATTCATGATTATGTGATGAATTTGGAGTAAAAACACTCTTTTTGTATAGCAGTGCTACATCGATTCCACGAGCATCAGGGGAATCAAAATGAATAATGCCATAGTTACTATCTTTTAGAAAAGTAGTGTTTATAAGGTCCATCAAAACCGTTTTATTTTCAATTTCACTCACTCCAACTATGTCCGGAGTATTTTTTGTTACATCAAATCCAATTTCAGAAATAACTTTCGCTATATTATTTACATGACTGTTATATTTTTCCGACGTCCAGCGATCTGATCCTGTAGGAGTTCGATCATCATCAAGGATTTTTGGGTCGTTAATGGTGTCAAATAAATTTTCAACATTATAGAATGCTATTGTTCGGGCAATATATTTTTTTTCGGATTGACCCCAAGATAGATTCACTGTACCTATAATTAAAGCCAGTATTAGTAAATTGTAATATCTCATAGTTTGAAATTATGAATGTGTAAAAATGTAACAAATTGAACTCCAAAAGTACTTAATTCTTTTAAATGGCGTACATTTGTTACGGTTAACATAAAATTATGTTAGCAATTCATTAAAATTTAATTTAATTCTATGAGAAAACAATTGTTACTATTTCTTCTTTCAGTGTTTTCTTTGGGTGGTTTTGCTCAATCAGTCTCTGTGAAGGGGATTGTGGTTGATGCGCTTACCAAGGAACCATTGCAAGGGGTAGAAGTAGGTATCGAAGGTAAACTTCTAAAAGTGATTACCACTCCAAATGGAGAATTTTCATTTAATGAAGTTGTTTCTGGTAGCTATGTTATTCAGGTTTATAGTACAGGATATGTAACTAAAACCTTAAAGGTAGTTGTTTCAGACACACTAGTTAATTTGGGTACAATTTTACTTGAAAAGGATATCACCCAAGATTTTTCTGATAATTTGATTACACTTACCGAGAATGATTTGGACGATGATGAAAGTGGAGCTGATGTGACTTCAGGATTGTTACAGGCTACTAGAGACATCTTTTTAAATCGTGCTGCTTTTGATTTTGGACAAGCATTTTTCAGAGTACGGGGGTATGATTCGCAGGAAGCCAAGGTGCTAATTAATGGTATTCCAATGAATAAAATGTTCAATGGAAGACCTCAATGGAGTAATTGGGGTGGTTTGAATGATGTTACTAGAAATCAGCATCTTTCAACTGGGTTAGATGCTTCAGATTATACCTTTGGAGGTGTTTTTGGTTCTACTAATATTACAACAAGACCTTCCGAAAATAGACCAGGTTTCCGTTTATCCAGTTCTACTTCTAATCGTACTTATTCGGGACGCTTAATGGCTACCTATAATTCAGGTATGCAGCAAAACGGTATAGCCTACGCTGTTTCAGCGTCTAGGAGATGGGCTGAAGAGGGCTATATTGATGGGACACTTTACAATGCATATTCACTTTTTGGAGCATTTGAATATAAGATTAATGATAATCATAGTATTAGTGCTACTGGGATATTTACCCCAAATAGAAGAGGACGTTCATCTTCTATTACAGAGGAAGTATTTAAATTAAAGGGTAGAAAGTACAATCCATTTTGGGGTATGCAGGAAGGCGACTTACGTAACTCACGAATGCGTGAAATTGCTGAACCAATTGTAATGTTGACTCATTATTTTCAAAAGGATAATAAGAGTCTACAAACTACGGTAGCTTACCAATTTGGAAAAATTGGAAATACTCGATTATTAAATTCCAATGCTCGTAACCTAGATCCAACCTATTATCGTAATATGCCAAGCTACTATTTAAATTTAGAAGTGGGTCCAGATTATGAAAATTCAGAATTAGCAAGACTAAATTTCCTCGCTGATCCTCAATTGAATTGGGAAACTATTTATAAGGCAAATATGCGTCATGGAACTGACGGACGTAGTGCTTATATTATCAGTGAAGATCGGACAGATGACAAAACATTGTCTATTAACATGAATTATAGGGAGCAAATTAATCAAAATGTACGTTGGAACAGCGGGCTAACTTTTAGCAATCTTAAATCTCAAAATTTTGCAGAGGTGACGGATTTGCTTGGGGGTATGTTTTTTTTGGACTATGATTATTTTACAAATACTTCTAATGATTTAGGAAGTACTTTGATTAAAAGTGTTGGGGATAAACATAGTTATAATTATAAGATTGATGCAAACACCTTTAATTTGTTTAATCAGATACAGTTAACATACAACAAGGTTGATTTTTTTGTTGCTGGAGATTATACTTATACTGGAATGCAACGTAATGGGCTTTTTGAAAATGAATTATTTCCTACTTCTTATGGAAAAGGGGAAAAGGTCTCTTTTCAAAATTTAAGTGCAAAAGCAGGACTAACCTACAAGATATCTGGACGTCATATGTTAAATTTCAATGGCGGATACCTTACCAAAGCTCCAACAATACGTAATACGTTTGCTAATTCGAGGTCAAATAATGATATAATTCCAAATCTTAAAAGTGAAAAAATTACAAGTGGTGATGCAAGTTATATCATACGTATGCCGTACTTTAAAATGCGTCTTTCTGGTTATTACACACAATTCAAAGATGCTGTGGAAACTGCCTTTTTCTATGCAGATGGTTTGGCATTGGATGCTGTAGACAGTGGATTGGATGGCAGCTTAAATCAAGATTTTTTGGCACAGGCTGTTGTTGGTGTTGATAAGTTGCATTTTGGAGGAGAGTTTGGTGCAGAGGTTCAGGTAACACCTACGCTAAAGGCTACAGCCGCTGCTGCTGTTGGACAATTTACTTATACTAATAATCCAGATGTATACATTTCATCAGATGAAATAAATATGTTGAATATGGGTTCAGCCACCTTGAAAGATTATCATGTAGCTTCAGGGCCTCAACGTGCCTATTCTGTTGGTGTTGAATATCGTGATCCAAAATATTGGTGGATTGGTGTGACTGGAAATTACCTTTCAAATAACTATGTAGGATTGTCAGCTTTGACACGTACTCAAAACTTTTTTATTAATCCAGATGATCCAAATAATTACCCATTTCCGGAGGCAACTGAAGAACATGCTCGAGAATTATTAAAGCAAAAGCGTTTAGAGGACTTCTTTTTGGTAAATTTAATAGGAGGTAAATCTTGGAGAGTAAAAGGTACTTACGTAAGTTTATTTGCTAGTATTAATAATGCACTTGATGACACATTCAGAACGGGTGGTTTTGAGCAGTCAAGGGCTGTAAATTACCGTGAAATGGCCCGAGATAATGCTCAAGGAAATCCTACATTCGGCCCTCGTTATTTTTATGGGTTTGGGAGAACATATTTCGTGAATTTAGCTGTAAGCTTTTAATCGAATAATTAAAAAGACACCGAATAGGTTTAAACATAAAAACAGTAACAGATGAAAACATATATTTTTAAAAGTTTATTTATAGCTTTTTCTGCTGCAGGAGTACTTACCTCCTGTGTAAAGGATGATGACTATAAAATCCCTGATTTTGCATGCAATGAGACACCTCTTGAAGTAACTAAGACAATCAAAGAAGTGTTTGATGTAGCAACATCAACAGCGCAACCTTATAATGGGAGTGATGTAATTGAAGGATACGTGGTATCTAGTGATGAAGGAGGTAACTTCTTCAAAACAATTTCATTTCAGGCAGCTGATGGCTCTATTGGATTTAGTGTTCCAGTCGATGTGTCTAATTTATATTCTGAATTTGAAGTAGGTAGGAAAATTAAGGTGAAATTAGAAGATCGTTATATACAGCGTCGAGACAATCAACTACAAATAGGCGATTTATACGGGACTAATATTGGACGCTTACCACAAACGATTTATTTAGATGTATTAAACCGTTCTTGTGATGTAGTTGAAGAAGAAACTCTTGTAAACCGTGTTTCAATACGTGATATCTCAGATGCACATCTCAATACACTTATTGAGTTGGAAGATGTACAGTTTAAAGATGAGGCTGTTGGTAAAACATTCTATGATTCAGATAATGTGTTAGGAGGAGCAACAAATCATCATTTAATTGATAATTTAGGTTATGAAGTGATTTTCAGAACTAGTGAATTTGCAAATTTTGCACAACAGAGTGTTCCTTCAGGAAGTGGTTCAGTTCGTGGTATTTTAACGAAATTTGGAAATGATTACCAATTTCTAGCTCGTACTATAGAGGATGTGAAACTAGGTAATTCAAGATTTTCAAATGATCGACTTGGAATAGGAGCCCTTCGTAATATGCATAGTGGGTCTACAATTACGTTAAACGACGAGCGATTTATTGAAGGAGTTGTAATCTTATCAGGATATTTAGATGGTTCAGTTAATAAAGGAGTAATTACATCCCGTAATGCTATAATTCAAGATGAAACGGGAGGGATCAATATTTTCTTCCTTTCTTCACCTGCGCAGAAACTTGTTGAAGGAACCAGGGTAAAGGTTAACTTAGATGGCAAAAGATTAAGTACTTTCAATGGAGTGCTACAAGTTTCAGATGTAAATTTCGATACAGATTTGACTTCTCTTTCGGTAGGATCATTACCGACACCTAAGGTGGTTACTATTGCAGAATTAAGTGGAAATAAATATGAATCTCAGCTGATACAAATAAACAATGTCCAATTTAATGAGGCTATGCAGGGAACGACCTATAGTGGTAACAAAATATTGACTGATTGTAATGAATCAATTGCTTTGTATACTCGTTCTGGTGCCTTGTTCAGTGGTACAAATATAGTTTCAGGTAATGGAGCATTTGTTGGTGTCGCTACTAGTTTTAATGGGACACCTCAATTGTACTTACGAAATTTAGATGGAGTTGTTGGAATGAATGGAGCTCGTTGCCAAGAACCGGTAGCATTTTTTACTGAAGACTTTTCTGGAGGAATACCTGCGAATTGGGTGAATACAACTACTACTGGAACCAAAAATTGGTCGGTTGCAAGTTTTAGTGGGGTATTCTATGCTCAGCAGTCTGCTTTTGTGTCCGGCGGTAGTCCATTAAACTTAGTGTCTTGGTTAATCACACCTGCAATTAATATGGATGCCCAACAAAATGAATATATCAGGTTAAAAATTGCAGATGCCTTCCAAAATGGAAACCCTTTAAAATTGATGTACTCAGTAGATTTCGACGGAAACTCTCCTGGTACTGCAACTTGGAATGAAATAGGTTCAGATCATATTGCAGATCTAATAAACAACAGCGGGTTTTATGATAATGTTTATGAAACTACTGATCCAATTGATATCTCCTTTTTAAATGGGAATGTTTATTTTGCATTGGTATATGATAGTAATGCTGGAAATATTACAACTACAGTGCAATTTGAGAGCATTCAATTGTTTGGAAACTAAAAACTGGTTCATTATTCAAAAGCCCACAATTTATTGTGGGCTTTTTTATGTTGACAAAGGCATTAAATAGGGTTATTTTAGAATAAAGAAATTCAATGGTTTTCAAAGAATTGTATATTAGAAAGTGGTAACTTTGAGCATAGTTGCTTTATATAATATAAAATATACCTTTAAGATGGCAGTATTTTCAATAGAAAACTTGTTTGAAGCTATTAGGCTAAATAAACTAGAAATGGTGGCAACCATTCTTAAAGAATATCCCAGCTGGGTAAATGTACATGATCATAGAGGTTCTACTCCCTTGATATTGTCCGCTTATTACAATCATAGAGAAATGGTAACGTTATTACTTTCCAATAATGTAGATGTGAATGGAAGGGATGCCTCAGGTAATACCGCTTTAATGGGAGTATGTTTTAAAGGATATGAGGATATTGCAAGGATACTTATTGAGGCTGGAGCACAAATTAATGCAGTCAATTCCAATGGCGCTTCGGCATTAGTATATGCAGTTACTTTTAATCAAATTGGATTAGTACGTCTATTATTGAAAAATAATGCGGACAAGACCATTACCGATACCAAAGGGAATACTCCTGTAATGCTTGCCCGTATGCAAGGACTAGAAGATATTGCTGTATTATTAGATTCTTAAATGGACACTTGGAAACTCATACGGTTCAGTGATAAATTCCATAAAAAGGAGTTGTTGCTGTCCTATTCTAGATACAAAGTATTTAAAGAATTTTTGTTGCAACAACTAGGTTCTAAAATTTTGGTTATTAATTCTAACAATGGGTGTATGGTTTTTTATGACACTCCTTTTAATAATAGTGAACTAATTAAAGATGCTTTTTATTCTATAGGCAAACCTAGTCTTTCAAAAGTGATTATAGTTCAGAATTTTGAAACTCATGAACAATCAAAGGAATTTTATCAATCGGAAATTCGTCGTATTTATAGAATGCCTCAACATTTTTTAGCCTATTCTAAAAGTATGTTTGGAGTTTTTAAATCGCCAATTGAGGCAGCATCAATTCCCTTGGCGGAAACCATTGTACGTACTTTTTTAGAAATTGTTAAGGATTATAAAACGCCTGACACATCTAATAATGTTTTAATCTTTCTTCGAAATGTATTGTTTGAATTTGATTCTAAATTGCATCAAGAATTACTCAATGAAGCTTTTTCAGATGTAAAAAGAAATTGATATTAGACAATTTTTAAGGTTTTCGATTAAACAATAAGTGGCTGAATCTTCAATTGTATACCTTTGCAGAATTAAGTAACAAGGCCTAATAGGCAGTTTTAGAAAAAGCAGCACACACAATGCTTGAAAAACAACAAATTGAATATGAGAAGGTAGTACTCATTGGAGTAATTACACAACAACAAGATGAATCCAAATCTAGGGAATATCTTGATGAATTGGAATTTTTAACTTATACCGCAGGCGGAGAAGTTATTCAACGATTTACTCAAAAGATAGATGTGCCTAATCCTAAAACCTTTATTGGTACAGGGAAAATGGAAGAAGTTGAAATATTTGTTAATGAACATGAAGTAGGGACCGTTATTTTTGATGATGAATTATCTCCAGCTCAACAAAAAAACATTGAACGTATTTTAAAATGCAAAATACTCGATCGTACTAGCCTTATTCTAGATATTTTTGCACAACGTGCTCAAACTAGTTATGCCCGTACACAAGTAGAATTAGCACAGTATCAATATTTATTACCTCGCCTAACTGGACTTTGGACGCACTTAGAAAGACAAAGAGGGGGTATTGGGATGAGAGGGCCTGGTGAGACTGAAATTGAGACTGACCGTAGGATTGTACGTGACCGAATTGCTCTTTTAAAGAAAAAACTTGAGACTATTGATAAACAGATGGCTACTCAAAGGAGCAATAGAGGTGCCTTGGTTAGAGTGGCCTTAGTGGGTTATACCAATGTAGGAAAGTCTACCTTGATGAATGTAATCGCTAAATCTGAAGTTTTTGCAGAAAACAAATTGTTTGCTACATTAGATACTACTGTTCGAAAAGTAGTTATAGGTAATTTACCTTTCTTATTAAGTGACACTGTTGGTTTTATTAGGAAGTTGCCAACCCAATTGGTGGAGTCATTTAAGAGTACCTTAGATGAAGTCAGGGAGGCAGATTTATTACTTCATGTAGTGGATATTTCCCATCCTAATTTTGAAGAACATATACATTCTGTAAATCAAATCTTGACTGAAATTAAAAGTGCTGATAAACCAACTATTATGGTTTTTAATAAAATAGATGCTTATGAACATTTGGCTATTGATGAGGATGATTTAATTACGGAAAAAACAGCAAAGTATTTTACTTTGGAAGAATGGAAGCAAACTTGGATGAACCGAATGGGGGATCATGTTTTGTTTATTTCAGCATTAAATAGGGATAATTTGGAAGAATTTCGTCAAAGGGTATATCAAGAAGTAAGGAGAATTCACGTTACTCGCTTTCCTTATAATAATTTTCTTTACCCTGAATTTATTGAAGAAGGGAACGAAGAAGAATAAAAAAAACCCATGTGGTGGGTTTTTTTTATAATTTATAGTTTATACCTAAACCAAACATTTCTCGGATTTGAAATGCCCCAACAGCATTGTCATCATAAATAGCTTGAAATATAAGATTTGTAGTAAGGTATTTATTGATAGTCATAACAACATTCATAGTGTAATCTATGTCTACATTTTGAGGATCTTCGAGATAATTGCTATATAAGCTAAGGATGTTTTCCATGGTTACATTGTCCATTAGTTTCAATTTGGCATAACCTGAAAGCGAGGCACCAAACTCTAGGCGAGATGATTTACCTTGATCAACTCCAAAATATGAACCATCAGGCAGACCATTTGTAAAGGCTTTGTCAACCAAAATCCATCTAGCCGTTGCAGGAGCAATGTTTATTTTTAGATTATCATTTTTTTTCCATAACATACCAGGTCCAATCTGGATATAGGCAGGAGATAGGAAATGAGTGATTTCAGTGCGGGTTTGATTACCGTCGATATCAGTTGCAAATTCATATCCTTTGGTTATTTGTGTGCGAAAGTTTAGAAATGCCGAATAGTACCAGTTTTTCCCAGCTTTTTTTCCTAATAGGGAATTAAATTCCAATCTATCATTTGTTTTTTTTGTGAAATCATCATTTTTAATTTTCGTAAGTCCATAATCAAGAAGAAGTTTATTGTCCCAATTCCAGTCTTCTTTTTTGTAATTGAAATCATAACTTACAGCAATATTCCCCGCTATATTACTTGTTCCACCTCCTAACCATTCTGCGTTAAAAGCTGATTGATTAAAAATAAAGGAGACATTTCCTCCTATTTTCCAGCCATCTTTTGGTGCCTCAGTTTCTTGACTAAAGCTGGTTAGGGTAGTAAAAATCATGAATGCACTTACTAATTTTTTCATATAATATGGTTTTCTTTAAGGAATTATTGGGTTTATTCAAAAAATGCTAGTCTTTTCTTTTTTTGTACAATGGAACAGAGGAACAAGCTTCTCCATAAAAAATACTTCTAACAACAGGTTGTAGTTTTTCCATGGCCAGTATATAGGCATTTTGAGGGACTGATTTTTTAGAACATCCCTTTACAATGATTGGCTTGTCTTTGAATGTACTGAAGTCCATATTATTTAGAATATCTTGGTATATGCTCGTTTCTAGTGATTCCATATTTCCTATAACTACTTTTTTCACATGCGGGATAAGATAGGAGGAGATTAGCATAAAGGCCCAAGCTGGAATTATAGCATCTGAAGAACAGTATAATGCAACATATGCGTCCTTGTATTGTTCCCAGTCGTAATTTTTGGCTTTATCTCTAAATTCTTTTTCACGTAAAACGATTCCTTCATGTAGCCAATCAGAAATGTCAAGGGCCATTCTTTCACCAGTTACGTAGTAGTCCTCAAGATCAAAAGTAAGTAAGTTACTTTGAGCAACTTTATTAATGATTTCATCCATGGGAAAGTAGTGTTATAGTAACCCTAATTCTAATTTTGCTTCTTCACTCATTAGATCTTGACTCCAAGGTGGATCAAAAGTGATTTCTACTTCGGCTCCCTTTACTTCATCTATAGATTTTACTTTCTCTTCAACTTCCACTGGAAGTGTTTCTGCAACTGGACAATTTGGTGTGGTAAGTGTCATTAAGATTTTCACATCATAATCCTCATTAACAAATACATCGTATATAAGTCCTAATTCGTAGATATCTACAGGGATTTCAGGGTCGTAAATTGTTTTTAATACTCTTACAATTTTTTCGCCTAAGTCGGCTGTATTTAGGGTAGTATCAGACATGGTTATGTGTTTTATGTATTAGTTTAATTGTGTTTGATATGCAATGGCATAAAGTTTTAGTTGTTTAATCATACTTACTAATCCATTAGCTCTTGTTGGAGATAAATGTTCTTTTAAACCAATTCTATCGATGAAATTAGTATCAGCATCAATTATATCTTTTGGAGATTGGTTTGAGAAAACACGAACTAAAATAGCAATGACTCCTTTAGTAAGTATAGCATCACTGTCAGCTGTAAAGATTATTTTGTCTTCTTTTAAGGACGCATGTACCCATACCTTACTTTGACATCCTTTAATTAAGTTGTCCTCTGTTTTGTATTGAGGGTCTATCAGTGGAAGTGATTTGCCTAATTCAATAATATATTCATAACGTTGCATCCAGTCATCAAACATTGAAAACTCGTCTACAATATCTTCTTGTATTTCTTGTATAGTCATCAATTAAGAATTTGATACAAAAATACAAATAGAAATGGTGCTATTCAACAGTTTGTGACAATGTTAGTATAGCTTTTACCAATGATGAAATTCCTTTCGGAGGGTGGCCATGATCAAAGGGCTGTGATTGGTAATGTTTTCCACCTTTAATTATTAATAATTGGGCATGGGCAGCACCATCATAAAGTCTCTTTTTTGAAGGGGCTTCTTCCTTAGAAATATTTTCTAAATTAATTTGGTTGAGTTTTTGAATCAATTGTTTCCATTGATATTGTGAAATAGGAATTAATTCTCCTTTATCATCAGGAGTTGTCTTTAATATAATTTGATTTGAACTTATATGAATGGAGAGGTATGACCCTCTACTAATAGATTCATATTGGAGGTAACAATCATCCTGTGAATGGTAGGAAATATTAAATGTAGTAAGTATTAATAGTAGTAGGTACATTCCATTATGTTTAATTTAAAAATATAAACAAAAAAGACGCCAAAATTGGCGTCTTTATTAAAAAATTGGTTGGTTAAAGTGCTTTTATGGTGGTGTTGTTTCTTTAAAGCAAGGCGAATATACATTATTTTTAACAACAAAATAACATTTTGCTTAAGAAAAATTAATGTTGTCCCTTTTTTTTTCAATATTTAAGGAATAATAACCATAATAAGGAAAGTAAATGTTAGATTTTAAAGTAACATGTTTTTAGCTTGTATAATGCCTTCTACTAAATAATCTATTTCTTCCTTAGTATTGTAAAATGAAAAACTAGCTCTTACAGTTCCAGGAATTTTATAGAAATCCATTATTGGCTGTGCACAGTGATGGCCGGTTCGTACTGCAATCCCAAGTTTGTCTAAAATACTGCCAATATCATAAGGATGAATTCCATCAATATTAAAGGAAATGACAGAAGTTTTATTGGTAGCCGTTCCATAAATTTTTAACCCATTAATCTCCAAAAGTCTCTTAGTAGCATATTCTAGTAATTGGTTCTCATAGGAAGCAATGTTTTCCATTCCTAGCTTATTAATATAATCAATAGCTGTTCCAAATACAATACCTCCACATATGTTAGGTGTTCCTGCTTCAAATTTATGAGGAAGGTCCGCGTAGGTAGTTTTTTCAAATGAAACTTCAGCAATCATTTCCCCACCACCTTGATATGGTGGAAGTTTTTTAAGCCAAGCCTCTTTCCCATAAAGAATGCCTACTCCCGTTGGACCACACATTTTATGAGCAGAAACCACATAAAAATCAACATCTAGGGCTTGGACATCTGCCTTAATATGAGGTGCAGCTTGAGCACCATCAATAAGAACAGCAGCCCCAAAAGCATGAGCTTTACGAATGATGTCTTTAATCGGATTGATTGTGCCTAAGGCATTGGATATATGATTTACGAATACCAGTTTTGTTTTTTCCGAGAGTATTTTTTCGTATTCAGAAATAACTAATTCTCCATTTTCGTTCATTGGAATTACTTTCAAAGTAGCTCCTGTTCTTTCACATAGCATTTGCCAAGGTACAATATTGCTATGATGCTCCATAGCAGATACAATTAACTCATCTCCTTTATTTAAAAGAGAGGAAAACCCGTTGGCAACCATATTGATACCATGAGTAGTCCCACTAGTAAATATTATTTCGTGTGAATGGGCTGCATTAAAGTGCTTTTGGAGTTTAATTCGGGCATTTTCGTATGCGTCTGTAGCCTCTTGACTTAAAGAGTGAACTCCTCTATGGATATTAGCATTGAGATAGCTGTAATAGTGTACAATTGCATCAATAACCAATTGAGGCTTTTGAGATGTTG
The DNA here is from genome assembly GCF_028743515.2 of Imtechella halotolerans. Lineage (GTDB taxonomy): Bacteria > Bacteroidota > Bacteroidia > Flavobacteriales > Flavobacteriaceae > Imtechella > Imtechella halotolerans. The sequence goes on along the minus strand of NZ_CP117969.2, from coordinate 2,308,712 downwards.
CGGCATTATCAAAATAGACTAAAGGCTTGCCATTTACCATTCTAGCAAGGATAGGAAAGTCGTTGCGAATTGCTTTTATGTCCAATGTGTTGATGTGCGCTGTGCTCATAATTTATTATAAATCAAATCCAATATTAACTCCCAGTTTCATGGCAATTAGTTTATGAATACGTTCTTTGACTTCAGGAATTTTAACTGATTCTAAGACATTGTTTGCAAATCCATAAGTAAGCAATGCTTGAGCTTCTTTTCTTGGAATTCCTCTGGTTAGTAGGTAGAAGAGGGCATCTTCGTCAAGTTGACCTATGGTACATCCATGTGAACACTTTACGTCATCGGCGAATATTTCCAACTGAGGTTTGGTGTTAATTGTAGCTGTATCGTCTAATAGAATATTGTTGTTTTGTTGGAATGCGTTGGTTTTTTGAGCTTCTTTTTCAACCTTTATTTTTCCATTAAAAACACCAACGCTTTTATCTGAAAATATTCCTTTGTAATCTTGGTGACTTTCACAATTAGGTTGAGCGTGGTCAACCAATGTATAATGGTCAACATGTTGTTTATCGCCAATAATAGTTACTCCTTTTAAAGTTGATTCTATATGCTCGTCTTTATGAAAGAAGTTTAAATTATTTCTAGTTATATTTCCTCCAAAGGAAAATGTATGAACTGATGCATGACTATGGCGTTGTTGAGAGATAAACGTGTTATCTATTAAAGACGCAGATTTACTATCATTTTGAATTTTGTAATAGTCTACGATCGCATTTTTGTTTGCAAAAATCTCAGTTACTGAATTCGTTAGAACTGGATTGCCAGAAAGACTTTGATGGCGTTCAATTATTTGAACATGTGAATTTTCCCCAACAATAATTAAATTCCTAGGGTGCAGCATCAAGGCTTCATCTCTTCCAGTTGAAAAGTGAAGTATCTGGATCGGTTTGTTTACAACTTTTCCCTTGGGAATATTAATATAAGCTCCTTCTCTGCTAAAGGCAGTATTTAATGCTGTCAGGCTATCTTCTTTGTCGGTAATTTTATTAAAAAAATTATCGATAACCATTTTGTACTTAGGTTTTGTTAATGCCGAGCTCATTAGGCAAACATCTAGTCCGTCATGTGAAGTGGCTGAAAGGTTGGAACTGTATACACCATCAACAAAAACAATTTTATAACTATCAATATCATGAATAAAGTATTTTTTAATGTCACTAAATTCCAATGAATTGTCTTCTTTTGGGAAAACGCTGTAGTTGTTCTTAAGTAGGGAATTTAAGGAGGTATACTTCCATGCCTCATCCTTTTTTGAAGGGAAGCCCTTTTCTTCAAACGTTTTGATAGCCTCACTACGAATGTCATGCACAGATGAATCTATATCCACCTGGTTTTCAAAAATCATAAAGGAAGAAACCAATTTGTCTTTTAATTCCATGGTTATTATGGTTTTGGATGCCATATAGAGGCATCTGTTTTTTTACCCGAAACCTGTTCCAATGCTTTGGTTACAAACTGTCCGGTTGTTGTTTTACTATTTTTTATTATCATTTCCATGGACCTGTCTGTAGTGTCCATGATGGCAGTTAAATCAAACTTCCAAATCCCCTTTTCATTTTCAAAATGAAAAAAATAGGGTAGTTCTTCATTATTTTGCTTCATTTGTATGATTGCATATTTGCCTTCACTTTCGATATCTGCTATTTCGATCCCGGCTACTTCATCCTTATTTATCCAACCTTTATTTATTGTATGAATAAATAGTTGTTTTCCTGTCATTTTAGATGCCGTATTATTTGGTATTCGATGCCTAACAGACAAAGTGATAAGTTGTTTCATGAATCCAAATGAAGCAATTTCTACACTGTCCGAATGCAAGGCTGCTTGAAGTGCATTCGTGTAAAAATCTTTTGTATTTTGGTTGACTATTGAATATGCTTTTTCGCCATCATTTGTTAATATTGCTTCTTTGTAAATTGAAAAGGCCTTTCTAATAGCAGCTTTATCTTGAGAAGATCCAACTGTTATACAGCAAAAGCAACCTATGAAAAACCAAAATTTCACGTTTATACAGAAGCTTCTTGTTTAATCCAATCGTACCCTTTCTCTTCTAGCTCTAAAGCTAATTCTTTACCTCCAGATTTTACTATTCTACCATTAAATAGAACGTGTACATAATCAGGGACAATATATTCTAATAATCTTTGATAGTGAGTGATTACAACAACAGCATTCTCTTTTGAACGAAGTTTGTTTACCCCATTTGCTACTATTCGAAGTGCATCAATATCGAGGCCAGAATCAGTTTCATCTAATATGGCTAGTTTGGGCTCAAGCATGGCCATTTGAAATATTTCGTTACGTTTTTTTTCTCCTCCTGAGAAACCTTCATTTAAGGAGCGAGATAAAAATTTTCGATCGATTTCTAAAAGCTCAGCTTTTTCACGTATTTTCTTAAGCATTTCATTTGCAGGCATTTCTTCTAGTCCTTGTGCTTTCCTTGTTTCATTTATAGCCGTTTTTATGAAATTCGTAACGGTAACTCCAGGGATTTCCACTGGATATTGAAATGAAAGGAAAATCCCTTTGTGAGCGCGCTCCTCTGCTTCAAATTCATTTATGTTTTCATCATTTAAAAAGATGTCTCCTTGGGTAACTTCAAAGTTTTCATTTCCAGCTATTACTGAGGAGAGAGTACTTTTACCAGAACCGTTAGGTCCCATAATAGCATGCACTTCGCCAGCTTTTACTTCAAGATTTATCCCTTTAAGGATTTCTTTATCTTCCACACTTGCGTGTAAATTTTCAATTTTCAACATGATCTGTCAAGGTATTTGAATTTCCATCATTTAATCAATGATGGAAGTATTTTTAGTATCTGATTTTTTCACACTTATTATTTCGGTTATTTTTAGGAGATTTTTCCATCCTTCTTCATTGTTGGGGGTAATAATTCCTTTTACTGTAACCGAAGTCATATCAAATTCATCCGTTTGGAAAGTTCTAGATCTATTTGCCAATTCTTCTGTAAGTTCATTAATAGCAACAGCATATACTTCTGATTTTGTTTGTAAAACAGCACCGTCGGCAACATATAGAAATTCACCACTAAGGGTTTGTATTTCCTGAGAATTTTCATTTTTACAAGAAAATGCAATGATGAATAGAAGTGGTAAGATGATTTTCTTCATAGTTTACTAGTTATCCAACACTTCCTTCTAAGGAAATTTCTAATAGTTTTTGAGCTTCAACGGCAAACTCCATTGGAAGCTTATTTAATACTTCTTTACTAAAGCCATTGACTATTAGAGCAATTGCTTTTTCTGTATCAATGCCTCGTTGATTACAATAGAAGATTTGATCTTCACCAATCTTACTTGTCGTTGCCTCGTGTTCAATTTTAGCCGTTTTATTTTTGGCTTCAATATATGGGAATGTATGGGCTCCACATTTGTTACCCATTAAAAGAGAGTCACATTGAGAAAAGTTGCGAGCATTTTCAGCACGTGGACCAATTTTTACTAAACCACGGTAACTATTCTGAGAACGTCCTGCTGAAATTCCTTTTGAAATAATGGTACTTCTCGTGTTTTTGCCTAAGTGAATCATTTTTGTTCCCGTATCTGCTTGCTGGAAGTTATTGGTAACGGCTATCGAATAAAATTCTCCAATTGAATTATCGCCTTTAAGAACACATGAAGGATATTTCCAAGTTACAGCACTTCCAGTTTCTACTTGAGTCCAAGATATTTTTGCATTAGTTTCGCAAAGTCCACGTTTGGTAACAAAATTAAAAACCCCTCCTTTCCCTTCCTTGTCTCCAGGAAACCAGTTTTGTACAGTAGAATATTTAATTTCAGCATTATCAAGCGCTATAAGTTCTACTACTGCAGCATGAAGTTGGTTTTCATCTCGACTAGGAGCTGTGCATCCTTCGAGATAACTCACATAACTTCCTTGGTCAGCGATAACTAATGTGCGTTCAAATTGTCCTGTTCCTGCTTGATTAATTCGGAAATAGGTGGATAGTTCCATTGGGCATCGTACTCCTTTAGGGATATAACAGAAGGAACCATCTGAAAAAACAGCTGAATTTAAGGCAGCATAAAAATTGTCTTTTTGTGGGACTACTGTGCCTAAATATTTTCGAACAAGTTCCGGATGTTCTTGAATTGCTTCAGAAATAGAACAAAAAATAATTCCTTTTTCCGCTAGCGTTTTTTTGAAGGTTGTTGCGACAGATACGGAATCCATAACTATATCTACTGCTACACCAGCTAGACGTTTTTGTTCTTCTAAAGAAATTCCTAATTTTTTAAATGTTTCTAACAATTCCGGATCAACCTCATCCAGACTTTCATACTTATCCTTTTTTTTGGGAGCTGAATAGTAAGAAATTCCTTGAAAATCTGGTTTTTTATAGGTTACATTGGCCCATTCTGGTTCTTCCATTTCGGTCCATGCTCGGAATGATTCTAATCGCCATTCTGTCATCCATTCAGGCTCGTTTTTCTTTTTTGAAATGGCGCGTACGATATCCTCATTGAGTCCATTTGGAAAAGTCTCCGATTCAATGTCTGTGTAAAAACCGTACTCGTATTCTTTAGTTTCGAGCTCTTTCTTTAATTCTTCTTCAGTGTATTTTGACATAATGATTGTCTAAGAAATTGAAATTTTTGGATTAAAAAACAATCAGCTGGGGTTATAACGAAAAGCTTTCGCCGCAACCACAGGTTCGTTGTGCATTTGGGTTGTTAAAAACAAAGCCTTTACCGTTAAGACCTCCCGAAAATTCTAGGATTGTCCCAATTAGGTACAGAAAACTTTTCTTATCTACGATAATACGAACTGAATTATCCTCGAAAATCTTGTCTTCTTGAGAGGCGGAATGGTCAAACTTTAATTCGTAAGATAATCCGCTGCAACCACCGCTTTTAACACCTACACGTACATAATCCTTGCTAGGGTCATAACCTTCTTCGGTCATGAGTTCTACCACTTTACGTTTTGCAGTATCTGAAACTTTGATCATACCTCTAAGTTAGATTGTGTCTAAATAAAGTGCAAAAATAGCACTTCTTAATCGATTTACCATGAGAAGAAGTATATATATAACAAATTCAGTCATAGATTTCTATTATGTTGAAAAAAATCAATAAAACATTACCTTTGCAGAATGATTGAAGATAAAAATTCGCAACGTACTTCTTTGTCCGAACTGGGTGAGTTTGGGCTTATAGAACATCTAACTAAAGGATTTGTTAGTAAAAATTCTTCTACACTTAAGGCGATAGGAGATGATGCTGCAGTTTTGGATTTTTCTGGGAAACAAGTAGTGGTTTCTACAGATATGTTGATAGAGGGGATTCATTTTGATTTAAGCTATGTTCCGCTAAAACATCTGGGTTATAAGGCTGTTATGGTCAATCTATCTGATATTTATGCGATGAATGCTAAAGCTACCCAGATTACCGTTTCGGTGGCAGTTTCTAACCGGTTTCCACTTGAAGCTCTAGAGGAGTTGTATGAAGGCATTGCCTTGGCCTCACGTTTATATGATGTTGATTTGATTGGTGGGGACACGACTTCTTCTAAACTTGGGATGATTATTTCTATTACTGTAATTGGGGAGGCTACAAAGGAGGAGTTAGTATATCGAAATGGTGCCAAAACAAATGATTTACTTGTGGTTTCTGGTGACTTAGGTGGTGCTTATATGGGATTACAGATTCTAGAAAGGGAGAAGGAAGTGTTTAAGGTTAATCCGAATAATCAGCCTGATTTAGATCCCTATACCTATCTTATTGAACGTCAATTGAAACCTGAAGCGCGTAGAGATATTTATCAATTATTAAAGGATTTAGGAGTCAAGCCTTCCGCAATGATTGATATTAGTGATGGGTTATCATCTGAAGTGCTACATTTATGTAAACAATCAGGAGTTGGATGTCGTTTGTATGAAGACAAAATTCCACTTGATCCTCAAGTGATATCTTCTTGTGAAGAATTTTCAATTGATAGTACAATGGTTGCCTTAAGTGGGGGAGAAGATTACGAGTTGCTCTTTACTGTTGCTCAAGAGGATTACTCTAAAATTAAGGCGAACCCAAACTTAACCGTAATAGGGCATATTGTTCCTAAATCAGAAGGTGTTCATTTAGTTACTCGTGGGGAAACTTTTATACCTATAACTGCTCAAGGTTGGAATGCTATGAAGTAAGTTTGTAAGCGTGTCTTTTTTGGTAAAGGTATTGTAGCGTTTCATTTATTTCTCTTAATTGAGGGGATAATGAGATTACATTTCCTTTTATGTCATTGGTTGCCTGGCATTTGCATACTTTGCATTCATATTCTTTAATATGATGAGTAATATTTTTGGTCTTTACATATTGATGTCCTACAGTCTTACAAATGGTTTTACCAAGAAAGCGATTGAATTGGTTAGTGGAATTTTTCATTGTAAATTCATTTTTGGTGGTTTTGGGAGGTTGAACTTACTAATAAATCGATAAAATGTCAAATATATTCGATGAAATGCACTATTTGTGTAAGTAATTCATTACGATTTTCGATGTGGCTCATGTGACCATCCTCAAATTCGTGTTTTTTTGCTTTTACAATGCTTGTTTCTGATTTAATCATTTCGTAATCAATTACTGGATCGTTTTTTCCAATTATATATAGTTTCGGGATGGAAGTAGATTTTAAAAAATTTATTCGATCTTTTCTTATTTTCATCCCTTCTAAGGCTGCTATAATACCCTGAAGTGGAGTTTGTAGTGCTTGCGCTCTTATTTCTTGTATTTTGTCCGCAAATATGGTTCTATTTTTGGGTCTAAAAAGGTTTGATATGGCTATGCCTACGAAATTCTTGTAGTTTTGTTTTACGGCAAGTATTGCTCTGGTTCTGTTTATTTTTCGTTCTTCGGAATCGGCCGAAGCTGTAGAATTCACTAGGATAATTCCTTTTGTTTTATCAGGGTTTTGTTCTGCAAGTGCTAAAGCGACATACCCTCCCATCGAGTGCCCGATTGCAACCCACTCCTGAATGTTTTCATGTTCCAAAACAGCGTGAACAAATTCAGCCATATCTTCCATGGTGTGAATGTAGCCATAACATTCAGTTTGGCCATGCCCTAGCAAATCTATGCTTATCACTGTGTGTGTTTCTGATAAGCTTGGTGTTAATTCATTCCACATATGTTGATTTTCTAAAAATCCATGAAGTAGTAGCAGGGTTTTTCCTTTTCCTCTTCGAGTGTAAAATACTTCAATGCCTTTGAACGATAGGGTCATATTAAAACATTATTTTTGCGAAGATAAAACCTTGATATGATATTTAAGAAAGAAACATTAGTCACCTCTTTTGCTCTGTTCTCTATGTTTTTTGGGGCGGGTAACTTAATATTGCCACCATTATTGGGTTTTCAGGCAGGCAATGATTGGATATTGGTAACCTTAGGTTTTGGGATTTCAGCTGTATTACTTCCGCTTCTTGGAATTATCGCTCATGCCAGATTACAAGGGACTTTGATGGATTTTTCAAAAAAAATCTCTCCTTATTTTGGTTTAATTTATGGTATTGTTGTGTATTTGATCTGCATCGCCTTACCTGCTCCACGCACCGCTTCTGTAACCCATGAAATGGCGATACAGCCTTTTTTTGATGTGAGTTCTTTGTTGACAAGTGTTATTTATTTCTCATTAGTTTTCGTTTTTGCTCTTAATAGATCTAAGGTGCTGGATCTACTCGGTCAGTTTTTAACACCTCTAATTTTGTTAATTCTACTCACAATAATTGGAATTGCCATTGTTCAGCCCCATCCTGAAATGATTTCTCCTGTTATAAAGACACCTGTAGTTACTGGATTATTAGAAGGTTATCAAACTTTTGATGCTGTTGCTGCTATGGTAGTTGGTGGGGTTTTAATTGTCTCTATTCACATGAATCATCAAGGGACGTATCATGAAAAGAAAAAGTTGGTGACGCAATCAGGTATTTTGGCTGGTATTGCTTTATTATTGATTTATGCTGGATTTATTTATACAGGTGCGGTTTTCAATAGTAGCTTTCCTGAGAATAGTTCTCGAACTGCGCTTTTGGCTGGAATAAGTACCGAAACCTTAGGATCGATTGGAAATGCATTTTTAAGTGTGCTGGTTGCATTAGCCTGTTTTACAACTGCTATTGGAATAGTTACTGGAACTGCTGATTTTGTGAAAGGTTTGGCGGGAAATTCTCAAACTGCATATGTGTTAACTGCTTTATTGAGTTCATTACTAGGTGTAATTATGGGGCAATTTGATGTTCAATATATTATCGCTGTAGCAGTTCCAGCGCTAATGTTAGTGTATCCTGTAACCATTCTTCTAATAGTGTTAAATGTTATCCCTAATAAATTTGCTAGCTCTATAGTCTTTAAATCGGTGGTTGTGGTTGCTATTTTATTTAGTTTACTGGATTTTGGATTATCTATTGGCATACAACAATTACAAGTATTGCAGGAAGCAATTCCTTTTGGAGTTTCAGGTTTAGGTTGGGTTTTGCCTTCTTTTTTAACTTTTGTTGTTGCTAATTATTTTGCGCTTAGAAAAGTTCCTTCAGTTTAGTTTTAAAGGAATTTTAGCATGGAATACCAGAGTTTCCGCTGACTAATTTTTATCTTAGCGGAAAATCAAAATTCATTATGAATATTATCTCTTATAATGTAAACGGTATTCGAGCTGCTATCAATAAAGGATTGTTAGATTGGTTGAAAAGTGCCTCTCCAGATGTTCTTTTGTTGCAGGAAATTAAAGCAACAAAGGAGCAATTAGATACTGCGGTTTTTGAGGAATTGGGATATCATTATCATTATTGGTTTTCAGCCGAAAAAAAGGGATATAGCGGTGTTGCTATTCTTTCGAAAATTGAACCTAATGCAGTAACATATGGTACAGGGATAGATTATATGGATGCTGAAGGCAGGAACTTACGTGTTGATTTTGATGGGGTTTCTGTGATGAGTCTTTATCTTCCTTCCGGAACTAATATTGATCGATTGGATCATAAATTGAAATATATGGCTGATTTTCAGGTCTATATTGATTCATTGAGGAAGACGTGTCCTAATTTGGTAATTGGAGGGGATTATAATATATGTCATCAAGCAATAGACATCCACGATCCAATTCGGAATGCAAATGTTTCAGGATTTTTACCTGTTGAAAGAACATGGATAGATGGGTTTATTAAAAGTGGTTTTATAGATAGTTTCCGCTACTTTAATCCTGAACCTCACAATTATTCATGGTGGAGTTATCGTGCTAATGCACGGAATAATAACAAAGGGTGGCGTATTGATTATAATATGGTTTCAATCCCACTACAAGAAAAGCTGAAAAGGGCCGTTATATTGCCAGATGCAAAACACAGCGATCATTGCCCTGTTCTTGTTGAACTTGATTTGCATGCCGGTTTCTAGGTTTTGTATTGAAGTTTTAAGGTATATGAATCTAATGAGCAGTTCCATATAAATGTGGATGTCACTAAATTTTTTTTAAATGAAGAGATTACTTGTGTCCGGAGCTATGTTGACATTGTTGATGTCATCATGTGTTTCTTCAAAGGTGTATAAAGATTTGGAAAGTCGGTATGCCGCACTAAAAGAAGAACGAAACCAGTTGGTAGATTCTAATGAGAATTTACTAGCGGATAAAAATGAGTTGTCTAATCAGCTAGATGCTTTGAATGCTGAATATTCTAAGGCAATTGCAGAACGTGACAGGTTGAAGCAGGATTTGGTTGCCATGGAGGCTAATATTAGAAATCTTCAAATGTCTTATGATGCGTTGGAAAAGAATAGCAACGCTGCTTTAACGGATAATGCTAAGAAAAATAGAGAGTTATTAGAGCAGTTAGAAAAGGAAAATAATAGACTAAACGAATTACGTCAGCAGTTAGATGCACGTTCTCGTAGAGTTGACGAACTTGAACATTTAATAGCCAGTAAAGATGCTGCTATGAAGAATCTAAAGGATGCATTATCTAAGGCCCTATTAGATTTTGAGGGAAAAGGCCTTACCATAGAGCAGCGAGACGGAAAGGTGTATGTGTCTATGGAGAATAAATTGTTGTTTAATTCTGGTAGTTGGGCTGTTGGTGTTGAAGGTCGTAAAGCTGTTCAGCAATTGGGTCAAGTGCTTTCTCAAAATCCAGATATTAATGTTCTTATTGAAGGTCATACAGATGATGTACCTTATAAGTCTTCAGGTACAATTAATGATAATTGGGATTTATCTACGAAGAGGGCAACTGCTATTGTTCAAATTTTAGTCGAGAACAGACAAATCAATCCTAATAATCTTACGGCTGCAGGAAGGGGTGAATATGCGCCTATATCAACAAATTCTACAGCTGATGGAAAGGCTAGGAATAGAAGAATTGAAGTAATACTTACACCAAAACTTGATGAGGTAAGTAAATTGTTAAATCAGATTTAATTGTAATGAAGTATACAACGCTACCAAATACGGATATAAAAGTTAGTAAGCTTTGTCTTGGCACTATGACTTGGGGTGAGCAAAATACAGAAGCGCAAGGTCATAGTCAGATGGATTTTGCAGTGGATAAGGGTATTAATTTTTTTGATACAGCTGAAATGTATCCTATACCGGCAAATAAGGCTACTTCTGGGTTTACTGAGTCTTTTATAGGTAATTGGTTTAAAAAGACTGGAAAGAGGAATGAAATTGTCTTGGCCACAAAAATTGTTGGTCCGGCCAAGAACACCACACATATACGTACTGGTGGATATAGTAAGACAGAGCTGGAGGATGCGTTACATAAAAGTTTAAATAGACTACAAACTGATTATATAGATTTATATCAGTTACATTGGCCTGAACGTAGTACTAATTATTTTGGACGTCGTGGTTATGTTCATGATCCTGGTGATCAATGGGAAGATAATTTTATGGAAGTGTTGGAGGTATTACAAGGCTTAATTCGGCAAGGAAAGATTCGTCATATAGGTGTTTCGAATGAGACCCCATATGGATTGATGCGCTTTTTAGAGATTTCCCGTAAATATGGCCTTCCTAAAATGATTACCATACAAAATCCTTATTCCTTGCTTAATAGGTTATTTGAGGTGGGGTTAGCTGAAATATCACATAGGGAAAATGTAGGGTTATTGCCTTATTCTCCTTTGGGTTTTGGTGTGTTAAGTGGTAAATACCTTGGAGGTAAAAGACCTGAAAATGGACGTGTTACCTTGTATCCTAACTATTCTCGATATATTGGTGCAACAGCCTCTCAAGCTACGCAAGCTTATTTTGATTTGGCACAAAAGCATGGTTTATCTTTGACTCAAATGGCTCTGTCTTTTGTTAGCTCTCAAGAATTTGTTTGTAGTACCATTATAGGTGCCACAAATTTGGATCAGTTAGCTGAAAATATAGATAGTATTAATGTTAGCCTTAGTAGTGAGGTAATAAAAGATATAAATGCAATACAAGAATTAGTGCCTAATCCCGCTCCATAAAAATGGACTAGACATAAAAAAAGCGATGAGTAACTCATCGCTTTTTTTATAATTATAGATTGTTTTAGTCTGCTAAAACAATTACTTTGTTGTCCTTCATTTCAATAGTGCCGCTGCTGATATTCAACAGTGTTTCGTTATTATTCCCTTTTGAAAAGTAATTGGAAAATTCTTTACCAATGGTAATATTACCATAGATTTTTACAGTTCCTTTACTAAGGATAGATACGATAGGGGCGTGATTGTTCAGAACTTGAAATTCACCATTCACTCCCGGTACGGCTACCGAAGATACTTCTCCTTTAAATAAAGTGGCTTCGGGGGAAACGATTTCTAAATACATATTATAAAGTGCTTTAGCTTGCGCCTAGTTTATGCTTCTGCTAACATTTTTTCTCCGGCTTCAATTGCTTCTTCAATGGTTCCTTTAAGGTTGAAGGCAGCTTCAGGAAGATGATCTAATTCACCATTCATGATCATATTGAATCCTTTGATTGTGTCTTTGATGTCTACTAATACTCCCGGAATACCTGTAAACTGCTCTGCTACGTGGAACGGTTGTGATAAGAAACGTTGTACACGACGTGCGCGTGATACTGCAAGCTTATCTTCTTCAGATAATTCTTCCATACCTAAGATTGCAATAATGTCTTGAAGCTCTTTATAGCGTTGTAGAAGCTCTTTTACACGTTGAGCACAACCGTAATGCTCTTTCCCTAATATTTCAGGGGTAAGGATTCGAGAAGTAGAATCTAAAGGGTCCACTGCTGGATAAATTCCTAACTCTGCAATTTTACGCGATAATACTGTAGTTGCATCTAAGTGAGCAAATGTCGTTGCAGGAGCAGGGTCGGTCAAGTCATCCGCAGGTACATAAACTGCTTGTACTGATGTAATAGATCCTCTTTTTGTTGAAGTAATACGTTCTTGCATAGCTCCCATTTCTGTTGCAAGAGTTGGTTGGTAACCTACTGCAGAAGGCATACGACCAAGTAGTGCTGATACCTCAGAACCTGCCTGTGTAAAACGGAAGATATTATCAACGAAGAAAAGAACGTCTTTTCCTTGACTATCTCCAGCTCCATCACGGAAATACTCAGCAATAGTCAAACCTGAAAGTGCTACACGTGCACGAGCTCCAGGAGGTTCATTCATCTGTCCGAATACAAAGGTAGCCTTTGATTCTTTCATGGTTTCTTTGTCAACCTTTGAAAGATCCCATCCACCATTTTCCATAGAGTGCATGAAATCATCACCATATTTAATAATCCCTGATTCTAACATTTCTCTTAAAAGGTCATTCCCTTCACGAGTTCTTTCACCTACGCCTGCAAATACAGATAGACCACCGTGACCTTTTGCAATATTGTTAATTAATTCCTGTATTAATACAGTTTTACCTACACCTGCACCTCCGAAAAGACCAATTTTACCTCCTTTTGCGTAAGGTTCAATAAGATCAATTACCTTAATACCTGTAAAAAGTACTTCTGTTGAAGTTGATAAGTCTTCAAATTTTGGAGCTGATCTGTGAATAGGAAGTCCATTATCTCCAGCTTTTGGTAAGTTACCTAGTCCGTCAATAGCATCACCCATTACGTTAAATAAGCGTCCGTATACATCAGAACCGATTGGCATTTGGATAGGGCTACCTGTGGCGATAACCTCAACACCTCTACTTAATCCGTCTGTAGAATCCATAGAGATGGCTCTTACGGTATCTTCTCCAATATGAGATTGTACCTCTAGAACCAACTTAGAACCATCTTCCTTAGCAATTTCTAATGAGTCGTAAATTTTGGGAAGTTCAACACCCGAAGCAAACGCTACGTCTACTACCGGACCAATAATCTGTGCAACTTTACCTGTTACTTGAGACATTATTTATCTATTTAATGTTTAGTATTTTATATTTGAAAAAGCAGGAAATGGAATAGTGCCAAAATCCTATTATTTTTCGAGGTGCAAAGATATATTTTTTAATTTAAAATGTAATAGCTTTTTATTGTTTTTTCTGTATAAAAAAACACCTCAGTAAGAGGTGTTTTAATGAATTTTGACAAAGATATTTTATCGAAGTAGTGGTGAATAATTGGTGGGATAGTTGCCTACATTAACCAAATTTCCTGAGTCTTCAAAGTTTGAACCATATTTTTCATCAATTGCTTTTAATATGGCATTCGCCATTGCGGCATATCCTCTTGAGGTTAAGTGAACACCATCAAGGCTTACTAGTCCGCCAGTAACTAATTTAGTGGTGAAAATAAAATCTCCATCACCATATCCTACTGAAGAAGCTTGATCTAGAACAGATTTCAAATCAGCAAATGCTAACCCTTTATTTTGTGCAACTGTTGCAATTGTTTGATTGTATTTATCAGTGGCTGTTTTGATAGCATCACGTTCACTAGCAACTAATACCCATTTGTCTGCCATTGGAAGCGTAACGCCTTCAACTGAAAATTGATCAGCTAATGCCTTACTTAATCCTTGGTTCTGTAGTGCTGTAGATGCTTGTGGATTTACCTTTCCAATAATTGAACTACTAGGTAGTACAAATAAATCCTCTGCAGTGGCTTGTCTAGATTGACCGTACATATTACCTAATAATTGAGCAACTAATCCTGATGCTTGAGCTGGTACTCCAAATTGTGCAATAAATGCAGGAAAGGTAGGGCTATTGTTTAGTGCTGTAGTGATTTGGACTGAAATATTTGGTAAATCTTCATCATGAATAACTAGTGCGCTGTTTCCAGATTGAGAAAATGTGATAACTCGATTCGGTTGATTGAGTCCTACAAAAATTTGATTCAGTGCGCCATAAATCATGTTTAGAGTAGGAATTTGTGGTCCGAAAGCTGGATCATTCGCACTCAAAGGGTTAAATGGTACGGTTGTGAAATGTGATAAACCTGTAATGTAAGGAACACTGGTTACTACGCCTTTTGCTCCATTAGCTGTTAAGGCATCTATAGCTGTTGTATAGCTCTGAGCAAAAATAGTTGGGTCTGTAATGTCAGAACTGCCATAGGTTAGAGGGTTTGGATTTCCTGTTTGATCAACTCCTGTTCCTCCTGATGTAGCATATGCCAAAACATCATTTCCTCCTATTTCGGAGAAGGTAAAAAAAGTTGCGTTACGGGCTACTGCGTCACCAATTACGGTTGCAGTAGCAGAAGATGCCATTCTACCAAAATATGGGTTAAGGGATCCGTAACCTGGAATACCTAAATGAAAACTTTTAATTCCTGGGATTCCGTAGTTGTTGAACGGACCTGCAACAGGAGTTGTTATTTCAGTTGTTGGAGTAGCTGGTAGAATTACAGGAGCTGTTCCATTAAAAATAAGACGTGGACTTGATGCAACATTACCTTGAACCAGGAAGCCTCCTATATTGTCATTCATTAGGGGTTGTGAAAAACTACCACCACCAACTAATCCAAACTGCTGAGAAAGTATACTTGGGAATGAATTTAATTGGGCTGTTATAAATAAGGCATTATCTGTAAAGCCCGAGGAGAATGAAGTTCCAACGGCAACATAGGTAGAAAAGTCAGCCTGTCCCGCGGTTAGTTCTGGTAATTGGTTGTCAACTTCATTTGGTGTGTCGTCATCATTACACGCAGCAAAAGTGAAACAAAGGGCGGTTAGCCAAATATATTTTGTTTTAAAATTCATCGCTTTCTAATTATAAGTTATTAATTGTCCAAGAAACATAGTACATAGAACCTATATAGCCAGTACCAATAGCGGTGAAATAATCTTCACCTAAAACATTTGTTGCTCCTACTTTAAAGGTTGATTTTAATTTAGGAAGCGAATAATTTATTTGTGCATCCATTGTGTGATAGGCTGGTATTGTGCCGTCTCCAAAAGTTGCTTGCCAGTAGTAAGTGTCGCTCCATCTCCAAGCTAAGTTAAAACCAAAATTCTTAAATAGTTCTGTATTTCCGAATCCAACTTTTACCTTGTGTTCAGGTGTGTTAAAGTTTGTTCTAAAGCCTGGGTGTTTAGATTGATCAAATTCTTGTTTAGTATAAGTATAGTTACCGCTCAAATCAAAGTTGCCAAGAACTTTGGTTGAAATACCTATTGAACCACCATAGCTATCAATATCAGCGTCTGAATTGTTGTAGGTCTGATATACTTTATAGTCACCATTGGCAATAGCGGCAATGGAAAGACCGTTGTCACCAGCTTGTCCGTATAAAGGAGCAAGGACAAGTTCCCCGGATATAAAGTCTTGGTATTTATTGTAATAAATACTCATGTCTACGGTAGTCTTGTTTAGTTTTCCTCTATATCCTATTTCATAGGAAGTTACTTTTTCAGGTTGTACTAACCCAGGATTAGCGACTTGAAGATCAGCTGGATTCTCTGAAGCGGCAAAAGCTGTTGCCGATGCAGCTGTGTAGGAATTGTTGTATGCGGCACCTCCTGATTGCTCAATAGTGGCAGGTTGTCCGTAATTTATTTGTCCCGAAGCACTTACATTATATGTTCGTACATAACGATCTAGATTTTCTGGTGCTGAACCAACTAGGATTGCTCTACCAGCATCAAGACCTATAAATAAATCTTGGGTAGTAGGGTTTCTGAATCCTGTTTGGAATGATCCTCTAATATTATGATTGTTGTTAATTGTAAATCCTGTAGAAATTCTAGGAGAAAGGAATCCGTCGAAGAATTCTGATTTATCATAGCGAATAGATCCTGTAAGTTTTAATTTTATATTATCGCTAAGTTCTAATTCCTTTTGAAGTTGAGTATAAGCTCCAAATTCTGTGTAGTCTATATTGCCATCATAATCAGTATAAATAGTCCCAAAAGAGTTCAAGCTATATCTTCTATATGATCCTCCAACCTGTACTTCTATATCATCCCAAAGATGACTGAAGTTATAGTTACCATCTGCATGGTAATATTTTGAAGCATCTTGAAATTTCGAACCTGTCCCAAAATCGGGATCACTAATTACTTTATTGAAAGCTGCTTTAAATTCAGGTGTTCCAGGTTGAATTCTTCCTGTTTCAGCTACAGCTCTTGCAACGGCATGTGCACTAGCATCATTGGCTCCTCCAAGTGTTTGAGCAACGTAAGTTTGAATGTATTCTCCAAACCACTGTTGGTCACTTTTCCAAGAACGATTGATGTTAATACCAGTGAAAACCATGTCGTAAGAATCACCTGCAGAATCCGCTACAACATATCCTCTTAAAAAGAAATTGTCATTTTTTAATTCTAGCTTATGTTGTTGCTGGGTAAACCCATCAATGTTGTATCTATTTGTACCTTGATAAATAGTTGTACCTGTTCCTACTTTTCCGACGTATTGAATTTCAAAATCATTTGCCCATGGGCGGAAGTAAAGTCCCCAGTCTGCTTTTACACTTTCTGCATTGTAATCCGTTAAATCACGTTCGTTATAACCAGTTCTGCTCACCACTACATCAGGTACAAGACCTAATCCTCCAGATGCTGCTCTTATGTTGGTAGAGACTTCGTCACCATATACATTGTAACCATCATATCCTAAAGCATCTCTGTTTGCTCCTGTTCCAGGTTTTCCTTGGTAGTTAGCAGCCATCCAATCAGTGCCCTTGAGCCATCCAAAGTTAACCTTTGCAGCAAATTTATCACTGAATTTATGTGCTACTCTAATTCCTAGGTCTCTGTAGGTATTGTCACCTGCAGCATCTTGAGATGTAATACCTTGCTTGTAATATGCGCTAATTCCTGTATGGTCAAAAGGACTTTTACTTCTCATGAAAAGGATTCCGTTGAATGCATTTGCACCGTATAAAGCCGAGGCGGCTCCAGGAAGTAATTCAACACTCTGAACATCAACTTCATTCATTCCAACTAGGTTCCCAATGGGAAAATTAAGAGCTGGTGTTGAATTGTCCATTCCGTCAACAAGCTGCATAAACCTTGTATTAGCGAAAGTCGCAAATCCACGAGTATTTATTGCTTTGAAAGTTAAACTGTTCGTGTTAATATCTACGCCTTTAAGATTTTCAAGGCCATCATAAAAGTCAGCAGATGCTGTGTTTTTGATTTCTTTTAATCCAAAACGTTCTACTGTTACAGGAGATTCAAAAAGTCTTTCAGGTGTTCTAGACGCTGAAATTACAATTTCATCTAATTGGGTTTGTTGTTCTTTTAATGTGATTTTAAGTTTTTGATTATTGCTTGTCACTGAAACCGTGGTATTCGAAAAACCAATACTTGAAACAAGTAGTTTAAATGGTGGTTTTACGTTGGTTTTTAGGCTGAAATTTCCGTCAAAGTCAGTAACGGCGCCCTCATTGGTTCCTTCTACCAAAAGATTAGCTCCAGGTACAGGTATGTTGTTTTGATCAACTACCACACCGGATACTTGCGTTTGGCCATACATAAAAGCACCGCATACCAGTGCCACAAAAAGTAATATTGTTCTCATCATAATTAGTTAGATTAGATAAGAACAATATACGTTTTTTTTTAAATCTTAAAAATAGAAGTAAAAAAATTATTAAGTTTGAATTATTCCACTGTTACGGACTTTGCTAGGTTCCTAGGTTGATCAACATTACAGCCTCTCATTACCGCTATGTGGTAGGATAATAACTGAAGAGGTATTGTTGTAATTAGTGGGGCTAAAGCTTCAGAAGTTTCTGGAATTTCAATGGTGAAATCTGCAATATCCTTTGTGGTGGTATCTCCCTCGGTGACTATAGCTATTATTTTACCTTTACGCGATTTTATTTCTTGCATATTGCTGATTACTTTGTCGTAATGACCTTTTTTGGTTGCGATAAAGGCAACTGGCATTTGCTCATCAATTAAAGCAATAGGGCCATGTTTCATTTCCGCAGCAGGATATCCTTCAGCGTGGATATATGATATTTCCTTAAGTTTTAAGGCGCCTTCAAGTGCTACAGGGAAGTTATATCCACGTCCTAAGTAAAGGAAATTAGTAGCGTCTTTAAACAGGGAAGCAATAGCCTTTACATGTGGGTCGGTTCTTAAAACTTTTTCCACTTTAGCCGGAATGGTTTCTAATTCTGTTAGTATGTTAAAATATTCCGACTTTGAAAGACTGCCTTTAGCATTCGCAATTCTAAGTGCAATAAGGGTTAATACTGTTATTTGAGTTGTGAAGGCTTTGGTAGAGGCAACTCCAATTTCTGGTCCTGCATGCGTATAGGCTCCAGCATGGGTTTCTCTTGCAATAGATGATCCGACTACATTACATACTCCAAATACAAATGCTCCTTGCTCTTTTGCAAGCTTTATAGCGGCAAGGGTGTCTGCTGTTTCTCCTGATTGAGAAATTGCTATAACAACGTCATTTTTTGTTATAATTGGATTTCGATATCTAAATTCGGAAGCATATTCTACTTCAACAGGGATTCGTGTAAAGTCTTCGAAGAGATATTCTGCTACTAATCCCGCGTGCCATGAAGTACCACAGGCTACAATTATAATGCGGTTGGCGTTAAGAAATTTTTGAAGATTATCTTCAACGCCTGCCATCTTTATGATACCATGTTCTGTGTTTAATCTTCCTCTGTAAGTGTCTAAAATGGCATGAGGTTGTTCGTAAATTTCTTTTAGCATGAAATGCTCATACCCTCCTTTTTCAATTTGCTCAAGGTTGAGTTGTAATTCTTGTATATAAGGACTTACTAATGAATCATCTTTTATTTTTCGAATTCGAACTTCTCTGCCACGTCGAATAATTGCCATTTCTTCGTCCTCTAGGTAGATGGCATTATTTGTGTATTCTATAAAAGGAGATGCATCTGATGCAATAAAAAATTCATCTTCGCCAACACCTATAGCTAGAGGGCTTCCTAGACGGGCTACGATAATTTCATCTGGTTTTGTTTTGTCAAAAACAGCAATGGCATAGGCGCCAACAACTTGATTGAGGGCTATTTGTACTGATTTTCCTAGCTTTTCTCCTGTGCTTTTTTTGACTTCCTCTATGAGATTAACTAATACCTCCGTGTCAGTGTCTGAAGTAAATGTATATCCTCTTTTAATGAGTTCTTTTTTGAGGGGCTCATAATTTTCAATTATTCCATTGTGAATAATTACTAGATTTCCTGAATTGGAATAATGAGGGTGAGAGTTTACATCATTAGGCTCTCCATGTGTAGCCCAACGAGTGTGACCAATACCTAGTGTTCCCGTTGTTGGGATTTCTTGTTCTAATCTTGTTTTTAAATCAGCAACCTTTCCTTTAGTTTTTGAAAGGTTAAGGTTTTTACCATCGTAAAGGGCTATACCGGCTGAATCATAGCCACGGTATTCTAGACGTTGTAGCCCTTTCATAATAATAGGGTAAGCTTGTCTATGTCCAATATATCCTACAATTCCACACATACTTTTGTTTTTTTATAGTTTTTGTTTTCGTAGTTTTTTCGTAAGCGGGGGATTTTATAGTGTGGTTTTTAGTTGGGTTTCGTATAGTATATTTCTAGCTTAAGACGTTTGTCTTCAGGAGTGTTTAAAGGGTTACTTCCATATAAAACAGTTCCGAGTGGATTGGTCGCTGTTGCTATTGTTGTTTTTTTATTTTTATTTTCATAATCAATAAACGTTGTATTGGAGATAACATTAATGTTGGAAGTAACAACAAGACCTAATTTTACATTGGTAGAATCTTTTCGAACTATGTTATTGATATGATTTGTAAGACGTATTTTATACCTGATTCCTTTGCCATCTTCGTTTTTCTCTATGATCCCTCCATGCACAAGTTTGTTTTTTTGAGGAGCTGTGGCATTGGCCGGTGTTGGATCGTAATAATAATCTAGTATAGGTTCGTTTGTTACCATGTTGTATAAATACAGTCTATTTGGTTCTTGGGTAGCGTTTGCTGCATTTAATTGGTCCCTATCAATATAGAATGTTAGATTAGCATCGTTAATGAGCCATTTGTTTTCTCTCATGGTCTCCAACTCTTCGTCGTTGAAAAGATTGATTTCGGCCATTATACCTTGACCACCCTTTACGAAAATTCTACTAGCGTTAGTTTCATTGTCTAATTGATCTGTAATGGATGAATTGTAAGGGTCATTTATAAAGCTATTAATATTATTCCCCTTTAATCCCATTGTGAAACGGTCTTTTTTGTTGTATACTTCATCATCTGAGGTGTCTTCCGTATTTTTTGTATTTACAGATTTGTAGGAGTATACAATTTCGATATTCGCTTCAGAGAAGTTTAATAGCATTAATATATCGTCAGAGAAATTCTCTGCAGTTATATGGATACCTCTTAAATATTGTTTGAATAAATCTATATTGCTTAATTCGTTACTTCCCTCCTTATTAAGGATTTTTTGCTGAAAGAATTCTTTATTTAAAGGAATTCGCATTCTAGGTGATAAGCGTTCTTTAACTTCTTCTGATTCGTCGTCCTCTGTTATAGGGTCGTCAAACTGATGGACTACTACCTCAGATGTGTCAACTTTGATAGCAGTAGCGTTGGCTAGCTCTTCTCCTAAAAATCCGTTAAAATCTTGGGTAGAAAAATATTCTTGAGCTTGAGTAAAACCAGAATTCGGGTCTACATCTCGTAGAAAGTAGGTGAGTTCGTAAACTTTAACGTCAAAGGTAGCTTCGACATTGCCATATATAGAATCAAGCTTGTAAAGGTTATTTTCGTTCTCATCTTTTAGAATTTGCCCACTTGCGTCACGTTTATACTCACTGAAGTATGGGATATTTAAATAGACATCAAGGACCGTTTCGGCTTCATTGATCGTATTTGCTTTTTCATCAGTATCGGCATTGTTTTCTACCTCCTGAGTGAAAACTCCGAAGGTTGGTCCTGCTGCATTAAGTGTTACCTGAGTAGTTATTGAGCTGTGGGTTTTTCCATAAATTGGATCGTTGAAAACTCCTAACTGATATAATGGCAAACCATTGGTCTTAATGGATTTAATACTTTTATTAAATACATTAACGTCCGCATTGTACCGAAGAGTTTCATAATTAACATCTCCAAGAATGTCTGTGTCAAGTGTGTTGAAATCTTCTTTACAAGATTGCAATAGTAGCGTCCCGAAAAGGGCTGCAATGGAAAAAAGCTTGGTATAGTGTAATTTCATGGGTTATAGCTGTCCTTACGGTAAAACTTTAGTGGTGTAAAAATCGTGGTAGGCTTCTCTGAAATCATCTTTCGGCACAAAAGGCAATACAGGAATCCCTAGGCTATTTGTGAATTCTACAATATCTTGAGGGAGTTCATCACCTGCTAGAATAACTGCATCCGAATGACTTGCTGCTACTTTCATAATGTTGAAGTAGTCAGGAACTGTCAAAGCGTCAATATCTGCCGCGGGTATTTCATCAAATGCTACTTTGTTTATCATAGTTGTATCTAACGTGCCTTGGAAGTCTTTGTTGTAAATAGAAGTCACTATTTTGCTTTCGGCGAAAAGAGGCTCGTCAATATAGTATTTTTTTAGATATAGAGGCAATAATGATGCCATCCATCCCTGAACGTGAATGATATCTGGAGCCCAGTTAAGTTTTTTTACTGTTTCCACCACTCCCTTTGCAAAGAAAATTGCGCGTTCATCATTATCAGGATAAAGAGTTCCGTCTTCGTCTGTAAAGGTTGCTTTACGTTTAAAATACTCGTCGTTATCTATAAAGTATACCTGGATTCGTTCCTTAGGAATGGAAGCTACTTTAATGATAAGTGGCATATCCATGTCGTTAATCACTAAATTCATTCCAGACAATCTGATTACTTCATGCAATTGATGCCTTCTCTCATTAATATTTCCAAATCTGGGCATAAAAATTCGTATTTGCCCTCCTTTTTCATTCACCATACGCGGCGCCTCAAATGACATCCATGAGGTTTCGGTTTCGGGTAGATATGGCATAACTTCAGAGGAAACAAATAATACCTTTTTATCTGTCATAAATTCTGTTTGATTTTGTACTTCTGGCGATTAAACATGCAAAATTACAAAAAATATGCACAATTCGCTTAAAATATATAAGTTTGCAGGCTGTTAATTTTTTTAAAATGATTGTTTTTCACCACCAAAATGACCTTAAAGATCATTTGCTTTCATATCGTTCCTCCAATAAAAGTATTGGATTTGTACCCACAATGGGAGCTTTGCATAAGGGTCACCTTTCTTTAATGAAAAAGGCGCTTCAGGAGAACGACATACTTGTGGTGAGTATATTTGTAAATCCTACTCAGTTTAATAATGTTGATGACCTGGAAAAATATCCAAGAGATTTAGATTCAGATAGAAATACTATAGCTTCTTTACAAGGGGAAATAGTTGTATATGCACCTGCCCCAGAGGATGTTTATGAGGATAAGGTTATTTCTGAGGTATTTTCTTTTGATGGACTTGAAAATCAGATGGAGGGAAGATTTCGTCCTGGTCATTTTGATGGAGTTGGTACAATTGTTAAAAAACTATTGCAAATAGTGAGCCCAAATAAGGCTTATTTTGGTGAAAAGGACTATCAACAACTTTTAATAGTAAAAAAAATGGTCGCCATAGAGCAACTACCTGTTGTGATAGTTGGTTGCCCAATTTTAAGAGAGGAAAATGGTTTAGCCATGAGCTCTCGTAATGAGAGGCTATCACTTAAAGTAAGGCAAAAGTCTGGATTTATATATAAAACACTTCTTGATGTTCAAGCTTGCTTTACTAGTAAGTCTTTTAAAGAAATATCTACCTATGTTGAAAAAATGTTTGAACAGCAAGAGGATTTTAAATTGGAATATTTTTCAATTACTGATGCAGATACATTAGAAGCTGTTGAAAGCGCAGAAGATAATAAAAAATACCGGGCGTTTATTGCTGTATACGCCGATGGCGATGTACGCCTTATTGATAATATTGCATTAAATTAATTACCTTTGCACCATGCAAATAGAAGTAGTAAAATCTAAAATACACAGGGTAACTGTTACAGGAGCAGATCTTGATTATATTGGAAGTATCACCATTGATGAGGCGTTAATAGAAGCAGCTAATCTTATAGAAGGAGAAAAAGTTGCCATTGTTAATGTAAATAATGGTGAACGTTTGGAAACCTATGTAATTAAAGGACCTCGTAATTCTGGTGAAATTACCCTTAATGGTCCTGCTGCTAGAAAGGTTCAGCGTGGAGATATCATTATTATCATTTCTTACGGGATTATGGATTTTGAGGAGGCTAAAACTTTTAAGCCGTCTATCATTTTTCCTAATGAAAAAAACAATACTCTAACATAATAGTGAAGCGATTACGCAAAGCATTTCAAATAATTCTTCCTCTTTTTCTTGGAGTCTTTTTGTGTTGGTTTGCATATCAAAAATTTACATCTGACCAATTAGTTGAAATTGGAAGGTATTTTGCTAAAGCAGACTATTTTTATGTTGGTCTTTCTGTGGTATTGGCAATTTTAAGTCATCTTTCCAGAGCCTATCGGTGGGGGTTTATGCTTGAAACACTTGGATACAAAACACGGTATTTTAATAATGTGATGGCAGTTTTTGGAGCCTATTTGCTCAATACTGCTATTCCTAGATCAGGAGAAGTTTCTAGGGCAGTAGTTATAAATAAATACGAAGATGTTCCTTTTGAAAAGGCTTTTGGGACTATCGTTTCTGAAAGGGTTATAGATTCATTAGTGTTACTAGTCATTGTTGCCATTGCCTTTTTTATGCAATTTGATGTTTTAAAAACATTTTTATTAGGTATAATACCATTTGAAAAATTGTTAATTGCAGGATCTGTAGTTCTAGTATTCTTTTTGTTGTTTTTAACAGTAGTATTTAAAACGAATATGCCTATAAGTGGTAAAATACGTTATTTTTTGAAAGGGGTGAAAGAAGGGATTTTTACTGTGATTCATATGAAGAAAAAATGGGCTTATTTATTCCATACTCTTTTTATTTGGGTTATGTATTTGTTAATGTTCTATGTGGCTATTTTTGCGCTTGATGAGACGGCACATATTTCTGTAGGAACTGCTTTAACCGCTTTTATAGTCGGAGGGTTCACAATTGCTTTTACTAATGGAGGTTTTGGATCCTATCCCTTTTTTATTGCAGAAGTACTATTACTTTTCGGGGTTACACTTACGGTAGGGACAGCATTTGGTTGGATCGTTTGGATATCCCAATTTTTTATGACATTGGTGTTAGGGGGGGCGTCGTTTATCCTACTTCCTGTATTAAATAGAGCAAAATAATAGCTATCTTGCTGCTATAAACTTGCAACCCAATTTTACTTCCATGATAAAACACATCACTTTTGTAATCACACTTTTAGTAGTAACTTTGTCTTATGCTCAGTTATCTATAGAAGAGTTTGATTCCTTCAAATTGAACGAAAAGCGTAAAGTAAGTCTCTTTGTTCCTGAAAATTATTCTAAAGATAAGAAGTATCCCTTGGTAGTAGTACTTGACGCAGATTATCTCTTTGATGTGGTTGTTGCTAATACCCAATATTACAGTTATTTTGATGAAATGCCTGAGTCAATAGTTGTAGGTATTCATTCAAGTAAACAGACGTCTCGTTCTGAAGAATTTGCGACAGATGAGATTTCTGGCCTACCAAAAGAGAAGGCTTCTAATTTTTTTGAATTTCTTGCTGGCGAGTTAATACCTCAGCTCCAAAAAAAATATTCTATAGCCAATTTTAAAACAATTGTTGGACATGGTAAAACTGCTAATTTTATTAATTATTTTTTATTGAAGGAGCAACCTATATTTGATGCATATATTAGCTTAAGTCCGGAGTTAGCCGAACAGATGGATCTTTATATTCCCAAAAAATTGTCATCTATTTCAAGCATGAAGTTTTACTACTTAGCTACTTCAGCTGCAGATGAGAAGATTAATAGGGAGGGTGCTATTGCTCTTCATACATCGTTAATTAAGCTTGGAAAAAGTAATGTTAACTATTACTTCAGTGATTTTGAAAAGGCGAATCACAGTTCAGTTGCCAGCTACGGATTACCAGTAGCTTTTGAAAGAATATTTTCTATTTATAAACCTATTTCTCCTGAAGAGTATAGAGAGAAAATATTGGTTTACGAAAGACCTGTTTTTGAATACCTCACAGAGAAGTATACTACCATAGAGGAGCTATTTGGTTTTTCAAAAAAGGCAACTTTAAATGATATTATGGCCATTTATGCAGCATCGTTAAAAAAGGAAGACAATGTTTCTTTAGAGAAACTAGGGGAATTATGTCGAAAGTTGTATCCTGAAACAATTTTAGGGCATTATTTTTTAGGTGAGTATTTTGAGAAAATAGGAGAACCAAAGAAGGCATTGCGTTCCTACCAAACGGCATTTACACTAGAGCCCATTGATTTTGTTACAAGGGATATTGTTCATGAAAAAATAGAGGCAATAAAAAGAGATTTTGGATGGTAATATTTTACCTATTAAACTAAGTTCTCTAAAATTATAAGAAATTTCGCAAGAATAATCTTGATATAAACGATATAGAATCAGAGGGGAAATTTAAAAGTGAATTGAACTTTATATCCGCAGGAATTCACGTGATTCAAAGTTTCTCTTCTTTAATAGATAGTTAATACTAAAATGGCAAAGACAAAAATCGCATTTTTCTGTCAGAGTTGTGGAACACAATATGCCAAGTGGCAAGGACAATGTACAGCGTGCAAGGCATGGAATACTATTGTAGAGGAAATTGTCATTAAAGATGAGAAGGTAGCCTGGAAGCAATCATCAGATGTCGCCTCTAGAGCAGTTAGGCCATTACGTGTTTCTGATATTGATTCTACCCATGAGATAAGATTGAATAGTAAAAATCAAGAATTTAATCGTGTACTAGGAGGAGGTATTGTTCCTGGTTCAGTCACTCTTTTGGGGGGAGAGCCTGGTATAGGGAAGAGTACTTTGTTGCTTCAAATTGCTTTATTTTTGCCATACAAAACCCTTTATGTATCTGGAGAGGAAAGTCAAAAGCAAATCAAAATGCGTGCCGAGCGCATTCATCCCACTAATTCGGATTGTTATATACTTACAGAAACGAAAACTCAAAATATTTTTAAACAAATTAAAGAATTGCTACCGGATGTTGTTATAATTGACTCCATTCAAACTCTTCATACTGATTATTTAGAAGCTTCACCTGGGAGCGTTTCACAGATTCGTGAATGCACTGCTGAACTTATTAAGTTTGCAAAAGAAACAAATACGCCTGTTATTTTAATTGGACATATTACTAAAGATGGTAATATTGCTGGTCCAAAGATTTTGGAGCATATGGTTGATACGGTATTACAGTTTGAAGGAGACCGTAATCATGTATATCGTCTTTTACGGTCTTTAAAAAATCGATTTGGTTCAACTGCAGAACTTGGAATTTATGAAATGCAATCTAGTGGGTTGAGAGAGGTAACTAATCCTTCAGAGATACTAATTTCAAAAACTGAAGAGAATTTAAGTGGTACTACTATAGCTGCAACTATTGAAGGGATGCGGCCGCTGCTTATTGAGATTCAAGCATTAGTTAGCACAGCGGTTTATGGTACTCCACAGCGAAGTGCTACTGGTTTTAATGCTAAACGTCTTAATATGTTGCTTGCAGTTTTGGAAAAAAGAGCAGGATTTAAGTTGGCATCCAAGGATGTGTTTTTGAATATTACTGGAGGTATAACAGTGGATGATCCTGCTATTGATTTAGGTGTAGTCATGGCAATACTATCGTCAAATGAAGACTTGCCTATTGATAAGACTTCCTGTTTTGCAGCGGAAATTGGTCTTGGAGGCGAAATACGCCCTGTTCAACGAATTGATCAACGTATTTTAGAGGCGGAAAAATTAGGATTTGAAACAATATTTGTTTCCAAATACAATAAAATAACATTAAAAAATACTGTTATTAAAATAGAAACTGTAGCCAAGGTAGAAGAGGTTATTTCGATAGTTTTTGGGTAGTCCACTACAGGCGCTTTATAACATTAGTAACAATACCCCAAATTACAAAGTGATTCTCCTCGTTTATTTTTATAGGATGGTATTTAGGGTTTGCTGGTTGTAGCCAAACTCCATCTTTTTCCACTTTTAATCGCTTAACCGTAAATTCTCCATCAAGAAAACAGACGGCTATTCTATTGTCCGATGGGGGGATACTTCGATCAATTACTAGTAAATCATTATCGTTAAGTCCTGCATCTATCATAGATTGGCCACTCACACGGGCAAAGAATGTAGATTGCTTGTTCTTTATGAGTAGTTTGTCCAGACTAAGTCTTTGTTCTGTAAAATCTTCTGTGGGCGAAGGAAATCCGGCAGAAATACCTGTATCAAGGTATGCAATTTCTATTGGGTCGGTGTAGTCAGGAAAAAAGAAGGTTAGTTTTGAAGAAGAATGGGTTGTCATTTTACTGCTAGTTTTTATTGGAAAAATGGTTACTCCTAAATGGTAAATATAGTTGTTCTTCAATAGATTTTAAAAAAATGCTGGACCTAACCCTTTGGAAGTACATGTTAGTGAAACGTTATTCTAATAATGTCAAACATTTTATAAAGATAGTTGATTAGAATAATAGTTGGGAGAGTTATGGTACTGTTTTTCGTGGTTCTATGTGTAAATAGTATATAAATAGGCATGGTAGTCAGCTTAAAAAAAGCGTAGATAAGCTCAGGGGGTGGTCAATAATATTTACCTTAGCGCTCTGAAATCTGAAAGGTAAATTAAATGTGTAAAAACACGGTTTGGATACCTGTCGAAATCGATGTTGGCATGCCTATCTTTAAATCCTAACTAACAAAAGATGAAATATCCTGTAGTGCTTTTTATTGCCTTATTAATGGCTATGCAAGTTTCCTTTACTCAGGAAGTAGTAAAACAAGAATTGGAAGAAGTGACTGTTACAGCCGGTCGAATAGATCTGCCATTTTCCAAAAATTCCCGTACTATTAAAATTATTTCTTCGGAAGAAATAAAAAAAAGTGGGGCTAATAATTTAGCTGATTTGCTTCAACAGATAACTGGGGTGGATATAAGACGGAGAGGAACTGGTGGGGCTCAAGCTGATCTTTACATTCGTGGAGGAAGTTTTGATCAGACGCTTTTATTGATTGATGGGATTAAGGTAGATGATGCGCAAACAGGTCATCATACACTTAATTTAGCTTTACCTGTTGAGGTAATTGAAAGAGTCGAAATAGTTAAAGGAGCAGCAGCCAGGGTGTATGGACAGAATGCTTTTACAGGGGCCATTAATATTGTAACTAAAGATGTGATTGAAAATCATTTAACTCTAGGAATTGAAGGGGGTTCTTATGGGCAAAAGAATGCTTCTGTTACAGTAAGTAGCGAGTTGAGTACATCTTCGCACTTAGTAAATTATTCAAGAAGTCTTTCAGATGGATATCGTTATAATACCGATTATGATAATCAGCAATATTTTGTAAAGAGTATTTTTAATAAGACAGGTCTTCCTGTAGAAATGATTGCGACCTATACTGATCGTAAATTCGGATCTAATGGTTTTTATGCTTCCCCTGCTGCAATTGATCAATATGAGGAAACTCAAGCTAGCCTTCTAGGTATTTCAACCATGATTCAAGAAGAAAATTTGATGATTAAACCTCAAGTGTACTGGAGAAGGAATCAAGATGAATATGTGTATTTGCGTCATAATCCCTCAGCCTATAGAAATTTGCATATAAGTAATAAAGTGGGTGTAGAACTAAATGCCTCATTTACGTCGTCTATAGGGGTTACAGGATTTGGTGTCGATCTGGCTAGTGTATACTTGTCAAGCAATAATCTAGGTAATCGTGAGCGTTTTATGACAACCGTATTTTTGGAGCATCAATTTAAATTATCTGATGGGAAATTAGACATCACTCCTGGGGTTGCAATAAACTATTTTTCAGATTTTAAATTTCATGCCTTTCCAGGAATAGATTTAGGGTATCAATTGGCTGAAAGATGGCGAGCTTATGGGAATATCGGTTATACATATCGAATTCCTACCTATACAGATTTATATTATACTTCTCCTAATACTATTGGAAATGATGGCTTAGAACCTGAAGAAGCCATATCTGAGGAAATTGGCATTAAGTATCTTTCATCTAAAATTCAATTTTCATTGGCTTTATTTAATCGAGATGCAGCCAAATTAATTGATTATGTGAAAGAAAATGAAACAGATCCTTGGCGTGCTGAGAATGTTCGGAATGTCAATTCAAGAGGGTTGGAGGCAAATATTGCTTATGGATATCGAATTGATAATCATATGCAAAAGATTGCCTTTGGATATACTTTTTTGAAAGATGACGTGAAAAATTTAGATATTAGCTATTCTCAATATTCCGTCAATTCACTAAAACACCATTTAACAGCGAACTATACTTCTCAGTTTGTAAAGAATGTTACCCAGACTTTAGTTTATAAATATGCAGAACGTACTTCAGGTGACAGTTACGCTGTGGTGGATGCTAATGTAACGGTTTCCTTGCGGAATTTGGAAGTTTACGCTGTTGCAAATAATATTTTCAATACTGCTTATACTGAAACTAATATGGTGCCTATGCCTAAAGGTAATATGCTTTTCGGGCTACGTTTCTTTTTTAGATAACAGAAAATAAAAACAGGTAAATGAGTAGATAGTTTTTCATTTTATTTTTTACTTAAATTTGAATATTTCTTAACCGTATTGAACTATGCTAAACCTACAGGAAATTCCCCGTGTAAAAACGATTAGCAAAGAAGACTTTGTCAATCAATACCTTAAACCTCAAAAACCAGTAGTAGTAGAACAACTTACAGCTGATTGGCCTGCTTATGAAAAATGGCAGTTAAGTTATATCAGTGAAATAGCTGGACAAAAGATTGTGCCTTTGTATGATGATCGTCCTGTAGATCACAAGGATGGTTTTAATGAGCCTCATGCCAAAATGAAGATGAGTGAGTATATTTCTTTGCTACAAAGAGAGCCTACTAATTATAGAATTTTCCTATATAATTTAATGAAGGAGGTGCCTTCATTACGTAACGATTTTAGATGGCCAGAGATCGGATTGCGTCTAGTTAAGCAATTACCTATGCTTTTTTTTGGTGGGGAAAATAGTAAGGTATTTATGCATTTTGATATAGATTATTCAAATATTTTACACTTTCATTTTCATGGAATGAAACAGTGTGTTCTTTTTGCGCCGGATCAAACACCATACCTTTATAAGGTGCCTCATTCCTTAATTTCTAGAGAAGATATTGATTTTGACAATCCTGATTTGGATAAATGGCCGGCTTTAGGAAAGGCAAAGGGGTATATAACCCATCTTAATCATGGAGAAATGCTATACATGCCTGAGGGATATTGGCATTATATGAAATACCTTACTCCTGGATTTTCGATGAGCTTACGTGCATTCCCAAGAAGGTTATCAAATTTAGTCAAAGCGGCATACAATGTTTTCGTAATGCGACATTTTGATAATTTTATGCGTAAACGAAAGGGCCAAATTTGGATAGATGAAAAAAATGAACGAGCTGTAATGGATACTCATAAGCGATTGGGTATTGTCAAATAAGTTCGTTTATTTTTTCATAAACCAAGTGAGTTTCCCAACCACGATAGAGTAGGTAGTCTGCTAATTTTTTCTTTTTCTTAAGAATATTATGATCTGATATAAGTTGTAACTTTTTCTCAGCAAGTTCATGCAATGTCAAAAGGTATTCGTCTTCGGGAATTTCCTTTAATGCTGTTTCGATATTAAATTTTGAAATATCGCGCTGCTTTAATTCTTGAACAATACGGCGCCTCCCCCATCTTTTAATGTTGAATTTGCCTCTTGCGAAACTTTTGGCATAACGTTCCTCATTCAAAAAATTGTTTTGTATTAAGTAAGTCACAATGGTGTCAATAGCTAATGGAATCATTTGCATGGATTGCAACTTGCTTATAACCTCCTTATGGCAACGATCTTGGTAGGCACAATAGGCTTCCAGTTTACGAGTGGCCTCTTCTATAGTATATATTTTTTTGGAATTCATAAAAAGCGTAAAGAAGCAAAAATAGAGGTTTACCTTAAATGTACTATTCTTAAATAAAAAAACCACGCCCAAAGCGTGGTTTTTTATTATTGTAATAAGGTTCCGCTTTTGTCTTTAAAGCGGTATTCCAGGTACGTGTAAGCATCTCTTGGTAAGATTTTAACCCATTTTTTGTGTTCCAAAAACCATTTGGAACGCACGGATGGAAATCCTTTTGTAAGATATGCAGCAATAAACGGATGGGCATTAAGTATAATACCGTTGGTGAATTGCTTGTTTTGAATAATTTTTTCAAGATCGGAAGTAATTTTATCAATAATTACAATTGGAGCATCAACTTCTCCTGTGCCATTAGGGTTTTCTTCCCTTGTATTGATATTTCGTTCCGGTCTTACGCGTTGTCTCGTAATTTGTATCAGTCCAAACTTGCTGGGAGGCAGTATTTTGTGTTTGGCTCTATCCTCTTTCATTTCATCACGAAGATGGTCAAATAGGGTTTTTCTGTTTTCCACATCATTCATATCGATAAAATCGACTACAATTATACCACCCATATCACGAAGACGTAATTGTCTAGCAATTTCGGTGGCTGCGATGAGGTTAACTTCCAGTGCTGTATCTTCTTGGGTTTTAGCTTTGTTAGAGCGGTTACCACTGTTTACATCTATGACATGAAGGGCTTCTGTATGTTCTACTACTAGATAAGCTCCTTTACTCATGGATACTGTACGGCCAAAGGATGTTTTTATTTGACGTTCAATTCCGAATTTTTCAAAAATGGGGATTGAAGATTGATACAATTTTACGATAGATTCTTTCTCAGGTGCAATTTCATGCACGTAATCTTTTACTTGTAAATAAAGTGTTTCATCATCAATATGTATTCCGGTAAATGTATCGTTAAAGATGTCTCTAAGAATAGAGGCTGCACGATTCATTTCGCTTAATACTTTTGAGGGATGCTCCGCTTTATAGATTTTTTTACACATGAGTGTCCATCGATTTACAAGGTTTTGTAAATCTTTGTCCAGTTCAGCAACTTTTTTGCCTTCGGCTACCGTGCGTACAATTACACCAAACCCTTTGGGTCTAATACTCTGTACAAGTCTTTTCAATCGGTCTTTTTCATCTCTACTCTCAATTTTTTGTGAAATAGAAATACGATCAGAAAAAGGGACCAACACCAAATAGCGACCTGCAATAGATAGCTCGGAGCTTATGCGGGGACCTTTGGTGGAAATAGGCTCTTTCACGATTTGTACTAAAATAGATTGATTGGCTTTAACCGCATCCATGATGCTACCATCCTTATCTATTTCTGGCTCAAATGGGAAATCTTTTAACGTAAAATCTTTTAGTTTACCTGTGCTTACACGTTTAATGAATTTCAGCAAAGTGGGAAGTTTTGGACCTAGGTCATGGTAATGCAAAAAAGCATCTTTTTCATAACCTACATCTACAAAAGCAGCATTAAGCCCTTGTACGGGTTTACGTATTTTTGCCAGCATAATGTCGCCGACAGAAAAATCGCTACTATCTTCTTCTTTGTGTAATTCTATTAGTTTTCCATCCTTTAATAAGGCAAAATCTACGTCAGAGGAACCGGCTCTAATAATTAACTCTTTATTCACTCTGAATGAATTTGTATCTACCCGCCAAGGCGAATAAATGGATTAAACAATATTTTTCACAGGTGTTTCACCTAGACGAAACTCTTATGAGTTTCTTTTTTCAATGAACGTGTGTTTCTCAAAAAGAAAAAGTAGTTAGAAAACTACTTTTTCTTTTTATGACGGTTAGCTCTTGCTCTTTTTTTACGCTTGTGCGTGGCTACCTTATGTCTTTTTCTTTTTTTACCACTTGGCATAGTGTATATGTTTATAATTAATAAATGAGTTATTTAACTTCTACGTTACTTTTAACGCCTTCTACAAATACTTTGGCAGGTTTAAATGCCGGAATGTTGTGTGAAGGGATTTTGATGGTAGTGTTTTTGGAAATGTTTCTTCCTGTTTTTTCAGCTCTGGTCTTTATGATAAAGCTACCAAAGCCTCTTAGATATACGTTGTCTCCGCTTTCCAAAGAGTTTTTTACTTCATCCATGAATGATTCTACAGTTGCCTGTACATCACCTTTTTCCATTCCTAATTTCTCTGAAATCTTTGCTACAATTTCTGCTTTCGTCATTTTTATTATATTTTAGAACTAAACGTTATTTAGGGGTTGCAAATATAAAAATTAATTAGACATAACTTCATGCTAATTGATTAAAATTTAACTATATAAAGCATTACTTTTGCCTTTTACAAATTTACAATGACTTTTTCTAAGTTGCTAATATATTGGTATTTACAACAAAAAAGAGACCTTCCTTGGCGAAATACCAATAATCCGTACCCAATTTGGTTGTCTGAAATCATGCTTCAACAGACTCGTGTAGCGCAAGGTTTGCCTTATTTTGAACGTTTCATGGAAGCCTTTCCTACTGTTAAAGATTTGGCTGATGCTCCCCTGGAACATGTGTTGAAGCTTTGGCAAGGTTTAGGATACTATTCTCGTGCTAGAAATCTTCATATAACTGCTCAAAAAGTGGCGTATGAAATGGAGGGGGTATTTCCAGATACTTATATAGGTCTTCTCGAATTAAAAGGGATAGGAGATTATACGGCTAGTGCAATTGCGTCCATATGTTATAATGAACCTTGTCCTGTAGTTGATGGCAATGTGTATAGGGTTTTAGCACGTTATTTTGGTGTTGATACACCTATTAATACTACTGCAGGAGTTTCTTGTTTTAAAGAATTAGCAACCTCAGTGATGGAAGTTAAGAATATTGGTATCTATAATCAGGCAATAATGGAGTTTGGAGCAATCCAATGTAAACCTCAGAACCCAGATTGTTCTACTTGTGTTTTGAATGAAAATTGTGTTGCTTTATCGACTAAAAAGGTGTCAACCTTGCCTGTAAAGCTTCGAAAGAGTAAGATTAAAAATCGTTATTTTCATTATTGGGTAATAAAGGATTTGAAAGGGAATACGTTGTTAAAGCAACGCTTGTCAAAAGGGATATGGCAAGGGCTTTATGAGTTTCCTTTGTACGAAGTTGATGGTCCTGTAGATATGAACCATGTTTTAAAGGAAGTTCAGAAGGAATATCCTACAGTTGATAGGATATATTCTTTTAATGATTCTCCTATTATACATAAATTATCACATCAACATTTATATACAACTTTTTGGGTTGTACCTTTGCAGTACGAGTTGCCGGAAGCTATTTCAATGCAAGATATAAATACATATCCCGTACCTGTACTTATTGCAAATTTCATTGATGAAATTTTGGATTACTAAATATGGAATAATGGAGAGGTAATTATCGATTAAAAAAATTAGTATATTTGAAAAAATACATCCATAAAAATGAGTGGAACCTTAAATAAAGTAATGCTTATTGGGCATTTAGGAGACGATGTTAAAATGACCTATTTTGAAGGAGGTAATTGTATTGGTCGTTTTCCTTTAGCTACTAATGAGGTGTATACCAACAGAACTACCGGTGAGAGAGTCACCAATACTGAGTGGCATACTATTGTAGTGCGCAATAAGGCCGCTGAAATATGTGAAAAATACCTATCAAAAGGTGATAAGGTATATGTAGAAGGTAGGCTGAAAACTAGACAATACCAAGGTGAAGACGGGAATACCCGTTATACCACAGAAATACAAGTGACAGATTTTACGTTTTTATCAACACGAAAAGAAGCACAACAAGATACTATGGCGTCATCGCAACCAATTCAACAGCCTCCTTCAGGAGCATCTCAATCGAGATCGACTACGACAGAGATTTCTGATGAAGATGATGATTTGCCGTTCTAACTGAAGTTTAACCAATTCCTGAATTTTGGATCCTGAGCCCTCGAGTTTATTTGACTTTTTTACTTCGACAGATAGTGTAACTGTCCTTAAATTTATTACTTTTTTTGTTTTATTAATTTGTTCTGCCCTTATCTCTGCAGCGGAAGTAGCCTTGTTTTCACTATCACATTCAGAGGTGGAAGCTGCAGAAGAAGCGAAATCACCATCTGGTAGAATAATTGGCCGTTTACTGGAACGCCCTAAGAAATTACAAGCAACCTTATTAGTGGCTAATAATTTTGTAAATATAGCAGTTGTTCTAATCTATGCTTCTTTGAGTACGTATGTTTTGCCTAAAATAGGGTATACTATTTTTGGTCTATGGGATGTAACTTTTGTTTTAAATGTCATATTAGTCGCATTTCTAATTCTACTTTTCGGTGAAATATTACCTAAAATTTATGCGAACAGGAACAAGATACAATTGGCTTACATGATGGCTAAACCAATACATTTTTTGAATGTAATATTTTCCCCACTAAGCATGCCTATGCGAAGTGTGAATTTATTCTTGCATGACAAGTATGGTAAGCAAAAATCGAATATTTCAGTAGGTCAATTATCACATGCTCTTGATCTTACCTCTGAAGAGGATACAACCCAAGAGGAACAAAAGATATTGAGAGGAATAGTGTCTTTTGGCAATACGGATACTCGTCAAGTCATGCGCCCTCGTATTGATATATTTGGTCTTAATGAGGAACTTGATTTTTCGGAAGTTTTGGAGGAAATAATTAGGAATGGATATTCTCGTGTCCCAGTTTATAAGGACAATTTAGATACCGTTACTGGAGTTATTTATGTAAAGGATCTTCTACCTCATATTACAAAGAAGACATTTGATTGGGTGTCACTAAAGAGAGAGCCATTCTTTGTTCCAGAGAACAAGAAATTGGATGACTTGCTAAAAGAATTTCAAGAAATGAAGAATCATTTAGCTATTGTGGTGGATGAATATGGAGGTACATCTGGCTTGATAACTTTGGAAGATATTATAGAAGAAATAGTTGGAGATATTAGTGATGAATTTGATGATGAGGATTTAATTTATTCGAAAATCGATGATCATACCTTTGTATTTGAAGGAAAAACTGCACTTAAAGATTTTTATAAAATTATTGAAACTGAAGATAAAGACATATTTGAAGAGCATAAAGGTGAGTCAGAAACTATTGCAGGTTTTCTTCTTGAAATTTCTGGAAACTTTCCAAAAAGAGGAGAGGTTGTCATTTTTGAAAAATATCAGTTTATTGTAGAAGCTCTAGATAAGAGGAGAATAAAGCAAATAAAAGTAACTTTACCTCATGAAAAATAGAAGTACACTTGCTATGATGGTTCTTGCATTGGTGCTTGTTTCATGTGGGAATGATGCATTGCCTAAACCACAAGCTATGCTTAGGTTGGAATATCCTAAACCGGAATACAGTCGTGTTGAAACTAATTGTAGTTTTACTTTTGAAAAGAACGATCTTAGTAAGGTTCGTATGGATAAAAATTGTGATATGCGCTTGGAGTATCCTAAAATGAAAGCAACAATATATTTAACGTATAAGCCAGTTGAAAATAACATCGATCTACTTTTGGGTGATGCTCAACGTTTGACTTATGAACATGTAGTAAAAGCGGCAAATATTGTTGAACAACCTTTTTTGAATGAAGATCAAGGTGTGTATGGTATGTTTTATGAAGTTGGGGGTGATGCAGCTTCGCAATCTCAATTTTATGTGACCGATAGTACAAAGCATTTTCTAACTGGCGCAATTTATTTTCGTACCAAACCAAATGCTGACTCTATTCAACCTGCGGCTACCTATTTAAAAAATGATATGCGACATATTATTGAAAGTTTGCGATGGAATTAAAATAAAAAAGCCTCTTTGTAAAGTAAAGAGGCTTTTTTTATGAATTTCTATGTTATGCCTTATGACTACATCCTGGCATTTTACAATCCTTTTCGCATGCTCCTTCTTTATGCGCTATTTCTTTATTCTGACAGCATGCTTCTTTGCACTCTGCTTTTTCAGCCTCTGTCTTACTTTTACAGCAGTCCTTATCACAAGATATAGGTTGGGTTGAGTTGTTTACTTTTTTTAAACCAGTAACCGAATAAATATCACCTGATCCTGTTTTTGTAACAGTTTCAGTAATTAAATCAAAGTTTACTTTGTCTTGGTCATATTCCACATAGGCAAGTTTTGATTCGAAGTCCACTTTTGCATTTTTAATCCCTTCAATTTTAGATAGATTTTTTTGAATGGTAGCCGCACATCCCATAGCACAGGTCATACCTTCTATGGTAAATTCTGCTTTCTGGTAGTTAGCTGCTAAATTAGGTTGTTCCATGATGTCTTCAGAACCTCCTACAGTTTTTACTTCTGGAGCTTTTTGTTGACAAGCACTGACTAAAATTACAGTGAAAATTGCTATCAATAAATTTTTGATGTTCATGTTATAAAGTGTTATAATATTGATAGACAAAAATATACATTTTTTTATGAAAAAACTGGTAGAAATGTACACTTTTGTAATGCTATTAATTCAATACCAATTATGGTAAAAAAATGGGTTTACTTGTTAGTGCTCTCTTTAATTTGGGGAAGTTCATTTATCCTAATAAAAAAGGCCTTAGTTGGTTTTACACCTCTTCAGGTTGGTGCATTACGGATTGTAGTAGCTTCCTTTTTTTTACTTACCATTGGATTTCGTCGTATTGCTTCTATCGGTAGGGTTGATTGGAAGTGGATCATTCTTTCAGGTTTTTTAGGATCATTTTTGCCACCTTTTTTATTTGCTTTGGCTCAATCAGAAATTGATAGTTCAATCGCGTCTATTCTTAACTCATTAACACCTCTAAATACAGTTGTTTCTGGGATTTTGATGTTTGGAGTGTTAGTTACAAAACGTCAATTACTAGGAGTTTTTATAGGATTATTTGGTACGCTTATTTTGATTTTTACAAGTATGCAGTTAAATCCTAGCCAAAATTTTTGGTATAGTTTATTTATTGTTGTTGCTTCTATTGGCTATGCATTTAATATTAACATTTTGAATAGGTATTTACGTCATCTTCCGGCGGTAGGTATTGCTGTTGGGAATTTTGTGAGTGTTGCATTTCCTGCTTTAGTGTTGTTGTTTTTTTCTGGTTTTTTTGATCTTAAATTCTCAGAAACACATGTACAGTTATCATTATTGTATGTTTCTCTTTTAGCTGTTTTTGGTACTGGAATAGCTTTGATCTTATTTAATAAATTAATACAGTCTGCGTCACCAGTTTTTGCATCTTCAGTGACCTATACTATGACTGTCATAGCAGTTTTATGGGGAGTTATGGATGGTGAGACCTTAAATTTTTTGCAGTTATTAGGAGGGGCAATTATTATTTTAGGAGTGTTTCTTACGCATAAAAAAACACCTCAATAGAGAGGTGTTTTTATAGGTAACATCAGAAATGAGATTAGTTAAAATCACTATCGGAAACTCCGGTATTTACCTTTACATCCGTTACGGTAAATGTAATTGTTTGGGGTCCCATATTCTGAGAAATAGTATACGGAATTAAAATACCATTAACTGCTCTGTAGTCGTTATATGATATGGTACTGCTGATTGTTTGTCCATTTACTTCTTGGGTGTTTATTTCTTGAATTTTTAATCCACTATTTACACTGTAGTAATTGGTTTTATTATCTGATATTTTTACAACAAAGGCGTCTTCTCCATTGATGCTTTCAATGGATGAAAGTATTAGGTTTTCTTTTTTTAAGTAATTTTTTTCTGGAAACAGATAGGCTTCTGCTTGTAATGCTTTTAGCATGCTGTCTTCTAGGTCCATGCGCATACCTTGCATTATGGCATATCCTTTACCATTATTATACACTTGTTTTGATAAGGTGTTCCCCATCATTTTAACTTCCTGGAGCCATTGATTTTTAGCAGTTTTTTTTGTCTCTAAACTTAAATTCATTCCTTGAACTTCCGCGTCCGCCGTGAAATAGATTGAATTTATTTTGGATAACGTTGCCTCGCCTCCAATAGCTTCTATATAATCTTTAAGGACATTTTGAGCTGATGCTCCTTCGGGAATAGGCTTGTTAAATGAAGGTCTGTTTATTTTTTGTCCATATTTATCAAAATAGAAAACTGGAATTTTTCGATCGTTATAGGTAATGTTTTCTAATGAATTCAATACTTCACTCCCTTTTCCTACAACAACAATACGCGCATTATTAAGCTTAAAATACTTGTTAGCTATGCGTTGAACATCTTCTTTGGTTACGGCATTTATTTTACTGATAAAATTTTCATAGAAATCGGCAGGGAGGTTTTGAGTTCGAACATTAATTGCATATGAGGCAATAGTTTGAGGGTTCTCGGTGGCCATTATAAAGTTTCCTAAATATTTGGCTTTAGCATTCGATAGATCTTCGTCGGAAACGAACTCGGTGCGTATACGTTTCATTTCATTTAGAATTTCAACTACGGCACTATCAGTTACAGCATTACGCACTTTAGTGGTAGCTCTGAAGGTACTTCGTGTCCATTTGTTTTGAGAAGTAGACGAACTAGCACCATAGGTGTAACCATTTTTTTCACGTAAGTTCATATTAATATAACTGCTAAATGCACCTCCGAAAATATAATTTGTTATAAGGGCAGCATGATAGTCTTCATCGGCCATCTTTAAATCAATTATGTTCATTACGGCTAATTCCGATTGAACTGCATTAGGCATGTCTACAAAATTGATTTGAGTGAATTGTACATCATTAGCCGAAGGAATTCCGAATACAGGGGGCTTGGCTGGGATCCAACTACCAAAATATTTCTTTATGATCTTTTTTACATCCTTCGATTTTACATCACCTGAAACTACCATATACGCATTTGCCGGTGTAAAGAAATCTGAGTAATAAGATTTAATATCGTTTAAGGAAACATTGTTAATAGTTTGTTCTGTAATATATTCACCATAGGGGTGATTTTTTCCGTAAGCAAGCACATTTCGTACGCGGCTTGCTACAGAAGCTGCACTACTTTCCCCTGATTTCACGTTCTCAATAAGTTTTGCTTTCTCTTTGTCTAATTCTTCTTGAGTAAAATTGGGATTTATTGCTGCATCAGACATAAGTTGCGCAATTCGCTCAAAATATTTTGATAAAGATTGGGCATATCCTCCTTCAGTGGAAAGGTTAATGCTGGCGCCAAGAAAATCTACTTCTTGATTAAAGGCATCCTTCGCAATGTTTTTTGAGCCATTACCCATTAGTGATGAAGTTAAGGACGATATTCCTGCTTTGTTACCGTCAGCAACGGGAGAATTGTCTAATGTTAAACTAATTGATATGCGGGGTAATTTATGGTTTTCTACTATTAAGACAGTAAGGCCATTATCTAAAGTGAATGTTTCTGGTGTGCCTAAATTGATTACAGGAGTAGGTCCTGGTTTTGGCATTTGAGAGCGGTCAATTTGAGCATTAGCTAGAGTAGCCGCAAACAAACATGCAAAAATTATAGTTATATTGATTTTCATGTGTTCTATTTTTAAACAATAATTATTTAGTAGATTGTTTTAGGTAATCCATTTCAAGACGTTGATTTTTATTTAGATATTTCCGTGCAACTCTTTGAATGTCTTCTCTAGTTATTGAGCGGTAAATTTCAATTTCCTTATTAATGAGATTGGTATCTCCATAGAAAAGGTAGTAATTAGCTAATGAATTGGCAATTCCTTCCATGCTTGAATTTGAATTTACAAATTGATTCTCGAACTTATTTCGAATTGTTTGGTATTCTTTTTCCGTTATTAGTTCGTTTTGAATACGCTCAATTTCAGTATCCATTTCAGTTTGGAGGTCGTCTAATGAGATGTTGCCTATAGGTAATGCTGCCATAATATAGGTTCCATAGTCTTCTAGTGCGTCAGCAAAAGCGATCACCTGAAGTGCCATTTTCTTTTCGTCAACCATTTTTTTATACATACGAGAGCTTTTTCCACCAGTAAGTAAGGTAGAGATGTAGTTAAGAACATAGGTGTCTCTATCTTTCATGTCAGGGGTTCTGTATACCAATACCTTCATAGGAACTTGTATATTGCTGTCATACTCCGTTACTTTAATAGCCTCTGTAATAGGTTCTTCTTCTATTTTGGTACGCTGGAATTTTGGAGCTTTATTAGGGATAGGTCCAAAGTATTCTTGTATCATTTTTTTGGTTTCGGTTACATTGATATCACCTGCTACCACTAAAACCGCATTGTTTGGGTTGTAGAATTTGTCATTGAAAGCAATGAATTCTTCTAATTTGGCGGCATCTAAATCTTCCATACTGCCAATTACTGATTTGCCATAATTGTGCTTTTTAAATAGATGAGGATATAATCCAGTACGATACATTATTTTTCCATAAGGAGCGTTGTCAATACGTTGTCTTTTCTCTTCTTTTACTACTTCATTTTGAGTATCTACTCCTATTTGATTAATAACAGGATGAAGCATGCGTTCAGATTCCATCCATAGACCTAATTCAAGACTATTGGAGGGAAATACCTCGTAGTAATATGTGCGATCTTGAGTGGTGTTTGCGTTGTTGGTTCCTCCTTGAGCGGAAACAATGTCAAACCACTTTCCACGTTCGATATTCTTTGTTCCTTCAAAAAGGAGGTGTTCGAAAAAGTGAGCAAATCCTGTACGACCTGGATCTTCATCCTTGGATCCAACGTGGTACATTACAGCTGTAGCTACCACTGGTGCTGAATTGTCTTGATGCAGAATGACATGAAGGCCATTATCTAATTCATACTCTTGAAATGTCACTTCTTGTGCCAAAGAAGAACTTCCAATTGAGAGTATGGTGGCCATTGAGAAAATAAATTGTTTCATTATGGATTTAATTATTGAGTTGCTTTAGATATATGTAGGTGGTGGTTCTTTAAAGTTACACTTTTTATCTTATAAAAAGACGATACAGCCGTAAAGTGCTGTTAATGAAAGTATTTATTTATTAAGTGTGCTTGAGAAGAATATTTTTTTTGTAATTTAATTGGGTATTAATAAGTCAATTCAATAGGTATGAAAACAAATGTGCATATGCGGTATGGAATAATAACCGCCATTGGCTTGATAGCTTATTTTTTAATTGTTAAGTTATTTGACTTGCATGAAAATACTACACTTAGGCTGTTTAATGGGGTGATAATGGCTTTCGGAATATATTTGTCTATTAAAAGGAAACGAGCCCTATCTGGTGACAACTTTACTTATTATAATGGTTTTGTTACAGGTTTATATACTGGTTTTCTAGCAACAATTATTTTTTCAGTTTTCATGGCTATTTATATGTTTCATCTAAACCCAGAGTTTCCTGAAAAAGTAATGGGAGGATGGATGCGTGATTTTAAAGTAGGTCCTGGTGTACTTGTTTTTGGTCTATTGATTGAAGGTGCGGCATCGACAGTAATTTTAACTTTAACATTTATGCAAAAGTTTAAACCCAGCTGGAATTTAAAAAAAACTAGCAGTAAGGAATAAAACATTTGCAGTTTAAGTATTTAGCTGTATATTTGCACCCGCCTTACCGATAAGCTGTAAGGAAGTAGTTAACTAAATTTTAAACGATACGCTATGTACGCAATTGTAGAGATAGCAGGGCAGCAATTCAAAGTTGCAAAAGACCAGAAAGTATTCGTTCATCGTTTGGCTAGTGAGGAAGGGTCGAAAGTTTCTTTTGACAATGTACTTCTTTTAGACAACAATGGTGAAGTTACTATAGGCGCCCCAGCTATAACTGGAGCTTCAGTAGAAGTAAAAGTAGTTAAGCACCTTAAAGGTGATAAAGTAATTGTTTTCAAAAAGAAAAGACGTAAAGGATACAAGGTGAAAAATGGTCACCGTCAATCTCTTACTGAAATTTTAGTTGAGAATATTATAGCTTCTGGAGCTAAAAAAGCAGAAAAGAAAGTAGAGGCTAAAAAAGAAGCTGAAGTTGCAGCTCCTGCAGATGATTTGAGTAAATTGACTGTAGCTGAGTTGAGAGATATAGCTAAAGAAAAAGGCATTGAGGGATACTCTTCAATGAAGAAAGCAGAATTAATAGAAGCGTTAAGCTAAGTCTAACCGTAAAAATATAAAACGTCATGGCACACAAGAAAGGTGTAGGTAGTTCCAAGAACGGTAGAGAATCAGAATCGAAACGTTTAGGTGTTAAGATTTTTGGCGGTCAAGCTGCAATTGCCGGTAATATTATTATTCGTCAACGTGGTACCGCTCACCATCCAGGTGAAAACGTGTATATGGGTAAAGACCATACATTGCACGCTAAAGTAGATGGTGTTGTAAAATTTGAAAAGAAGAGAGACAATAAGTCTTATGTTTCTGTAGTACCATTCGAGGCTTAGGAAATAGTTCTTTTATAATTTTAAAAAAGCCTTCCCAATTTTGGGAAGGCTTTTTTAGTAAGAATATTATTGGAAACGTTATCGGAATGTTACTAAAAAAACAATGCTGATGGCTGTTTCATAATCCTAAAATCACACAAAACATACGCAGTAATAACATACGTTTTGTTGTTTTGTAAGACTCACTATTCAACGTAGTTAGTATATAAGTGGCTGCTTGGGGAAATTTAAAGTAGCTATTGTGTGTTTTAAAAAAGCCCTTGCATTTGCAAGGGCTTTTATACTATATTACGCTTAGTATCTGTAATAATCAGGTTTGTACGGGCCTTCCACAGTTACACCTATATAATTGGCTTGTTCTTCATTTAGTACTTCCAGCTCTACCCCAATTTTTTCTAAATGGAGACGTGCTACTTTTTCATCTAAATGTTTTGGAAGTGTATAGACGTCATTTTCATATTTATCTGCGTAATTCCATAATTCTATTTGTGCCAGAGTTTGATTTGTAAAAGAATTACTCATGACAAAACTTGGGTGTCCAGTAGCACAACCTAAGTTTACTAAACGCCCTTCTGCCAAAATAATAATGTCATTACCTCCAATACGGTATTTGTCTACTTGTGGTTTAATTTCCACTTTAGAATCACCGTATGTTTTGTTTAACCAGGCCATGTCAATTTCGTTGTCAAAATGACCAATATTGC
The DNA here is from genome assembly GCF_028743515.2 of Imtechella halotolerans. Classification (GTDB taxonomy): domain Bacteria; phylum Bacteroidota; class Bacteroidia; order Flavobacteriales; family Flavobacteriaceae; genus Imtechella; species Imtechella halotolerans. The sequence continues at coordinate 2,264,163 of NZ_CP117969.2, read as the reverse complement.
ACACAATGGTTTTGTCTTTCATTTTTTCAAAATGGCGACCTACGACTATGTCTTTATTTCCTGTAGTTGTAATTACAATGTCGGCTTTTTCAATGACCGTATCTAGTTTTTTAACTTCAAAACCATCCATTGCAGCCTGTAAAGCGCAAATTGGATCAATTTCAGTAACGGTTACAATAGATCCTGCTCCACGGAATGAGGCTGCAGTTCCTTTTCCAACATCGCCATATCCGCATACAATTACTCGTTTTCCTGCAAGCATTACATCGGTAGCTCGACGTATAGCATCAACTGCACTTTCACGACAACCATATTTGTTATCAAATTTTGATTTTGTAACGGAATCATTTACGTTAATAGCAGGCATTGGTAGTGTCCCATTTTTAACACGTTCATATAGACGGTGAACCCCTGTGGTTGTTTCTTCAGATAGACCTTTGATCTCCGTAGCCAACTCAGGGTATCTGTCAAGAACCATATTGGTAAGATCGCCACCGTCATCTAAGATCATATTTAATGGCTTGCGATCTTCTCCAAAGAAGAGAGTTTGTTCAATGCACCAGTCAAATTCTTCTTCATTCATCCCTTTCCACGCGTATACGGGAATTCCAGCAGCAGCAATAGCAGCAGCAGCTTGGTCTTGAGTTGAGAAAATATTACATGAACTCCAGGTTACTTCTGCACCTAAAGCCACAAGTGTTTCTATTAAAACTGCGGTTTGTATAGTCATGTGTAGGCAACCAGCAATACGAGCTCCTTTAAGAGGTTGTTGATCTTTATATTCTTCACGTAAAGACATAAGACCGGGCATTTCGGCTTCTGCCAATTCAATTTCTTTTCTTCCCCATTCAGCCAGAGAAATGTCTTTAACTTTGTAGGCAACGTAAGGAACGGTTTTCGTGCTCATATAATTTTTTTATTTTACATTTGAAATTGCAGCATTTTTAATCGCTGCAAATGATTTTTTTTACAATACTTCTGTGTTCAAAGTAAGAGTGCAAAGGTACAAATAACTTTCAGAATTGTATGGCCCTTTATAAAACTATAACGGTCAATCCTAATACCAAAGTATTGATTTGGAAGATTGAAGAATCATATGAAGAGCTCGAAAAAGGACTGACGCTCACGCCAAAATGTCTGAAACGACTTGAATCTATGAAATCGGATATACATCAGAAGGGATTTCTGAGCATCCGTCAATTATTGAAATTGGCGGGGTATACTCCATATGATTTATATTATGATGAGAATGGAAAACCTCACCTTATTGATGGTAAAGAAATTTCTATTACCCATTCTTTTCAGTTTTCTTCTATTATTATTGGGCAAGAAAATGTTGGAATTGATATAGAAATGATGCGTCCCAAAATTTTGAGAATTGCAAATAAGTTCACTATTTTGGAAGCATATCAGACCTTGGGTCACGAAGAGGCTATTGTTCGTAAATTAACCATGGTTTGGTGTGCCAAGGAGGCTCTCTATAAAATGTATGCAACCCCAGGATTAAGTTTTTTGCAACATATTGATATACATGATTTTTTTGTTGAAACCTACAGAACTCTAGGAAATATAATTTATCAAGGAAAAGTTACTACGTACGAAATTTATTTTGAAGAGATGGAAGGTTTTATGTGTGGTTACGCGTTGAAAATTGATTAGACACACAGCATCTATGAAACTTGTCACTAAGTCAACTCCAAGCTAAAAGTAGACAAATTTAAATTTTGACCTTAATTTTTGATCCTTAAATTGATTTGACAGATTATGTAGAAGTTAGTTCTAAGGCCACTTTAACACCATATAATTTATAAACCTAATGGATAATGGAGTACTAGTGCGAAATGGGGTTAGGGGAGAATTAGTGAAGAAGATAAAAATATATAGAACTCTTATTTTGGTGTTTTTAGGATTCGACAGCTAATATACATCCTTTACTGATGCGGTACTTTTCCTATCTTTGGTTTCTGAAGGGAATCCAGAGTGTTTTATTACACAACCAATGTTGGCTCTTCCTTCTTTGATAAAACTTTGTGGAATTAAATTCCTTTGGTAAATCTTTTTAGAATTGCTTAAAACTATATAGAATTAAAATTGAAAATGAAATGAAAGTATCTGTTGAACTTACACTTACACCATTACAAAATGATTTTGAACCTAGTATTATACATTTTATAAAAAAGTTAAGAGCATCAGGTTTAACGGTGTTAGAAAACCCATTGAGTACACAGGTTTATGGGGAATATGATGTAGTAATGAATTTGCTAACTAGAGAAATTAAAGAGGCATTTGAGCTTGTAGATAGGGGGCTTCTCTATATGAAGATTGTTAAATCTGATCGACATGATTATGAGCCACATTTTTGATTGGATTTTTGACCAGTATCAGGGACAGCCAACTCATTTGGTGGTGCTAGAGCTTATAGGAGTCCTGTTTGGTTTTCTAAGTGTATGGTATGCGAAAAAGAATAATATATGGGTATACCCAACCGGAATAATAAGTACTGCTGTTTTCGTTTATATTTTATGGCACTATGGGTTATTAGGTGATATGATCATAAATGCATACTATTTTAGTATGAGTATTTATGGTTGGTATATATGGACAAGGAAGGTAGATGCCACCCACTATACCCCCATTACAAAAACTTCCTCTGGCGAATGGAAATGGTCTTGGATTCTTTTTGTCGCAACTTTAATTTTTATCTACGTAGTGTATAATTGGTTTGATAAATGGAATAATTGGACTGCCTATACAGATGCCATCACAACCGCGATCTTTTTTGTAGGGATGTGGCTTATGGCTAGAAAAAAAATAGAAAACTGGATTTATTGGATTATAGGTGATTTAATATCAGTGCCTTTGTATTGGTTTAAAGGACTTATCTTTACCTCATTACAGTATTTATTATTCACTATAATAGCCATTTATGGATATCTAGCATGGAAGAAACTCTTAAACAACAATCATCAAGTATAATTAAGGTCGTTCTTTTCGGTCCTGAATCTACAGGTAAAACAACTCTCTCCGAACAATTGGCAAGATATTATTCTACTGTTTGGGTTCCGGAATACGCACGTGAATATCTGCAGGATAAATGGAATGAAGAAAGAAAAACATGTGAGTTACATGACCTTATCCCAATAGCCCAGGGACAAATGAGGTTGGAGAATAAGTTAGCAACGAAAGCCTCGAAGGTCCTAATTTGTGATACCGATTTATTAGAAACTAAGGTTTATTCGGAGACCTATTATGGAGGAATGTGTGATCCATTACTTGAAAAATATGCTATCAAAAATACCTATGACTTGTATTTTCTAACCTATATAGATGTGCCTTGGGAAAAAGATGACTTAAGGGATCGACCTCAAGAACGTGATGAAATGTTTATGCATTTTAAAAGGGCATTAGATAAATATAATCGGCCTTATTTGGTCCTTAAAGGAGATAAAAAGACTCGTTTACAAACTGCTGTCGAGGCAATAAATAATCTTTTAGTTTTAAAATGATGAATTTATTAAAACAAGATATAGAATTACTGAATCAAAAGGGAATTACAGAAGAAATGTTAAGGTCTCAATTGTCTTTTTTTCAGAAAGGAATCCCTCCAGTGGTATTGGCTGCTCCAGCAACTACAAATGATGGGATTATGGTACTTACTGATATCGAAAAAGAAAGATGCGTTTCTTGGTTTGAAATGAAAAAAGAGGAATTGGATATCGTTAAATTTGTACCGGCATCCGGAGCCGCTACTCGTATGTTTCAATCGTTGTTTACTTTTTTAAAGGAATTTAAGCCAAGTGAGGAAAGTTTTAATGCGTATGTAAACCGTATGATGGCTCCTGAACTTCAAGTGTTTTATGTAGGTTTTGAAAAATTTCCGTTTTATAAAAATGTAGAGAGATATATTGCTGAAAAGTTACCTGAGTTTAATTCTTTGAGTGATAGTTGGCAAAAATGGCATTTAGCAAATGTCTTATTGGATAAGGGAGCTCTCAATTATAGTAGTCTTCCTAAGGGTTTGTTTCCATTTCACCAATATTACGATTCTATAATTACTGCCTTTGAGGAACATTTGTATGAATCAGCTTTATATGCAGTTAGTCAGCAAAGGGCTCGCCTTCATTTTACTATCGCAGAAGAACATTTGACATTATTTCAGCATAAATTTAATAATGTAGAAAAGGAGATTTCTCAAAAAACAGCTGTGGAGTTTTCAGTTCAATATTCTTTTCAAAAACAACGTACAGATACCCTTGCTGTGACTTCGGATAATATACCATTCCGAGACGAAAATCAGCAATTGTTTTTTAGACCAGCAGGGCATGGTGCATTATTGGAAAATTTGAATGAAGTGCAATCTGATATTGTATTTATTCAAAATATAGATAATGTAGTGATGCGTCGGTATGAACCTACTATAGCCTACTATAAAAAGATATTAGCTGGTAAATTATTAGAGCTTCAAGAGCGATCTTTTAAATATGTTAGTCAAATTGATTCAGGGGTTATAAAGAAGAAGGAACTTCCTGAACTATTGGAGTTTTTAAAAGAATTGAATGTAGTTGTTCCTACAATGGTGCATAAATATACCAAAAAGTACATGCTAGAGTATGTTCGACGTAAGCTTGACAGACCAATTAGGGTTTGTGGAATGGTTAAAAATGAGGGAGATCCTGGAGGTGGGCCATTTTGGATAAAAGAAGAGGAAAGATGGTCTCTTCAAATTGTAGAATCTGCTCAAATGGATTTAGAAAATGAGGAGCAAAGAACTATATTTAAGAAGGCTACTCATTTTAATCCAGTTGATATGGTGTGTGGGCTTAAAAATTATAAAGGGGAGAAATATAATTTGCCAGATTTTGTGAATTATAATCAGGCATTTATTACTCGAAAAAATTATCAAGGACATGTCATTAAGGCCTTGGAGTTGCCTGGATTGTGGAATGGGGCTATGGCTCATTGGAATACAATTTTTGTAGAAGTACCACTTACTACGTTTAACCCTGTAAAGACAATTAATGATTTATTGAAGCCTGCTCATCAACCTAAAAATGTATAAAAAATATACACCTATTGTGTAGTTCATACACAACAGTATACGGATACGGATTTATTTAATCCGTATTTTTTTTGATGTAAAAAATTGATTAATAGAATATTGTGAATTGTGTTTTGTCTGCTGGAAATTTTGGCATGTACTTTTCATCTATTGTCTTGAAAACAAATTATAATCTTAAAAAATTTAAATTATGAAAAAGTTATTTTTAGCATCGTTACTAGTTGTAGGAGGTTTAACAGCATATGCTAATTCAGCAGTTCAATATCCGAAAGTGGCTATTGAAAGTAATATTCAGGATGAATTCAAAGAGATTGCTGCTGATGCATTGCCGGAAGCTGTACAAGCTGCATTAAAAAAAGATCATCCTAATGCAGTTCTTGGTAAGGCGTATGTAAATGATAAAAAAGTATACAAATTGGAAGTTACCATTGATCAGTCTGAAAAAGTATTATATTCAGATGAAAATGGAAACTGGATTGAAAAATAAGGATTTGGTTAGGTTGGTTAAAAGGGGGCTGCAATTTATGTAGCTCTCTTTTTTTATGCTTTTTTTTGGTGTTATTCGTTGTTAACTTGTCTATTTTTGTTAGAAACCCTCTACTATGAAGTCTATTTTATTGGTTGAAGACGATATATCATTTTCCCAACTGTTGCAACGATTTTTGGAACGAAATGGTTATAAAGTGACTACAATTTTATCTGTCAAAGAGGCTTTGAGAACCATAGAGGTCGAGTCATTTCATATGGTTTTTTCTGATTTGCGACTTCCGGATGGTGATGGTATAGACTTGTTAAAGAGTATTAGATCTAATGGATTGGAAATACCAGTTATACTTATGACGGGGTATGCAGAGGTATCTACTGCCGTAGAAGCTATGAAGCAAGGAGCATTCGATTATATATCTAAGCCATTCAATCAGGAGGAGGTTCTAGATGTTATTGCCAATGCACTAAAATCTTCCTCCAAATCTTCTTCAAAAACAGAAGTAAATATTTCTAAAAAGGGGTTTAATCAAGGCTATGTGAAAGGTGTAAGTAAATCATCTCAAACATTAAATGAGTATGTTCAATTGGTAGGACCTACAAATATGTCTGTTTTAATAATTGGAGAAAGTGGCACCGGTAAGGAGATGGTCGCCAAGGCAATTCATGAACAAAGCAGTCGAAATAATAAACCATTTGTAGCTGTGGATTGCGGGGCTATTCCTAAAGAAATAGCCTCTAGTGAGTTTTTTGGACATGTTAAGGGAGCCTTCACTGGTGCTATTGATGATAAAAAGGGACATTTCTTATCGGCTAATGAAGGAACTCTTTTTTTGGATGAGGTTGGTAATTTGTCTTATGAAAATCAAATACAGTTACTCAGAGCTCTTCAAGAACGAAAAATAAAACCAGTAGGAAGTAGTAAGGAAATATCCGTAGATATAAGAATTATAGCGGCAACTAATGAAAATTTAGAAAAAGCAGTAGATAATGGTGATTTTAGAAATGATCTGTATCATAGGCTGAATGAGTTTTCAATAAAAATGCCTCAATTATCAGAACGAAGAGAAGATATTCCGATTTTTGCCGAATACTTTTTAGAATTGGCTAATAAACAACTTGATAAGCAAGTACTTGGTTTTACACCCGAAACCATGGCTGTTTTTCAAAAATATAATTGGCCCGGAAATTTAAGGGAGTTGTCCAATGTGATAAAACGTGCCACACTTCTCACTCAAGGTGGTTATATTCAATCAGCCATTTTACAAACTATGCTATCTGTTAAAGAGAATGTGGTAGATAGTGAAATTAATTTTTCTACCAAACATCATGAAAAGGAACTTATTCGAAAGGCGCTTATAGAAGCTGAAAATAATAAAACACTGGCTGCCAAATTGCTTAATATTACCAGAAAAACACTTTATAACAAACTTAAAGAATATAATATTGAATGAATTTATATCCCTACTAGATAATTTTGGATATCCTTATGCAATTGTTCCCAACTTTGTTCCCATTTGTTGAATAATCCGACTGGAAAGTCAATTTGATTTGTAGCATGGTGATACATTTCTTTAAGAATTATTAAGGAATGTTCTGCTTTAAGTTGAGTGAACATGGTTAGCATTTTATGTAGTAGTGCCTCAGCAGCTTGATAATTTTCTTCCTGAATATATTTGCGTAATAATAGTGAATGTTGTTTTGTTTCTTGACAGAAAGTAACCAATGATACCTTTATCAAATTATTATCATCTCCAACAAACGAAATGATTGAGTCTGGATTAAAAAACTGAGCTTTTTTTTCTGTTAATATTGGAAGCTTATCAGTTATTGGATGATTCTGTAAAGGAAAATAATGAGATATTGTATTGAATAATTCCTGAGGGGTGAATGGTTTGTATAGCACCTGGGTAAACCCGCTTGAGAGATAGAGTTCACGATTTATATCTTTTCTTCCTGTCATCGCAAATACAGGAATTGAAGTGTTAAATTCTGATTGTTGTACCAGTAAATTCAGAAATCTAAAACCATTTATTTTAGGAAGCTGTATGTCTGTCAATATAAAGTCGAACTTAATTTTTTTTAAGGCTTCTAGGGCCGTCTCTGCATCGCTAAACTTATGTGTGAATATTTGTCTTTGTTGGAGGGTTTCTTCTAAAAGTTGAAGTAAATTAATATCATCATCAATTAGTATCGCAGTAAGGTTTTTAATGGTTTTAGAAGGGTCATGTTTAGGTTTTTCCTTTAATGTGGCAGGTAGTGTAAGGGTGAATATACTACCCTTGTTTAACTCGCTTTTAACGCTTATGTGTCCATCCATAAGTGTAGCTAGCTTCTTTGAAATTGTCAGCCCCATCCCATATCCTCCATATTGTCTTTCAATGGTTGAGTTAGCTTGGGTAAATTCCACAAATATAGTGGATAAAGCTTTTTCAGGGATACCTACACCTGTGTCAGATATTGCTATACTTATTTTAGAATCTTTTTGGTATGCATGAACTACTATCTCACCTTTTGAAGTGAATTTATATGCATTTCCAAGCAAATTGGTTATTATTTGCCTAATTCGGTAGGGATCCCCAATGTAGAGTGATGTGCTAAGCGTGTTGTCTATGTTTAATGAAAGTGAAATATCTTTTTCCTGGTTTGTGTTTTTTAAATTTGAAACTATATCATTTAATAGTGTGCTAATATCAAACGGAATATTTGAAATGGTTAGTTTGCCTGCTTCAAGTTTGGAGTAATCCAAAAGGTCATCAACTAGTTGAGACATATATGATGATGATTCAAGAATGCTACTCAGGTAATATTTCTGCTTTTGTTCTTTGAGATGAGATTGAAGCATATTAGCATAGCCTACAATTGTGCTTAATGGAGTTCGTAAATCGTGGCTAACCATGGAGATTAATTGTTCTCTACTTTGTAATAGGGAGGAGGTATATGAATTCGCATTTTCTAATTCCTTTCGGTAGCGTTGTGCTTTCCAGAAGTCGTTTAGTATAAGAAGTGAAAAAATTATTACTAGTAATGTTGCAATAACTGCCGCGAGAATTAATATGTATGCTCCTCTTTGAAGTGCTTTATCACGTTCTTTAGCCAATTTCAAATCAGATAAGCGAAGATCAGATTCTAATAAGGAGAGCAATGTTTTTATTTGTTGGGAAACTGTAAGATCATTTTGTACTAGTTGATTTTCTTTTTTCACAAGCTCCTTACGTTGTTTAACAATCTCGTTTCGTACTTGTTTTAAATGTGTTTTAGATTGGACGATAATTGAATCAAGGGTTTGTTCGTCAACCATTACAGAAGTATCTCTTGGTCTGTATTTGTTTAAAATCGTAATAATTTCTTCAAGTGTTTCTTTTTGTTTTTTTGCAAGATTTTCCGGATTACTTGAAAAATCTTCCAGCGTAAGTTTACCCATGGAAGATTCAATATTTATGAAGTTTTTAATTCCTTCATCTAAAATAGAGTCAGATTCACTTGCCTCCCTGATTGATTTCAGTTCGAATATGTTTTGAAGTTTTTCCTCTAATAAAAGCTTAATACTATCAACAAGAACTACTTGATATGGACTGTTTGTAAGGATTTTTAAGGAATCGATTTCAAGGGCTAAACTGTCATTCTTAATGATATACTTGGTTAATATTTCGGCTTCCTCAGATTGAATGGCAGCCCTGCCAAAGCTTTCATTTTCGTACATTATTGCTAAAATTCTTCCAATACGTACTACTTTACTATTATCATTGGTTTCATGTTGCTGCAATGACGTAAAAGCATCAATTTGTTTATATAGATAGGAGCCAACTAAAATAACAAGTAGAAGTAGAATCATATAACTAACCACTACTTTGATGGTTATGTTTCTTTTGGGACTGTTCATAGGTTAAAAATACATATTTCAATGTATGACTAAAGCAAAGTTTTTGTAAAAAAAGAATTAAAGTCACTTTTCTGTCTTACATTTGCGCCGTCTCATAAGGGGTGCTCAAATTAACGAGCTGAGATCATACCCATAGAACCTGGGCGGGTAATGCTGCCAAGGGAGTCTTGCAATAGTTGATTAGTTTTAATATAACAACTAACCATTGTTGCGGGGAAATATCATAAATAATAACCAAAGAATAATGACCCCTTTTATTCGTAAATCATTTACGAATGAAAACATTAGCTATTTCTTTGGGCCTTTTATTGAATACTACGGTTTTAATGGCCCAAAAAGAACAACCCAAGGATACCATACAAGAGCCTATCACTCTGGATGAAGTTCTTGTCTCAGCAGTACGAGTTACTGCTCAATCGCCTGTAACCTTTTCAAACATCTCAAAACGAGAAATTAGAAAAAGAAATTTGGGGCAAGATATTCCAATTTTGATGAATTTTCTTCCTGGTGTCGTTACAACAACTGATGCAGGAGCTGGAGTTGGTTACACAGGAATTCGTGTACGTGGGAGTGATGCAACTCGTGTTAATGTTACTATTAATGGTATCCCATACAATGATGCTGAATCTCAAGGGACTTTTTGGGTAAACATGCCTGATTTTGCGTCTTCTACTGAAAGTTTGCAACTGCAAAGAGGAGTGGGAACCTCAACTAATGGTTCGGGTGCTTTTGGAGCAAGTCTAAATATTCTTACCGATGCTGCTTCTAGTGAAGCTAATGGAGAAATTGCAAACTCCTTTGGAAGTTATGCAACCAGAAAACATACCGTGAAATTTTCTACAGGCCTTCTTAATAATCATTTTGAATTAGCTGGTCGGGTCTCCGCAATTGCTTCAGATGGATATATAGATCGTGCTACATCAGATCTAAAATCATATTTTCTACAGGGGGTTTTTACAAATAAGAATACCCTTATTAAAGCGTTGGTGTTTGGTGGTCATGAGGTAACGTATCAAGCGTGGAATGGTATTGAAGATCTTGATATGCTTGAAAATAATCGTCGATTTAATTCAGCGGGTGCGTTATATGATGAAAATGGAAACATTGTAGGGTATCACGATAATGAAGTAGATGATTATAAGCAAGATCATGCACAACTCCATTGGAATCAAAAGATAAACACTAATTGGAGCACCAATTTAGCTTTTCACTATACGAGAGGTAGTGGATTCTTTGAACAATACAAACAAGGGGCTTCGTTTTCAGATTATGGGATGACATCAATCAATTTAGGAGGAGAAGCAATTGATGAAACTGATTTAATTAGGCGAAAATGGTTGGAGAATGATTTTTATGGATCTACTTTCTCTGTGAATTTTAAAGATAAATTCTTTGATTTCATTATTGGCGGGGGCTGGAACAAGTATGTTGGAGACCATTTCGGTGAAGTAATTTGGGCTCGCTATGCAAGTGATAGCGAGATAAATGATCATTACTATGATGACAGATCCCACAAGACTGATTTTAATATTTTCTCTAAGGTAACAACGGATTTAGGTAAAGGCTGGAGTTTTTTCGGTGATTTGCAGTACCGCCGGGTAGCTTATAAGGCCAATGGTGAAGATACTGGAATTGTGGATGATCAGTTTGATTTTTTTAATCCTAAAGCTGGATTCACCTATGAATTGAATAACAATAATCAGATGTATGTTTCTTATGCCAGAGCCCAAAGAGAACCTAATCGTAATGATTATGAGGAGGGAAATCCAAAACCTGAAAAATTAAACGATTTTGAATTGGGGTGGCGCTATGCATCAGGCAATGTAAAGCTGAATACAAATGCATATTATATGCGTTATAAGGACCAATTAGTTCTTACTGGAGGGCTTAATGATGTAGGTGCACCAATCCGTGCAAACAGTGGTGATAGTTATCGCCTAGGATTGGAAGTAGATGCGACCTTTGTTTTTGGGTCCCAATGGGTTGTTCGTCCAAATTTAGCCCTAAGCACTAACAGAAATATTGATTTTGTTTTTCAAAGAGATGGATCCCTAATGTCATTAGGAAACACTCATATTTCATACTCTCCAGAAGTAGTTGTCGGAAATATTGTTACCTATGCACCAATTGAAAATCTTCAATTTTCTGTTTTATCCAAATATGTTGGAGATCAATATATGGGTAATATAGATGCAGAGGGATCAAAGCTTGATAGTTATTTTATAAATGATCTAAATATAGTTTATGAACTTAATTTAAATTCAGTATTTAAGACTGTCGCTTTTTCAGCCTTGTTAAATAATATTTTTAACGTAAGATATGTTTCCAATGGTTATTTCTATACCTATGATGATGATTGGAGTAACCCAGGATCGGTGACAACTATAGAAGGAGCAGGATACTATCCACAAGCTACCCGTAATTTTTTAGTTGGTGCCACCATTACATTCTAGGGATTCGTTTTATATTATTTTTTTTAAACCCTTTCGAAAATCTTCGGGAGGGTTTTTTTAGTTGGAAACGGTAATAAAACTTCCGTTTACACTGGTGCGATAATTAAGAAGACCATAAACTTTTTTTTCTGTTTCTGGAGTTGATAGTAGGTATCCGTTAAATAGAGAATACTCATAATTTTCACAACTGCATTTAACATTAGTGCCGCCGATAATAGTCATTTTAGAACATAAGTTTGGGGAGTGGTTAGGACAGCTTGCCTCCCACGCATAATAGGTATTAAAGCCTGCATTAATAACAAATATGCCTTTAGTACCAACTCCTGTATTTCCTATGTATATCGCATTTCCAGTTGTGGTTAGGCTGCTATAGCTTGCCAAGTTGAGATTGATTTCAAATTTGAAATTCGCCTCTTCAAGATATGGGTTTCTATCTAATGATTCACTACTACAAGAGACCATAACTAGCAGAATTGCAATATAAAAAGATATTTTCATGAGGTTATTTTGCCTGCCAATGTACAACATATTCTTTGTTGAATTAAAATTTTGTATATTTGTTTCAAATCCTCTAAGAGTAGGGGATTTTTTCTATTTTATAAAACGATGATGTTATGAGTAAAGTATCTTATTACACAGCCGAAGGATTAAAGAAATTACGGGAAGAGTTAAACTATTTAAAAGATATAGAGCGTCCAAAAGCTTCTCAAGCTATTGCTGAAGCGCGTGATAAAGGAGATCTCTCTGAAAACGCTGAGTATGATGCTGCCAAAGAATCTCAAGGATTATTGGAGTTAAAAATTGCTAAAATGGAGGAGGTTCTTGCCAATGCGAGATTAATTGATGAATCCCAATTAGACACTTCAAAAGTGCTGGTGTTGTCAACAGTGAAACTTAAAAATGTTGCCAATGGTATGCAAATGAAATATACCCTTGTGGCAGAAAGTGAGGCCGATCTTAAAACTGGAAAAATTTCCGTAAGTTCCCCTATTGGAAAGGGATTATTAGGTAAATCAGTTGGAGAAATTGCAGAAATCCAGGTTCCCAATGGCGTGATGAAAATGGAGATTTTAGAAATTTCTCGCGATTAAATAAAAAGTATCAATTGTAATAAGAAATCCTTCGAATTAACGAAGGATTTTTTAATTTTAACAAGACTAAAAAATAGAGTTATGGCGTCAATTTTCACTAAAATCATTCTAGGGGAAATCCCTTGTTTTAAAATTGCTGAAGATGAATTTTTTATTGCATTTTTAGATGTTAATCCTAATTCAAAAGGACATACTTTATGTGTTCCTAAGAAAGAGATAAATAAACTATTTGATTTGGATGAAGAAACCTATATGGGTCTAATGGTGTTTTCAAGAAAGGTGGCGAAAGCTTTAGAAAAAGCAGTAGAGTGTAAGCGGGTTGGTGTTGCAGTGGTTGGTCTTGAGGTGCCGCATGTACATGTACATCTTATTCCTCTAAATGAAATGAAAGAAATGACATTTCAACATAAGGTTAGTATGACTTCAGAAGAAATGGAATCATTAGCAAAACGTGTACAGTTATTTCTGGAGTAAAAGGAGGTATAAGACACTAGTTAATGCAGACAATGTTAAAAATAAGGCGACATAACCTAATTTATAAAGTCTAATATTTTTTTTTGCAACAACGGTTTTTAGGTAGAAATCATGAACGAGTTCAATTTCTTTAGTCCAACGAATTGGATAAATGATAGTTTGGCATTTATTACATCGAAGTTCTGAAAAAATTTGATTTGAGGTATAGTTCCATAGAATATTTTTAAAATTTCTTTGATAAAACGAAAGTTCAAGAGTGTCCTGTGAAAAGCATTCTGGACAATGATTTGCCAATTGGGTTTGTTTTATGGGATTTTCTGTTTTTTGCATGATATATTTAGGTTTTAGTAGCCGTATATAGTTGAAGTTGGATAGTAGATCCTTTACCAAGCTCTGATGAAAGTACTTTTACTCGCCCTCCGTGATAATCTTCTATAATACGTTTCACAAGGGAAAGTCCAAGGCCCCAGCCTCTTTTTTTAGTTGTGAACCCAGGTTCAAAAATTCGTTTATAGTTTTTTTTGGCAATACCTTTTCCAGTATCAGCAATTTGAATTTTTAAAATATTGCCAAAATATTCCATTGTGACTGTTATTTGCCCCTTTCCTCTCATAGCATCAATTGCATTTTTGACTAGATTTTCAATAGTCCATCCATAAAGTTGTTTATTTAATCGAACTGGTATGACTTTATCGGGTAGGTGAATGGAGTAAATTACTTGTTGAGAAGTTCTAAGTTTTAAATAATCGAAAGCAAGTTTGGTTTCTGTAACAATATCTGCTACCTCTAGCGCTGGTGATGAGCCTATTTTAGAGAATCTGTCAGTAATGGTTTCTAAACGGTTCACATCTTTCTCTATTTCACTAATTATGGAGGGATCTACTTGTTGCGATTTTAGAATTTCAGTCCATCCTAATAAGGAAGATAGTGGTGTTCCTATTTGGTGCGCTGTTTCCTTTGCCATACCTGCCCATAGTTTGTTTTGATCCGAAATTCTAGCGGTACGATAAAAGAAAAAAACTACTGTTGAGAAGAGAAAAATAATAAGTAATAGGGCTAAAGGATAGTATTTAAGGTTATTAAGAACATTTGAATTACCATAATAGAGAGTGCCAAATCTTTCGCCATTATATATAATGTCTATTGGCTCATTTTCTTGCTCAAAAACAGCAATACGTTCTTTTATAAAAAGGGAGTCTTTTGCTTTCTCTTTATTAATGTTATTTGTACTAAACCAACCGTCAACACTTACATAGATCATGGGGTTAGAATAGTTCCCAGTAATGACTTTAAAGGCTAAGTCTACATTCTCATCTTCATCAGCAGTGATTATGGATTGTTGTGCAGCTGCCCAATTGTCCATCTTATCCCGTTCTTCATCTTTAAATTGTTGAAAAAAACTATAGGTGTTCCATAGGATGGCACCGACAATTCCTACAGATATGCAAACTAGTAGGAGGCGTATTTTATTTTTATAGCGAGAAAAGGGCATATGTATTGGAGAAAATTTAATTTAAATATAAGGCAAAAGGAACAAATGTCAGGAGAACTTACTATAACATTTTACTACCTCTAATAGATTTTTTACATTTGTGGAAATCCAATTAATATATGCTTACTATTAAACCTGGGGAGATACCTACGGCTAAATTACATAGCTATATGCTATCGGCAGTGGCACCTCGCCCTATAGCTTTTGCTAGTACAATTGATCAAGATGGACGTCCAAATTTATCGCCCTTTAGCTTTTTCAATGTTTTCAGTAGCAAACCTCCAATAATGATTTTCTCTCCTAACCGACGTGTGAGGGATAATTCAACTAAACATACTTTGGAAAATGTAATAGTAACTAAGGAAGTTGTCATCAACATAGTAAACTTTAGTATGGTTCAACAAACATCTTTGTCAAGTACTGAATACCCTCAAGGTGTAAATGAGTTTCTAAAGGCTGGTTTCACTATGTTGGCTTCAGAGGAGGTGCGGCCATATAGGGTGAAAGAATCTCCAGTACAATTTGAATGTAAAGTACGTGAAGTTATTGAGTTAGGTCAAGAAGGAGGTGCTGGGAATTTGGTAATTTGCGAAGTGGTTAAAATGCATATTGATGAATCAATTCTTGATGATTCTGGGAATATAGATCAGCATAAAATTGATTTAGTTAGTCGATTAGGAGGGAATTGGTATGGGCGTCCTAGTAAAGGATTGTTTGAGGTTCCAAAGCCTTTAACAACCCTTGGTATTGGTGTTGATAGCATTCCAGAAAGCATTAGATGGAGTAAGGTACTTACGGGAAATGATTTGGGAATGTTAGGAAATGTAGAAGCCTTACCTACCACGGAAGAAGTAACCTATTTTTTACATCAGAATGTTAGCATAAAAGGAGTAATTTCTACCTTTGATCAGGATAAAATTCACCTCAAAGCGCAGGAGTATCTAAAAGTAAACGATGTAATTTCAGCCTGGAAAGTGCTTTTGGCGAGTTTGAATAATGAATAATAAACTAATTTAAAGAGATAAAGATGGAAATACAAGGCCGCATTAAAATGCTGGGGTCTACACAAACAGTAGGCAGTGGCGGTTTTAGAAAAAGAGAATTGGTAATTACCACAGAAGAGCAGTATCCACAACACTTATTAGTGGAGTTTGTTCAGGATAAGTGTGATCTTTTAAATGCTTATCAAGTGGGTCAGCAAGTAAAGGTAAGTATTAACCTTCGCGGACGTGAATGGGTAAATCCTCAAGGTGAAACCAAGTATTTTAATTCAATCCAAGGTTGGCGAATTGAAAGCCTACAGGCAGCTCAGTCTGCTCCCCCCCAAATGCCTCCAGTGCCACCAGCTGATGCCTTCGAACCCGCAAGTAATTTTAATGAAGAGGAGTACGACGATTTACCTTTTTAGTAAATATTTTTTATAAGTCTCGGTTAACTATCGAGACTTTTTTGTTATCATCGATTATGATTTGGTTGACTGAAGAATTATATTTTCCTGATCCATTACAGACCGAACCTCATGGAATTGTTGCTGCAGGAGGAGATTTAAAGCCAGAACGCCTCTTGATGGCATACCATAACGGTATCTTTCCATGGTATGATGATGATCAACCAATACTATGGTGGTCTCCTGATCCAAGAATGGTACTTTTTCCTAAAGATTTATACATTTCTAAAAGCATGCGAAAGTTGATTTCTAAAAATGTATTTAAGGTAACATTTAATCAATCATTTAGAAGTGTTATTCAAGGGTGTGCTGCTGCTAAAAGAATAGGGCAAAGGGGGACTTGGATTACGGATGAAATGATTGAAGCCTACATTGAACTTCATGAATTGGGTCATGCTATGTCTGTAGAGGTATGGCAGGATAGTTCTTTGGTGGGGGGGCTCTATGGGGTCGATTTGGGGACTGTTTTTTGCGGGGAGAGTATGTTCTCAAATGTGAGTAATGCCTCCAAAGTAGGATTTATTTCTTTGGTAGAAAAGTTAATACATGATGATTATAAGCTTATTGATTGTCAGATATATACCGAACATTTGGCAAGTTTAGGAGCTTGTGAAATTCCTAGAGAAGTGTTTTTGAGTTATTTACCAATTAATACTTCCTTATAACGGAAACAACCTACTTCATGGTCATTAACCATTCCTGTAGCTTGCATATGTGCATAAATAACGGTAGTTCCCACAAATTTAAAACCTCTTTTCTTTAAATCTTTACTAATTTGATCTGATAGTGGTGTGTTTGCCGGAGCCTGTTTATAGTGAGTAAGCTCGTTTATTATAGGATTACCATTTGTAAAGTTCCATATATATTTTGAAAAACTACCAAATTCTTCTCTTATCTTTATAAAAGCCTGAGCATTGGTAACGGTAGCTTTAATCTTCAATTTGTTTCTAATGATACCAGTATCTTGAATAAGGTTTTCCAGTTTTTCTTCACTATAATTACTTATAGTGTTAAAGTCAAAATTATCAAAAGCTATTCTGAAATTTTCTCGTTTACGTAATACTGTAATCCAACTTAATCCTGCTTGAAAAGTTTCAAGCATAAGAAACTCGAAAAGGGTTTCATCATCTTTTACAGGTACACCCCATTCCTCATCATGGTATTTTTCATAAAGGGGATCTCCGATACACCATCCACATCGATGTTTTTTCATAGGTTTACTTAGGTTGGAATAAATATGTAATTGTTCCTATTTGAGTTGATTTTGCACTATTCTGATTGAATCGTGATTGTAAAGCATAGGCGATGGCATTGTCGGTTAGGCAGCCGTTCAGATTGTTGGAACTTCTATTTATAGTTGCTTCGATAACGGTCCCTTGGGCGTTTACTACAATATTAACAACTACTTTTCCGCTTTCTGCGCAGGTGTAGATAGGATTGGGTAATTGTTTGGTAGGGTAACGATCAACAAGGGAATAACTTATTGAACTATTTTTATTAACCCCACTATTCTGAGCTAAGATTTCTGAGATATTTGCACCGTTAGAAGCAGTAGTTTTCCGCTTTTCAGCACGTTTGGCTGCGATTGTGGACATTGAACTCATAAACTCATCATCTCCTTCACCATCGGTATTTTCTTCTTGTGTTAATGTAGCATCATTTTGACGACTTTCCATTAACTCCTCAAGTGTTTTAAAGTCGTCTGTGTTGTTTTGAAATTTACCAGCTTCATTAAATGCTGTATGTGTTTTAGGTTGATTGAGTTGGGCAATTTCTTCTAACCGTTCCTGTTCTTTTTCTTCAGGAGTGGTTTCTTCTACCATAACTTCGTAGAAGTATTCTTCCTCTTCACCCAGGGATCCTAAGTGAATATTAAAGGCTATCAGCACTGTAATAGACAGAATAAGTCCAGAAATGATAGCCGCGTAATGATGTCTTTCTAGTTTCATCATTTTTAGGTTGTTATAAAGATTTAGGTGGTTAAATTTAGGAAAAACTGTTGAAATATAGCATTTTGATTTTTATTATTTACAATATTAAATAACCTTTATGGGTGTGAAAGTAATTAAGCCTCTTCAAGTTTAGTAACAAATGATTCTGGCATTATAGCATCTGAAACATTGAAATTTCCAATTCGTGTTCTTCGAAGAGCAGAAAGGAAACCTCCTGATTCCAATGCTCGACCGAAATCAAATGCTAGTGACCTAATATAGGTTCCTTTACTACAAACAACCCTAAAATCCACCTCTGGCAATTCAATTCGTGTAATTTCGAAGGTTGAAATAACTACTGTGCGTAATGGAACTTCTACTTCCTTCCCTTCTCTAGCCATCTCATAGAGGCGTTTACCATCTTTTTTTAAAGCGGAAAAAACAGGTGGTCTTTGTTGTATAGTGCCAATAAACTTATTGGTGGTGTCAAGGATTAGGTCATTTGTAAGATGATCTATTGGAAAGTAATCGCTTATTGCGGTTTCGAGGTCATAAGATGGGGTGGTTCCACCTAAAGTAATGGTCCCAGTATATTCTTTTTCTTGTCCTTGAAATTCAGGTATTTTTTTGGTAAATTTTCCAGTGCAAATAACAAGAAGACCGCTGGCTAATGGATCTAAAGTGCCAGCGTGACCTATTTTTATTTTCTTTAGTTTAAATCGTTTTAATATAGCCCATTTTAATTTGTTGACAGCTTGAAATGAGGACCATTCAAGGGGTTTGTCTATAAGAAGTATCTGCCCTTCTTTTAATTGTTCTTCTGTGTAAAATGACATTTAAAATGTTGTTAGGGGTTGCACAAAGTAATGGATGATCAAAAGTACAACACCAATAAAAATTCGATAATATCCGAATATTTTGAATCCGTGTTTGCCCAAATAAGTAATAAATGATTTAATTGCAATCATTCCTACTATAAATGCAATAGCATTACCTATAATTAAAGCGTTTACTTGTTCAGGTGTTATGGTCAGACCATTTTGGTAATAGTCAAAACTTTTTTTAGCTGTGGCTCCTAGCATCGTAGGTATGGCTAAGAAAAATGAAAACTCAGCAGCGGTTGTTCTATTTAACTTTTGAGACATTCCTCCAATAATGCTAGCAGCACTGCGGGATACTCCTGGAATCATTGCTAAACATTGAAAACATCCTATTTTAAATGCAGTTTTATAGCCAATCTCTTGATTTTCAGATGGAGTGAATAGTGTGTCTATTTTAAGAAGTAAAAAACCCCCGATGACCAGGAAAATGGCAACAATCAATGGGCTTTCTAGTAATTGATCTATAAGGCCACTAAATAAAGATCCCAATATTACGGCCGGTATAAACGCCACCAGTAATTTTAAATAGAAATCAACTGATTGGAAAAAGCGTTTCCAATAGAGAACTAAAACTGATAGAATGGCTCCCAATTGAATTACAATTGTAAACAGCTTTGTAAAGTCATCAGAAGCAATCCCCATAAAGGAGGAGGCAATAATCATATGTCCTGTAGAGGAAACGGGTAAATATTCTGTAAGGCCTTCAATAATGGCCAGTACAATGGCTTTTATTAAATCCATGTAATGGGTGTTGAGGCTTTCAATTTCAGAAAGCAACGAAGATTATTTTTTCTTGTTAGGATTTAATAGGATTGCGTAAACTTCTATAGCAAAACCAATGAGAACCAGTGTAGGAGCCAACCTAATTCTTTGGAAATCAAAAATAGATTCATCAAAAACATTTGGATCATTACTGCCTCCACCGCTCATAAGGATAAATCCAAGGGCAATTACCGCCAATCCAATAAACATAAATAGATAATTCTTTTTATGGAAAATAAAATCATGTTGCTGTTTTTCTTCTTTCTTCATAAAAATATTTTTAATAGTATAAATCGTCAGTTCGTAAATTTAGAAAACGCTGAGCTGCAAAAAAAGTGCTTAACCAGCTTATAACAATGCCTGTAAGTAGAATTCCTCCAAAAATGAGTGTCAAAGTTGTAGAATCCTTTAACAATCCAAGTTCGGGAAAACGTCCATCAAGATAATATAATCCAGTTGCCATACCAGCTATTGCAACCAAGGCTCCTATAATACCTAATTTTATATTGTTTAGGATAAAGGGTCTTCTAATAAAGCCTTTGGTGGCACCAACCATCTGCATTGTCTTTATAATAAACCTCTTGGAGTATATAGAGAGACGAATGGAAGAGTTAATTAAAAGTATGGCGATTAACGTAAAAATACCGCTGGCAATGAGGATTCCAAGACTAATACGCTTCACATTATCATTTAATAAACCTATAAGTGGTTTGTCGTAGGAAACTTCGGAAACATAGTCTTTGGTTGTAAGTGTTGTTGCAATGGAATCAATGGCTATAGGTGTTACGTAGTCCGCTTTAAGGTATACATCAATGGAATTTTGTAATGGATTATCACCAATAAATTCTACAAAATTTTCGCCAATTTCTTTACTGAAGTTCTCTGCGGCAATTTCCTTTGAAACAAATTCAGCTGATTTGGAATATTCAGCCATTGCTAGGCTTTTCTGCAGGTGATTGATATCAACCTCTTTGGCATTATCTTTTAAATAGACTGTTATTGCCACTTGTTCCTTGAAATGGTTAGCTAATTTTTTTGTGTTTAGGACAAGTAATCCTAATACACCCAATAAAAACAGTACTAACGCAATACTAAGTACCACGGAAAAGTATGAAGATATAAGTTTGCGTTTTTGATAGCGCTCAAAGGATTTGCTCATAAGAAAAGCAGGACATTTATTGTTTGTGTAAAAGTAATAAAGTAATTTTAAACTATGGTTATAAACCTTAGAACGTTGGGATTAGCAATCAAGTACTTTTTATGTACTAAAATAAAAGGAATCCATGAAAATTGCAATTATTGGAATTGGCGGAGTAGGTGGTTATTTTGGAGGAAAATTAGCCAAAACATCTCATCACGTTACCTTTGTTGTAAGGGGGGATAATTTACAGGCTATACGTGAGAGGGGATTACAAGTTCGGAGTATATATGGTGATTTTATTGTTAGACCAGACAAAGTTACTGATGCAGTTAGCGATTTAGATACTCCTGATTTGGTATTATTGGCAGTAAAATCTT
This sequence comes from Imtechella halotolerans, assembly GCF_028743515.2. Classification (GTDB taxonomy): domain Bacteria; phylum Bacteroidota; class Bacteroidia; order Flavobacteriales; family Flavobacteriaceae; genus Imtechella; species Imtechella halotolerans. The sequence goes on along the minus strand of NZ_CP117969.2, from coordinate 2,242,689 downwards.
GGCAGGTAGCAGAGATTGCATCCACGCTTAAGCCCTTTTTGGCTGAACATTCGTTGGTTTTACCATTACAGAATGGAGCGGATAATGTAGAAAAATTGTTAGAAGTACTTCCAGCTAAAAATGTACTCTCAGGTTTGTGTAAAATTATAAGCTATGTTGAAGGTCCAGGGCAGATCCACCATCAAGCGTTTCATCCACAAGTAATCTATGGGTATCCAGATAATAGAATTGATGGTCGTCTTCGAGCTGTAAAGGCTGTTTTTGATGAAGCTAAAGTTGATAATTCTATTGCACAAGATATCAATCTAGAAGTATGGAGAAAATATACTTTTATAACTACTTTAAGTGGGATGGGTGCACTAACTAGGATGCCTGTAGGTGTATTACGCTCAGATGAATATTTACGTAATATGATGTTGCAAACCGCTCAGGAGATTAAAATGGTAGCTAATGCTAAGGGAATTGCCCTAAATGATTTTGATGTTGAAAGAGTGATGGAGTCAATAGATAAGCAGGATAGTGCTACTACTGCATCTATGCAACGTGATATGATGCAGGGGAAACCTTCTGAACTCGAAAACTTTAACGGGTATGTGATGCGAGAAGGACTTCGATTAGGAATCCCAGTTCCTGTGAATACTCTTATTTATCGGTTGTTACTTCCTATGGAGGAACAGGCAAGGCATTACTAATTTGTGTTTTTATAGTATTCATTTCTTTTATGGCATGGTTATATCCTATTTCATAAGCTTTGTCAATCATCTTAGTGTCAAGTACACCAATTAAGTCAATTTCTTTTGGGATAAAAACATAGGCACAACGCTTAAATTTGGCATAGTAAGAGGCATCCATTCCAATATGATAGATACGCTGTATAAGTTTTAGAGTTGTGTTGACCTCTGTTTTATCAATTTCCTCAACAGGGTTCACAAAGCTTCCTAGAAGTATATTACATTGCTTTTGTAATGGTTCTATAGGGAAGTTATTAAGGATTCCTCCATCAGAATAGAGATGGTCACCTATTGCGATAGGTGAAAAATAGGGAGGTAAAGCACTTGAGGCAATAAGTGGTTTTATAAGTGAGCCGCTTTGAAAATATTCCAATTTTCCTGTTATAAGATTTGTAGCTGTTACTGTAAGAGGGAGATCAAGCTCTTCGAATGTTTTATTCTTAAAAAAGGTAACAAAAAGTTCATGGTATTTTTCACTGTCCATTATTCCCGGTTTATTGAGCGCAAAAAGTGAAAATTTAAAAACGGGAGTCTCTTTAAAAAACTGTAACATTTCTTTTGGTTTATAACCACAGGCGTACAGAGCCCCAATTAAGGCACCACCACTGGTACCAGCAATTTGATGAGGGGTTATGTCATTTTCATGTAAGGCTTGGAGCAGACCAGCATGGGCAAGTGATTTGACCCCTCCTCCAGAAAGTACTAGACCTATTCGATTCTTAGACATCAAAGATTTTTTAATAAAGATACACTTTTTTATAGAGCTTTTAGAGTTAGGTTTTCTGGCATAAAGCTCAATGATAAACAGCTTCTAAATCTTTTTATAACTCGCTCAAGAATTGTATTTTTGGCACTTTATTTTTATGTAATACCATAATTTTCGGAGAAGTCCGATTTAATCAATGCTCTATGAGATACGACCATAGGAAAATAGAGGCCGACTGGCAAGCATATTGGGCCAAAAACAAAACGTTTAAAGCTGACAATGCGTTCGATAAACCTAAATATTATGTTTTGGATATGTTCCCGTATCCTTCTGGAGCTGGGCTCCATGTAGGACATCCCCTTGGGTATATAGCAAGTGATATTTATGCGCGATATAAACGTCATCAGGGTTTTAATGTATTACATCCAATGGGATATGATAGCTTTGGATTACCTGCAGAGCAGTATGCTATACAAACAGGTCAACACCCTGCTATTACCACTCAAACCAATATAAATAGGTATCGTGAGCAATTAGATAAAATTGGGTTTTCGTTTGATTGGGAGCGAGAGGTTCGTACCTCCAATCCGGAGTATTACAAATACACTCAATGGATTTTTATTCAGTTATTTGATTCTTGGTACGATAAAAGAGAAGATAAGGCCAAGTCTATCGAAACACTTATTGAAGAATTTGAAAAGAACGGTAATTCTTTAGTTCAAGCTGCATGCGACGAAGGAACCCCTGCTTTTACAGCTCAGCACTGGAAAGAATATACGGCCGAGGAGCAGCAGAAAATGTTGCTAAAATATCGTCTTACCTATTTGGCAGAAACTGAGGTTAATTGGTGTCCTGCTTTGGGTACAGTTCTAGCTAATGACGAAATTATAAACGGCGTTTCTGAACGTGGAGGTCATCCTGTAATTCGCAAAAAAATGACTCAGTGGAGCATGCGTATTTCGGCCTATGCCCAGCGTTTATTGGATGGGTTAGATACTATTGATTGGAGTGAAAGCCTAAAAGAAAGTCAACGAAACTGGATTGGTCGTTCGCAAGGCGCTATGGTGGTCTTCAAAGTAATACCTAAAAATGAATCAAGGGATAGTATGGATAGTATTCAGGTATTCACAACCCGCCCTGATACTATTTTTGGAGTTTCTTTCATGACATTAGCTCCTGAACATGAATTGGTTTCTAAGATTACTACCAATGAGCAGCGAGCTGAGGTGGAAGCCTATATTGAGGCAACTGCCAAGAGGAGTGAACGTGATCGCATGTCAGACGTGAAAACCATTTCAGGAGTATTTACAGGTGCTTATGCTGAGCATCCATTTACAAAACAGCCTATACCGGTTTGGATTGGTGATTATGTGTTGGCGGGGTATGGAACTGGGGCAGTAATGGCTGTGCCATGTGGAGATGATAGGGATTATGCTTTTGCTAAACATTTTGGTATCGAAATTCTAAATATTTTTGATCAAGATATCTCAAAGGCTGCGTTTACTGCTAAAGAAGGATTTTCGTTAGTAAATTCTGATTTTTTAAATGGTCTAGATTATAAAGAAGGTACTCGTTTGGTAATAGATAAGTTGGAAAAATTGGGTGCAGGAACCTCTAAAATTAACTATCGATTACGTGATGCTGTTTTTTCAAGACAACGTTATTGGGGAGAGCCATTTCCAGTATATTATGTTAATGGCTTACCACGAATGATCGAAAAGAAGTATCTTCCAGTCCGTTTACCAGAAGTAGAGAAATACCTGCCAACAGAGGATGGACAACCCCCTTTGGGAAATGCTACAGTCTGGGCTTGGGATACCGAAACACATACGGTCGTAAGTAATGAGTATATTAATCATACTACAGTTTTCCCTTTAGAATTGAATACTATGCCCGGTTGGGCTGGTAGTTCGTGGTATTGGATGCGTTATATGGATGCTCATAATGAGGAAGATTTTGCTAGTGAAAAGGCATTACGTTATTGGCAAAATGTAGACCTGTACATAGGGGGAAGCGAGCATGCAACAGGACATTTATTATATAGTCGTTTCTGGAACAAGTTTTTAAGGGATAGAGGATATATAAATATTGAAGAGCCATTTAAAAAGCTAATTAACCAAGGTATGATTTTGGGTATGAGCGCATTTGTATATCGTACCGAGGACGCAAAAAAATTAATATCTAAAAATAAAATTGGCAATACAAAAGTTTTTCCTATTCATGTTGATCTTTCAGTGATTAATGATATAACCAATGAATTAGATATTGAGGCCTTCAAAAATCATCCTCTTTATGCAGATTATAAGAATGTAGAATTTGTTTTGGAAGATGGAAAATATATAGTAGGCAGAGAGGTTGAAAAAATGTCAAAATCAAAATATAATGTAGTAAATCCAGATGATATTTGTGATGAATATGGAGCGGATACTTTGCGTTTATACGAAATGTTTTTAGGGCCATTGGAGCAGGCTAAACCATGGAATACTGCTGGAATTACGGGAGTGTCTGGTTTTTTAAAGAAGCTATGGCGCTTGTATTTTGACGAGGAAGGGTTTATTGTAACTAAAGAAGAGCCAAGTAAGGAGATGTATAAGTCCTTACACAAGACTATAAAAAAAGTTACAGAAGACATTGAGAGTTTCTCCTTTAATACATCGGTTTCTCAATTCATGATTTGTGTAAATGAGTTGTCACAACAAAAGTGTCACCACCAAGCTATTTTAGAACCTTTGGCAGTGCTGGTGTCTCCATATGCCCCACATATAGCAGAGGCATTGTGGGAAGCATTAGGGCATAATGAATCAATAAGCAATGAGCCGTTTCCAGTTTGTCAGGAAAGTTACCTAATAGAAAGTAGTAAGGAATATCCAGTATCTTTTAATGGTAAAATGCGTTTTAAAATTGAATTGCCCTTAGATATGACTGCAGAAGATATTGAGAAGTTAATTGTGGCTGATTCCAGAACAATAGAACAGTTGCAAGGACGTACACCTAAAAAGATAATTGTAGTCCCTGGAAAGATTATTAATATTGTAGGTTAAATTAAAACTGACAAAAAAGCATACTGTTAAAACCTCGCTAAAGTTGGCGAGGTTTTTGTTTATATTGCAGTATATTTACCTTATTAAATTGAAATAATTATGATGGGATATTATATTCTTATTGGTGCTATAGCTTTGGTAAGTTTCTTGGTAAGTCAGAAGCTTAAAAGTAAGTTTAGCCATTATTCGAAAGTACAACTTCGCAATGGTATGAGCGGTGCTGAAATAGCTGAAAAGATGCTGGCTGATCATGGTATTTATGATGTGAAGGTTATCTCCACACCAGGTATGCTTACCGATCATTATAACCCGCAAAATAAAACGGTGAACTTAAGTGAAGGAGTATATCATCAGCGTAATGCAGCTGCTGCGGCTGTAGCTGCTCACGAATGTGGTCACGCAGTACAACATGCTCAAGCTTATGAGTGGTTACAAATGCGTTCTAAATTAGTACCTGTTGTAAGTGTAACATCTGGAATGTCTCAGTGGTTAGTTATAGGTGGATTGATTTTTGGAGCAGCCAGTGGTGCAGGTATTGGGTATATGGTAGCTGTAGCAGGATTGGTATTTATGGCCTTGGCTACTTTGTTTAGTTTTATTACACTGCCAGTTGAGTATGATGCAAGTAATCGTGCATTAGCATGGTTGAAAAATAAAAACATGGTTTCTCAACAAGAATTTGATGGTGCGGAGGATTCATTAAAATGGGCTGCTCGAACATATCTAGTGGCGGCTATCGGTGCATTAGCCTCTTTACTTTATTGGGCTTTGCAAGTTTTTGGTGGCAGCAGAGACTAGGTTGTTGTGTTTATTTAAAATAATAGAAAGGGTTGCTTAGCAGCCCTTTTTTCATTTCCATGAATTCAGGCAAGTTAAAGTTAAGTATTCAGCAAATGGATTAATTAAGTTCCAAAAGCTAAGTGTTTGGTATTTGCTAATTAGGATGAATTCAATAACAAGTTTAATACAAACATTTAATTTATTGGTAAAAAATTACCTGTGATAATGTATGGTTTCTTGATTTTTAGGATTATTTTAGATATGATGTACTACACCACTCAATCTTGAGTGGTGTAGTAATATTGAAAGAGAATGTTAAATGCTGATTTGTCTATCTATTTGCTGATTAAGAGAAATGAAAGTTTCCGTTCGTGAAACACCTTCTATAGTTTGTATTTTGTGATTAAGAAGGTTCATGAGATGCTCATTGTCCTTACATAGAATTTTGACCAGAATACTCCAATTACCAGTTGTGTAGTGGCACTCTAATACTTCAGGAATTTCACGTAGCTGTTTAACAGCTTCGGGGTTTCGCATGGCTTTATCAAGATAGATGCCAATAAATGCCATTGTTGTATATCCTAGGATTTTAGGATTGATAATGAATTTGGATCCAGATATAAGGCCTGATGTTTCGAGTTTTCGAAGTCGTTGATGAATAGCTGCACCGGAAATACCTATCTTCCGTGCAATTTCCAAAATAGGTTTACGCGCATCCTCCATCAGATATCTCAAAATTTCTTTATCGATACCGTCTATAGACACCGTTTCATTAGTGATTTTCATGTTGTTATAGCTAGTTGTGTATGGATACAAATATACACATAGCCAAAACGAATTTATGAGAAAAAAATGTTTTTGTTTTCTAAGAATAGCATGACCTATTGTGTATTATATGAGAATTTTTTACTGTTATAATCCACAGCAGCTAGAAGTTTAATGCATTCAAAACCAATTATAGATGGGAGATAAATTATATTGCTAATTCTATTGAGTTAGATTTTTTTAATTTATTATATGATTTCTTAAATACGTTCTTTTATTTTAATTTTTTCTTATTCAGCATTGTAATGATTTATAGCCAGTTTAAAAAGATGTTATTTAATAACTATTTAAGGTGACCGTATTTTGAATGCGCTTATTTTGTAAAAAAAGTGAGATAATTTGGTTTATCCTGTAACGTTATTTGGGTTATAACCCATGTAGGGAACCTGAGTTTCATTAAAAACAATGCCATAATCCATTAATTCTTTCAAAATTGGATCATAAATTTCCTTGGATATTGGAATATGTACGCCAGGGGTGGTAATTGTTTTATTTAATATCTGGATGGTAGCCATTGCAACAGGTAAACCAACAGTTTTAGCCATAGATGTATAGGTTTGATTAGCTCCAATTGCTACCATGCTTGAATCGATTTGTTTTTTCTTGCCTTCAATTTCATAACCAAATTTATGATACATTACTATCATGTCTTGGTCATTACTTTCTAGTGTCCAACTGTCTTCTAGTATTTTTTGAAGAATTTGGGCTGGGGTAGCATTGTGTAATCCTACCTTTTTGGTATGGTTAAATAAATCTAATTCAACAAGTTTATCCCACATTATATCATCTTGATCAATTTTAAGGTAATGTCGCATTTTAAGTTCTACAGAATCTGTCGGGGAATAAGCCAAAAAGGAATTAATAAAATCCCTATAACTCATTTGATGAGAATTTTCAAGAGTGTAGCTGTCGTCAGTCATACCGAGCTGAACAAACATATTCCATGCTCTTGAAAAACCAACTCTTCGAATAGTTCCCCTGTATAAAGTCAACACATCATTTAGTCCATATGCGTTTCGATATTTTAGGGAATCTCGATTTGCATACGCCTCAAATTTCCCATAACCTTCAATGTCAAGAAATTCTGTGCGTCTGAAAAGTTTATGATAGGGAATGTATTTGTAAGTTCCTTCTTGTATAAATTTGGCAGCCCCGCCTTGCCCAGCCAAAACCACATTTCTAGGATTCCAAGTAAATTTGTAGTTCCAAAGGTTGTTGTCGCTAACTGGAGCCACTAGCCCTCCACAGAAAGATTCAAACAGAAGCATTTTACCGCCTTTAGCTCTTATTTTATCTATAACTTGCATTGCACTCATGTGGTCAATACCTGGGTCCAATCCTATCTCGTTCATGAATATCAAACCTTTGTTTTCTACCTGTTCATTAAGTGCTTGCATGGCATCACTTACATAGGATGCAGTAACCATATTTTTATTATAGGCTATGCAATCTTTTGCTACTGCAATATGCATTGTAGCAGGTAGCATTGAAACAACAATATCACAAGAGGCAACGGCTTCCTTGCGTGCTTGGTCATTTTGTATATTAAGTTCAAAAGCTTCTGCTCTAGGGTGATTTTGAAGTAATTTATTAGCATGAGTAGGGTTTAGATCACCAATGCGCAAGAATAGATTCTCTTTTTCTGCTTTTTCCAAAAAATATTCGATTAAATAGGAGGTAGATTTTCCGGCACCGATGAGTAAAATGGTTCGCATATGGAGAGGGTTTTGTATTTTTGTTCTGTATTCTAAAATGGAAATATAACACGAATGTAATAAATTGTTATATTTTTAAAAAACATTGAATTAATAGTTATGAACAAAACAATAATAAGTACAGCTGCCAGTTTGGGACTGCTAACTGTTATTTTGGGTGCATTTGGCGCTCATGGATTAAAAAATTTGGTCGACTATGACGCTGTGACTACTTTTGAAACTGGCGTAAGGTATCAAATGTATCATGTGTTTTTTCTACTTTATATAGGGATTGTCAATTTTCTTACTGACGCTCAAAAGAAAAGTATATTTATTGCTACCTTAATAGGAATCCTATTATTTTCGGGCTCCATCTATGGGTTAGCGACTAACGCTGTAACTTCTTTTGATTTTAAAACCATTGGTTTTGTCACCCCGATAGGAGGTATTTTTTTCATTATAGCGTGGGGACTTTTACTTAAAGCTACTATCTCGTTAAAAAAATAAAATAAAAGCACGCTATTTTTATATAAATACTAATTTTGTAGCCAGAAAGCAATGAATAACACACAACATTAAAAACATTATGGAGAATTCCACTTCAGCTACGAAAACGATTTCGTTAGAAAGCTATGGTATTACGAATGCTACTGTTCGCTACCAATTGACCCCCGATGAGTTACATGAGGAAACCATTTCTAAAGGCCAGGGCGTTGAGGCGTCTTCAGGTGCTTTGGCGGTTAACACTGGAGAGTTTACGGGGCGATCTCCGCAAGACCGCTTTATTGTAAAAGATGCCATTACTGAGGATAAGGTTTGGTGGGGGAATATTAATATCCCTTTTGAAAGTGATAAGTTTGATGCACTTTATAAAAAAGTGACGAATTATTTATCTGGAAAGGAAATTTATGTCCGTGATAGTTATGCCTGTGCAGATCCTAATTATCGACTAAACATTAGAGTTATTACAGAATATCCGTGGAGCAACCAATTTGCATATAATATGTTTTTGCGACCTACTGATGTTGAGTTGGATAACTTTACCCCAGAATGGACTGTTATTAATGCCCCTGGTTTTATGGCGGTCCCTGATGAAGACGGAACTCGTCAACATAACTTTGCCATACTTGACTTTACACGTAAGATTGCACTAATTGGAGGAACCGGATATACCGGTGAAATTAAGAAGGGTATTTTCTCTGCATTAAATTTTATATTGCCAGTTTTTCATAACACTTTACCAATGCACTGTAGTGCAAATGTTGGAGAAGAGGGTGATACGGCCATTTTCTTTGGTCTTTCAGGAACGGGTAAAACTACCCTCTCTGCGGATCCAAATCGTAGGTTAATTGGAGATGATGAGCACGGTTGGACTAATGAAAATACAATTTTCAATTTTGAGGGTGGTTGTTATGCCAAAGTAATAAACCTTTCTGAAGAAAATGAACCGGATATTTATAAAGCTATTAAACGTGGAGCTATTCTTGAAAATGTAATTTTAGATGAAAAGGGAGATGTTGATTTTTCAGATATTTCAATCACTCAAAATACACGAGTAAGTTATCCAATAGAGCATATTAATAATATTCAAGTACCATCGGTGGGAGAAAATCCTAAGAATATTTTCTTCTTAACTGCGGATGCTTTTGGTGTTTTGCCTCCAATTTCTAAACTTACACCAGGTCAAGCAGCCTATCATTTCATCTCTGGTTATACAGCTAAAGTTGCAGGTACTGAAGCAGGCGTAAATGAGCCTATGCCTAACTTTTCGGCTTGTTTTGGAGCGCCTTTTATGCCTTTACATCCAACAAAATACGCTGAAATGCTTAGTGCTAAGATGAAGGAAAATGGAGTAAATGTTTGGCTGGTTAATACAGGTTGGACTGGAGGTCCTTATGGTATTGGATCTAGAATGAAGTTAAAATATACCCGTGCGATGATTACTGCCGCCATGCGTGGTGAATTAGGAGAAATGAGTGAGGAGAATTTCCATATTCATTCCGTATTTGGAGTTGCTCAACCAAGACAATGTCCTGGAGTGCCTACTGAGGTTTTAAGTCCTAGACAAACATGGAATAACGATGCGGCTTATTATGAGAAGGCACATCAGTTAGCGAATGCATTTAAAGAAAATTTCAAAAAATTTCAGGAATTTGCTAATGATGAAATCCTTAAGGGAGGACCACTTGTGTAATAGCTAAATTCACAAATACAAAAAAATCCGCTCATTTAGTACTGAGCGGATTTTTTTGTAATTAAAGTTATAGTTACTTTTTGTTTACTTTTTCAATATACTTCTCCAATGCCATAGTCATTGATGGTGTTTCTGCTGTTGGAGCTTTAATGTCAATTCTTAAACCAGCATCTTCTGCAGCTTTCATTGTGGTGTCACCGAATACAGCGATTCGTGTGTCATTTTGTTTGAAATCTGGAAAATTCTTAAATAATGATTCAATTCCTGAAGGGCTGAAAAATGCTAAAATATCATAATAAACATTTTTAAGATCTGAAAGATCACTAGCTACGGTCTTGTAAAAAATACCGCGTTTCCAGTCAATTTTCAAAGCGTCAAGTGTTTCAGGTACATCTGGCTTAAGTACGTCTGAGGAAGGGAGTAAAAACTTCTCATCTTTGTACTTTTTAATTAGAGGAGCTAATTCTGGGAAGTTTCGCTTTCCAACATAAATCTTACGTTTTCGGTAGACTACATATTTTTGAAGATAGTATGCTACAGCTTCAGACTGACAGAAATACTTCATAGTATCAGGTACATCGAATCGCATTTCCTTTGCAACCCTAAAAAAATGATCTACAGAATTTCTACTGGTAAGAATAATTGCTGAAAACTTGGTTAAGTCAATTTTTTGTTGTCTCACATCCTTTGCATCAACTCCTTCCACATGAATAAAAGGTCTGAAATCAATTTTTACTTTTTGCTTTTCTACAATCTGTAAGTAAGGTGAGTTTTCGACCTTAGGTTCTGGTTGCGAAACCAAAATTGTTTTCACTTTCATAAGAAAATTATAGTTTTAATGAATACCTCCGGCTATTAACTTAAATGCCAATAGGTAGGGGGCTATTTCAAGAGCGCAAAGATACAAAATAAAATAAAACAGATAAGGGCTAAGTATATTTTGATGCATTTTAAATATGGAAAACCAACCAATCGCGTGAATGATAATAGTAATTATAATAATTAAAAACAGAAATGACTTTGTAAGAGGAAAGCTATATATAATGAAAAGATTAACACAGGCAAGCAGTAATCCACTCCAATTGCCATAACTTATTTTTTTGAATAAGTATTGGTCTACGGCTGCATCAATGTTGAAAATATTGGCAACAATTTTTTGAAGGGCTATTTTACAACTTGAAAATAATATAACAAGAAGTAGTAAATTGATAAAGGAAGCTTCTATTTGATAAATATGCGTGATGTCATTATAATCAATTAATAACCATAAAAAGGTGGCAACAGCTATCAAGTGTATACTTAAAAATACGGTATTAAAGGGGTTGATAAGGTGTTCTTCTTTTCCATATAACAATACATATTTGTTGTTGAAAAGCAATTTAAGAAAGTCATTAAGACGTTGGGTGTCCAATACTTTTGTTAAGGTTATGGCTAGAAGCATACCTGTATAAAGTAAGATTATCCAGTCGTGAGAGATAACGGTTTTAGCTATAGGCTCCATGATGCCAAAATTACTTTTTTTCTGTTAAATATTGATAAATGAGGTACTGCTTTCCTTCATCGCCTAATAATGTACTATTTTTGCTAATAAATAAGTATTTTAGGATGACCGACAGTGTGGTAATCATACCTACCTATAACGAAATTGATAATATAAGTGACATGGTTCATGCTGTGTTGCAATTGCCAAAACCTTTTGCACTGTTGGTTGTTGATGACAACTCACCAGATGGTACTGCTCAAGAAGTTCGCTCATTGCAAAGTGTCTACCCAGATAGATTGTTTCTAGAGGTAAGAAAGGAAAAGTCAGGTTTAGGTACCGCCTATATTCATGGATTTAAATGGGCAATAGCTAAAGGGTACGATTATATATTTGAAATGGACGCGGATTTTTCTCACAATCCTTCTGATTTAATTCGTTTGTATGAAAGTTGTGCCAAGGAGGGTGTAGATGTGGTTGTTGGTTCAAGGTATATTAAAGGTGTTAATGTGGTAAATTGGCCATTAGGCCGAGTATTACTCTCCTATGGAGCATCTATCTATGTAAAATTAATTACAGGGATGAGAGTCCATGACCCCACTGCTGGATTTATATGTTATAAACGTAGAGTTATAGAGAAGATAGATTTGGATAGCATAAAGTTTGTAGGTTATGCATTTCAAATAGAAATGAAATATAAGGCTTGGCTCCAAAAGTTTGTTATTAAGGAAATCCCAATTATTTTTACTGATAGAGTCAAAGGGCAATCCAAAATGAGTGGGAAAATAATTAAAGAAGCAGTTCTAGGTGTAGTTGCTATGAAGTTAAGGAGTATGTTTAAAAAGAATTGAAAACATGAAAAAATATCTTATTAAGAGTGCAACCTTAGTAAATGAAGGACGTAGTTATGTAGCTGATGTTTTAATAAATGGAAAACGTATTGAGCGCATTGATACTCATATACCCGCTTCATTTGATATGGAAGTGATTGATGCTACTGGTAAATATATGTTGCCTGGGATTATAGATGATCAAGTTCATTTCCGTGAACCAGGACTTACTCATAAAGCTACTATAGCTTCTGAAAGTGCTGCCGCTGTTGCAGGAGGTATTACAACTTTTATGGAACAGCCTAATACTAATCCTCAAACAACAACGATTGAAAGATTGGAAGAGAAATTTTCAATAGCATCACATTCTTCTTATGCTAATTATTCTTTTTTGTTAGGTGGTACAAATGATAATTTGGAGGAGTTAAAACGTCTTGACAAGAATGCCTGTGCTGGAGTTAAACTTTTTTTAGGGTCTTCAACTGGAAACATGTTGGTAGATAATGAAGTGGTTTTGGAAACTATTTTCTCAAACATAGACATGGTTATAGCTGCACATTGCGAAGATGAGGCCACTATACGTCATAACTTAGAGCATTTTAAATCTTTATATGGCGATCAAATACCTGTATCTGCACATCCCCTTATTCGTAGTGAAGAGGCATGTTACTTATCATCTTCTAGAGCAATAGCCTTAGCTGAAAAAACAGGAGCTAGATTGCATGTGTTCCATGTGTCTACTGGAAAGGAGACTACTCTTTTCCGTAATGATATACCATTAGAGGAAAAGAAAATTACTGCCGAAGTATGTGTTCATCATTTATGGTTCACACAGGCTGATTATGAAACAAAAGGGAACTTTATTAAATGGAATCCAGCTGTTAAAACTGCTTCGGATAGAGAATCATTATGGGAAGCAATTAATGATGATCGTATTGATGTTTTGGCAACTGATCATGCTCCACATACGCTGGAAGAAAAGTCCCAGACATATTTGCAAGCGCCTTCAGGAGGTCCATTAGTTCAGCATGCACTGTCGGCCTTATTGGAGGCGGTAAGAGAAGGTAGGACGACAATTGAAACTGTAGTTCAGAAAGCATGTCACAATCCGGCAATCTTGTTTCAAGTTAAAGATCGAGGGTATTTGCGAGAAGGATACTTTGCTGATATTGTAATTGTAGATGTTAATAGTCCATGGGTCGTAAGTAAGGAGAATGTGTTGTATAAGTGTGGATGGTCTCCTTTTGAAGGGACGACTTTTCATTCTAGAGTAACACATACATTTGTGAATGGTTGTTTGGCATATGTAGATGGTGTAGTACAGGGAATCCATTGTGGGCAACGACTTACATTTAACCGTTAGTTATGAGGAAATTACTTTTGTTCAGTCTCGGGCTTTTGTTCTTGGCTGCGTGTCGAAAGGACATAATGGATAAACCAGAAAATCTAATTCCTAGGAAGAAGATGGTAGATATTATGTATGATATGGCGGTACTTTCAGCCACCAAAAGTGTACAGCAAGACATATTGATTGAGAATAATATTTTTCCAGAGACCTACCTCTATGAAAAGTATCAAATTGATAGTTTACAATTAGTTGAAAGTAAGGTTTATTACGCTTCTCGGCCAGATGTATATCTTAAAATTTTCAAAGAAGTAGAAGGAAGGCTTAATGCCCAAAAGGAAGCAATGGAAAAGGAGCAGGCCTTGCAAGATGAGGAATCTGATATGGATAAAAATAATTCGGAGAAAAAATCAGACAGTATTTTATCTATTAAGGAACTGGGCAAGGGGAAGAGAGATACCTTGATAACTCAGGAGTAAACTATTTCATTCTTTCACAAATAGTAGTTATACTATCTTCAAGAGGTTTAAAGCGAAAGCCTAATTGTTGTTCTATTTTGGAATTGTTGTAATATTTTCTATTTATTAAGGTTGCTGCTGTACGTTTGGTAAGTTTTCTTCTGGTCCTAAAGAAGGTGTGAAAGAACCAATCTAAACGCCATCCTATTTGTAATATCCACGGTTTCAACTCTAATTTTGGAACAGGAGTATTAAGTCTTTGGGTAATGGTTTGTAATAGACGTTTGTAGCTCCAATTTTCAGAATTAAGTATGAAACGCTCGTTTATAATAGGGCTATTCATGAGCATAATACAAGCCATAGCGACATCTTCTACATCTACAAAACCCATCTCGCCTCGTGTATAAAATGGAATACCCTTTTTAGCTTTACCAAAAATTTTCCCACTACCTGATAACCAGAAACCTGCGCCTAAAATAACAGAAGGATTGACAATTACTGCATTGAGACCTTCCTGAGTACCTCTCCAGACTTCCATTTCTGCCCCAAATTTTGTAATGGCATATATAGTATGTGGTTCTTCTGGATTCCAATGTGATTCTTCATCTATTGGTTTGTTTTTAGTTTCGCTGGAGAGTGTTGCAATGCTACTCACATAACATAGTTTAGTTACGTTATGGTCAATGCATAGATTTACAATGTTGGCAGTTCCTTCAATATTGAATTTTCGAAGTAGTCTGTACTGCGAAGGATTGAAGGATATCATGGCCGCAAGGTGATATACACGGCTAATACCTTTAAAAGCATTCGTAAGTTCAGGAATATCTGTAATATCGGCAACAACCCATTCAATGCGCTTAAAAAGCGTATCGGGGGTATTGGAATAGTATCCAAAAACGGTTTTTACACCTTCAAAAGAACTGTCAGGTCGATGAATAGCGCGTACTTGTTCTCCTTGTAAAACCAATTGGTATAGCAAATGCGCTCCCACCATACCTGTGCCGCCGGTAACTAAAATCATAGTGCGAAAATACAAATTTATTGAGATTATACTTCTTTTCAGATCAGGTAAAAAGCATATTTGCGTATCTTTGCGCGGTTATAAAAATTGTAGAAAATGTCAAAGAATTTTATTGAAGAGCTCCGCTGGAGAGGCATGATTCATGATGTCATGCCGGGTACTGAAGAACACCTAATGGAATCCATGCGGGCGGCCTATATAGGATTTGACCCTACAGCCGATTCACTGCATATTGGTCACATGGTTAGTGTGATGATTTTAAAGCATTTTCAAGCTTGTGGACATAAGCCTTACGCATTGGTAGGTGGTGCCACTGGAATGATTGGAGATCCATCAGGGAAATCTAATGAACGCAATTTGTTGGACGAACCAACTTTACGCCGGAATCAAGATGCGTTAAAATCACAGTTGGCTCGCTTTCTTGATTTTGAAAGTGAATCTCCGAATGCAGCCGTTTTGGTGAACAACTATGACTGGATGAAACATTTTTCTTTCTTAGAGTTCATACGTGATGTAGGGAAACACATCACTGTAAACTATATGATGGCAAAAGACTCTGTTAAAAAACGTTTAACTTCTGATTCGGCTGAAGGAATGTCTTTTACGGAATTTACATATCAGTTGGTGCAAGGATATGACTTTTTACATTTATTCCGTGAGAAGGGATGTACTTTGCAAATGGGAGGAAGTGATCAATGGGGTAATATTACAACTGGTACTGAACTAATTCGCCGAGTTGCCGGAGGCAAGGCTTTTGCATTGACATGTCCACTAATAACGAAAGCGGATGGAACTAAATTCGGAAAGTCTGAAGGAGGTAACGTATGGTTAGATGCTGAGCGCACATCTCCTTATAAATTTTATCAATATTGGTTAAATACTTCTGATGAAGATGCCGAGCGATATATTAAGATTTTCACATCATTGGATCGACAAACCATAGAAGCTTTAGTAGCTACGCATAAAGGGGCGCCTCATGAACGTGTTTTGCAGCGAAGATTAGCTGAAGAAGTGACGGTTATGGTACATTCACGTGATGAGTATGAGAATGCTGTAAAAGCATCAGATATTTTGTTTGGTAACTCTACATCTGAAGATTTAAAGGGTTTAAATGAAAAAACCTTCCTTGATGTTTTTGAAGGTGTTCCTAAGTCTGAAATAGCAATAGAGGATATTGAAAATGGACTGGACATAATTGTAGCTCTTTCAGGACAAACAGGTTTTTTGAAATCCAATGGAGAAGCTAGACGTGCATTGCAAGAAAATTCAATATCTGTTAATAAGGAAAAAGTTTCCGAATCATATATTATTAATTCGGAGGATCTTATTAATGGAAAGTTTGTGTTGTTGCAACGTGGTAAAAAGAATTACTTTGTGCTAGTAGTTAAATAACTTTATTAATATTAAATAACAAAAGCCTTCTTTTTGAGAAGGCTTTTGTTATTTATAAAACCATTAAGTTGCACCCCCGTATATCTGAATTATCAAAACGACCAATCACTTCAAATGATCCATCAGGGTATACTTTTCCTAAATCTTGAGTAGCAATAAAACTACAGGAATGATAATTAGCTAAATCAATAATGTTTATGCCTCCAGTTTTCCCATAGCTTTGAAAGCTTAATGGGTCTTCAGGATCACGTGTAAAAATTTTCATCCAAGGGACAGTTTCAAATAGGCCATTTCCTTTAGAGTAGGCTTGTGATAATAGCTCGGTCATACCGTATTCAGAATGAATAAATGATACTCCTAGTCCCGCAATAAGCAACGAGTGTAATTCCTCGCGAATTAATTCTTTTCTACGCCCCTTCATGCCTCCTGTTTCCATTACAATGGTGTTTTTTAATTCAAGAGTCTGAAGCTCTACCAAATCCAGGAGTGCGAACGAAACTCCAATTAAGAGTATCTTTCTTCCTTGATTGTCCAATAATTTTAATTGTTGGATAAGTTCAGTAAGATTGTTCAAATAAAACCCACTTTCGGGCTGGTTTGATTGCTTAATGAGATCTTCTACCATATAAATAAGGGAAGAGCCATTACGTTCTAAATAGGAAGGGAGTAAAGCTAGTACGACATAATCTTGTATGTCGCCATAATGATGAGTAAAACCATTTCGATAACTCTCTCTATATATTTGTAAATCGATTACTCCGTGCTTGCTGGTTATGCTGCCAGTGGTGCCACTACTAGTAAATACTATTTCAGGCGTATGATTCCCGCATATTACCTCATGTGATTTAAAAAATTGGATAGGTAAAAATGGGATTTCTTTTAAATGTTTTACGGTTTGCGGAGTGCGATGTAATAAATCACAAAAATGTCTATATACCTTATTATTCTTATATTGA
The DNA here is from genome assembly GCF_028743515.2 of Imtechella halotolerans. GTDB lineage: Bacteria > Bacteroidota > Bacteroidia > Flavobacteriales > Flavobacteriaceae > Imtechella > Imtechella halotolerans. The sequence continues at coordinate 2,225,236 of NZ_CP117969.2, read as the reverse complement.
TAAGTAAAGGTTTGGATGGCCTGAGCCTCAAATGCTTCAGGAGTATCGATATTGAAAATAGCATTTGTTTTCACTGGCGTGAATTTTGTACTGTTTTTTTGTGCTGTAAAAGTAAGGATAAATATAGTGAGGCAGAAATATTAAAAAGTATGCTCTATTTATAGAATACTGTTAATTTAAGTCTTTCAATGACCAAAAAGTGACTTATGAAATGAAATTGAAAGGTTTGACATTTTGGAGATTTAACTTGGTTAATAATAATATAAAAGGTAGTTTAATGATCCTTTAAATATGTAAGTATAAGGGAATATATGGATGATAACGGGACAAAAATGATGAATCTTTTATAGTTGTTAACCTACTGTAAGTATCGTGTTACGTTTTTGTTACCATGCATAGATGCTACTTTGTCAATTTAATATTATCTTTACTTTTGAGGCGCTAAATAACACACAGCTACGATGAAAAAAAAGGACATTAAAATTCTTTTGGTAGATGATGAACCAGATATCTTAGAGATTGTGGGATATAACCTCTCCAATGAAGGATATCAAATTTCTACTGCAAAAAATGGTCAAGAGGCCGTAAGTAAAGCTAAAAAGGAGCAACCTCACCTTATTATTATGGATGTAATGATGCCAGAAATGGATGGCATTGAGGCTTGTGAACAAATACGGAAGATCCCAGAACTTTCTGAAACAGTTATTACATTTCTAACAGCTAGGGGTGAAGATTATTCGCAAGTAGCTGGATTTGATGCTGGTGCTGATGATTATATAACCAAACCAATAAAGCCAAAGGTGCTTGTAAGTAAGGTAAAGGCATTATTGCGTCGTTTCAAGGAAGAAGAGAATGGTCTTGGTAGTATTGTAAAGGTTGGTGAAATAATTATTAACCGCGATGAATATAAAATTATTCAGGAAGGTGAAGAAATTATTTTACCTCGCAAAGAATTTGAACTTCTTTCGTTATTAGCATCTCGTCCCGGTAAAGTATTTAAAAGAGAAGAAATTCTTGATAAAGTATGGGGGAATGAGGTTATCGTAGGTGGTCGTACTATTGATGTTCATATTAGAAAGTTACGAGAGAAGATAGGAGACGATCATTTTAAAACCGTAAAAGGTGTAGGCTATAAGTTTGTCTTATAAAAGGAGTAAGGCTTTTTTAAAAAAACTTGGTGCAACCTAATCACTTCATTTGTGGAGTTGCAACCTTGACCTCTGTTTACTCTGCGTATATTTGTCAGCATGACTCGTGTTACCAAAAAATCATACAAATTTGCCTTTAAATCGGCAGCCTATATTACACTTATAGCTTCGATAGTATTAGCCTTGATGCTTTATTTAGGTACTGATACTTCGTTATGGATTGTGTTATGGTTTGCAATTGCTTTATACAGTATGAGTTTTTTTATTCTGCAGTATAGGGTTGAATTCTTTATCTATCGCCGTATTAAAAAAATATATGATGATGTTAGCTTGCTAGAATCTACATCGTTTCAAAACCAGCCAGTTACAACTGATATGGTTACACTAACACGAGAAATAGAGAAATTTGCAAAGGACAAAAAGTTGGAAATTGAAACGTTAAAAGTTCGCGAAAATTATCGGAAAGAGTTTATGGGAAATGTTTCTCATGAGCTCAAAACACCTTTGTTTACGGTTCAAGGTTATATTCATACCCTATTGGATGGAGCTATGGAGGATAAAAATATTAGAAAAAAATATCTTCAACGTGCTGCGAAGGGAGTGGAAAGACTAACCTATATTGTGAAAGATTTGGACATGATCTCTAAGCTAGAGGCGGGAGAGCTTAATTTAGAATATGAGAAATTCGATATTGTAGAGCTAATTCAGGGTGTTTTTGATCTTTTAGAAATGAGGGCTGCCAAAAAAAATATCACACTTACATTTGACATGAAGTATAAGCCTATAGATGTTTGGGCTGACAAGGAACGTATTCAACAAGTGGTAATGAATTTAGTGATGAATTCTATAAAGTATGGAAAAGATGATGGTACAACAGAAGTTAGCGTTGAAAATTTAATCAAAAATAAAGTTATTGTACGTATAACTGATAATGGAGAAGGAATAGAAAAACAACATATACCAAGGCTTTTTGAACGTTTCTATCGGGTTGATAAAAGTGGTAATAGAAAAGAAGGAGGGTCCGGCTTAGGGTTGTCAATTGTAAAGCATATAATAGAGGCCCATCATGAAAAGATTTATGTGGAAAGTGTTCATGGTGTCGGTTCTGAATTCTCATTTACTCTCGAAAAGTCTAAATAACTCATTCCAATCCGTTAGGTGATTTACTTGTTCAAGTCCTTTGTATTCTTCAATTTTTTCCAATTTTTTCAAAGAAAATTTTTCTTGTTTAGAATATGGAACAAGTCCTAGTTTGTGCAGTCTTTTTGCGAGATACTCCTGCTCGTATTGTCCTGGAGTTGGAATGAAAAATGCCTTTTTATTTAATTTAGCGAGGTCCATTATGGTGGTGTAACCACTTCTAGAGATAACTATTTCACTTTCATTGAAAGCTTTTTGCAGTTGTGTACTATTCATGAAATTGTAAATAGTAATATGATTATCCCTGACAATAGTTTGTTCCTCCTCAATAACTCCCTTTACCAGTAGAATATTACCTTGATAGGCATGTAGTTGGTTTAGGAGTATGTGTTCCAAGAAGGTGCGCTGAGGTTCTGGTCCAGATAAAAGAGCCATAATGTCGTATTTTTTTGGGAGCTCTTTTTTTTCAATTCTACTAATGGGACCCATATATTTTACAGGGAATATGGACTTTTTTAGATGCCCAAGTTTTCCACTTAGATTAGGATTTCCTTCAACATCAGGAATCCAACATTCTGTAAACTTTTTAATATAAATCTGATGTATTTGAGTGCTGAGCCATGTGGTATTTCCACTAAGTACATTGAGTTGATGAGTTATAAAAACTGAAGGTATGTTTTTGTGACAAATTCCTAATCGATTGTCTGAAATGATACCATCTATAGGGTATTCTTCAATAAGTTTTTTTAATGCTTTTTTCTCTTTACTAATAGCCTTGTAGAGTTTTGGAGAATCGAAAAGTAGCTTTAGTTTAAAAAGGTATCCTTTCTTAGCATAGGTGATTTGGTAGGAAGGAAGTTCAAAAGCCTCTAAACCAGGGAACTCCTTTCTTAATAGAGCCAATGCAACCCCATCAGATGCTAAAATGGGGTGGTAGCCTTTTGAAATGAGAGCCCTTATTACTGGTATGCAGCGGGTAGCATGACCTAAACCCCAGTTTAAGGGAGCTACTAATATTCGTTTTTCGGTATTCATGGGATAGGTATCCTTGATCTGTCTATTGAAAATATTATTATTAAGTGTTTAAACTATGCTTTAAGCAAAAATACATGCTTTTGTACTGATAAAGATTTCCGTAGTTTTGTCAAAAAATTAAATAATTGTTTTGGGAAGCAAGAATAAACTCAAGAGATTCAGAGAGAATGAAACCTTTAATAATGTTATCCAACCGACCCGAGAGGAGGCAGTAAGTGGAGTTTTTCCGTTAAAGGGAAAGTGGAATGACGAATTTTTCAAGAATGATAATCCTATTGTTCTTGAGTTAGGTTGTGGTAAGGGTGAGTATACAGTGAATCTAGCCAAGAAATTTCCAGAGAAAAATTTTATAGGAATAGACATAAAGGGAGCACGTTTCTGGAGAGGAGCCAAGACAGCTATGGAGGATGGAATTACAAATACTGCCTTTTTACGTACCCAAATTGAATTAATTGATTGTTTTTTTGCAGAAAATGAAGTTTCGGAAATTTGGATAACCTTTCCAGATCCTCAAATTAAATATAAACGCACCAAACATCGAATGACTAATGAGGCATTCCTTGAGCGTTATAAAAAGGTACTAAAACCTAGTGGCCTGATGCATCTTAAAACAGATAGTGAATTTATGCACGGGTACACTTTAGGGTTATTACATGGACTAGGACATGAAGTCATATATGCCAATCATAACATATACCGAAATGAAGGTGCTCCAGAAGAAGTAACTTCCATACAAACTTTTTACGAAAATCAGTATCTTGAGCAAGGAAAACCGATTACTTATATTCGGTTTAAAATTAAGCGATGACGCATTTAATAATACTATTTTTTGTTACGTTTTCAGCTGCTTTGATGGGAGTAGTGCCTCCGGGGCTTATAAATCTTACAGCGGCGAAGACAAGTGCTACCAAAGGAAAGCTCAACGGAATTCTATTTGCAGTTGGTGCAGCAATAGTGGTGATGATCCAAGCGTATTTGGCAGTTCATATTTCCAAATATTTGTTCAATAACCCATTTGTAATAGATGTTTTATTAAAAATTGCTGTAATTGTTTTTAGTTTTTTTGCTATTTATTTTTTTGTAGTTGCTCGTAAACGGCGAAACAAAAAAATGAAAGTTGTACAAGTAAGTAAAAAAAGTTCCTTTTATAAGGGGATGTTACTTTCTACAGTTAATGTACTTCCGATTCCCTATTTTAGTGGGTTGCATGCTGCGTGGAACGTATCAGGATGGATACAGTTTAAGGTACTTGATGTTCTAATTTTTGTAATGGCAGCTGGTATGGGAACGTTTTCAATGCTTTATATGTATGTGGTGTATTTTGATAAATTAGAATCTAAAACGGATAGATTCTCAAGGCATTCAGATTATATTATGAGTGTTTTAATGCTATTGTTAGTAATTATTACCTTTATTCGGATATTTTATAAATTCGATGAGTGAAAGTCAGTCTTTTTTCGATAAGGTGTATTCCATTGTCCGTTGCATTCCTTTTGGCCGTGTCACATCTTACGGTGCAATTGCCAAAGCTTTAGGTTCTAGTAGGTCTGCAAGGATGGTTGGCTATGCCATGAATGCATCACATGGTATGCAAGATATCCCAGCTCATAGAGTGGTAAATAGAAATGGAATGCTTACTGGAAAGTTTCATTTTGAAGGGAGTCAACTTATGCAGCAACTTTTGGAAAATGAAGGCATTAAGGTGAAGAATAATCAAGTGATTGATTTTGAAAAACATTTTTGGGATCCTTCTTCTTAACTATTTTTAGTTGAAAATATAACTTAATGATTTTCCTAATAATAAGATCTGTTTGGTGGTGCCGTATTTCATGCTAGAAACCTTGAATTTTACCTGCTGGATATTAATGGTATATGCAAAATGAGCATCATAAGTTGTATTTATATTTGAATCAAAATGTTCAATAAGTTTGTTTTAGTATCTAAGTTGTAACTCGTATCTTTGCAATTTAGAATCAATTTAAACTAAAGAGCAAGAATAGCAATATATAATGAAACTTGATCGTAAAGATATACTTAAAGCCTTAGAGAAGATTACTGCGCCGGGCGAAGGAAAAAACATGGTAGAAAGTGGCGTAGTGCAAAATATAATGACATTCGGAGATGAAGTGGTAGTTGATGTGGTTATCAATAATCCAAGTCTTCAAGCTAAAAAACGTACTGAGGTGGAAATCATGAAAGCAATCCACCGAGAGGTATATGAAAAGGCAAAAATTAAGGTAAATGTAAAGGTAGAAACTCCTGAAAAGCCTGAGATAAAAGGGAAAGCAATTCCTGGAATTAAAAATATAATTGCAGTCGCCTCAGGTAAAGGTGGTGTTGGAAAGTCTACAGTCACATCTAATTTAGCCGTTACATTGGCTAAGATGGGTTTTACAGTAGGCTTACTTGATGCTGATATTTATGGGCCTTCAGCCCCTATCATGTTTGATGTGTCGCAGGAGAAACCACTCTCGGTTACTGTTGATGGTAAATCAAAAATGAAGCCTGTTGAAAATTATGGAGTTAAAATTCTATCCATAGGATTTTTTACTCAACCTAATCAGGCAGTAGTTTGGAGGGGACCTATGGCGGCTAAAGCTTTAAATCAGATGATTTTTGATGCTGCTTGGGGAGAATTGGATTTTCTACTTATTGATTTGCCTCCAGGTACAGGAGATATTCACCTAAGTATTATGCAATCCCTACCTATTACTGGGGCAGTAGTTGTTAGTACCCCACAAAATGTTGCATTGGCAGATGCTCGGAAGGGTGTAGCCATGTTTCAACAAGACGCTATCAATGTACCAGTCCTGGGTATCATAGAGAATATGGCTTATTTTACACCGGAAGAACTTCCCCAAAATAAATACTATATCTTTGGGAAGGAAGGTGCTCGAAACTTAGCCTTGGATTTAGAAGTACCATTTTTAGGGGAGTTGCCGTTGGTACAAAGTATTCGTGAGGCGGGAGATGTAGGAAGGCCTGCTGCTTTACAGATTGAAACATCCTTGGAGACTGCATTTGAAGAAATTACACGTAATGTAGTTCAGGAGGTAGTTTCTCGTAATGAAAGCTTACCTGCAACAGAAGCTATTAAAATTACAACAATGGCAGGCTGTTCAGCGGTTAAAAAATAATAGAAAGTTTCCAAAACATAGTAGCTATGACAGCAGAGGAATTAAAACTAAACGTAGAGAAAGCGTTAAATGAAATTCGCCCCTTTTTGGAGAGCGATGGTGGAAATATTTCTTTAGTAGGCATTGAAGATGGAAAGTTGGTACGAGTGCGATTAGAAGGTGCTTGTGTGGCCTGCAGCGTAAATCAGATGACTTTACGAAGTGGGGTGGAAATGACTATTAAAAAATATGCTCCGCAAATTGAAACTGTCATAAACGTATCATAATATACGCTACTAATCCTTTGGGAACCCAAAGCAATAAAAAATGATTAAAACTGATATACTCATTATAGGAGCCGGTCCAACTGGGCTTTTTGCCGTTTTTGAGGCCGGATTGTTGAAACTTAAATGCCATCTTATTGATGCGCTACCTCAGCCTGGTGGACAATGTGCAGAGATTTATCCAAAAAAACCAATTTATGATATTCCCGGATTTCCGGAAGTTCTAGCTGGTGATTTAGTAGATAATTTAATGGAGCAATGCAAGCAGTTTGAACCTGGATTCACCTTGGGTGAACGTGCAGAGACTATTGAAAAATTAGAAGATGGTAGTTTTATAGTAACCACTAATAAGGGAACCAAGCATCATGCTCGAGTTGTTGCAATTGCTGGAGGACTAGGGAGTTTTGAGCCTAGAAAACCTATTTTAGACAATTTGGAGTTTTATGAAGAGAATGGGGTAGAGTATTTTATCAAAAACCCTGAACTCTTTAGGGGTAAGAGAGTTGTTATTTCAGGAGGGGGGGACTCTGCTTTAGATTGGAGTATTTTCTTGTCTGACGTTGCCTCACAAGTAACCCTTGTACATCGAAGAAATGAATTCAGAGGTGCCCTTGATTCTGTTGATAAAGTACAAGAATTAAAAAAGGCCGGAAAAATTAATTTAATAACACCGGCTGAAGTGGTGTCTCTAAATGGTGATAAAACCTTAAATTCTGTTACTATAGAAAAGGAAGGGGAAACTTCTATTCTTGAAACGGATTTCTTTATCCCATTGTTTGGACTAGCGCCAAAATTAGGACCTATTGGCGATTGGGGGCTTGAAATAGAAAAAAATGCAATTAAAGTAAATAATGCACTTGATTATCAAACTAATATTCCAGGTATATTTGCAATTGGAGATGTAAATACTTACCCTGGAAAATTGAAATTGATTTTATGTGGATTTCACGAGGCCACACTCATGTGCCAAGCTGCATATCAAATAATTAATCCTGGAAAAAAATACGTATTAAAGTATACAACTGTTAGTGGTATTGACGGTTTTGATGGTACCAGAAAGGAAGCACCAAAGGCTGTCGTTAAATCAATTGAATAATAATCTACTTTTTTTATAGAATAGTAGCATTATCTCACGTATTTTTGCATTTTTAAATTCCGGAAGATGTCAGATATCAGTATTAAAATAACCGATAGAGAAGGGGTCGTGCATGAAGTTCAAGCACCAACCGATATGAACATGAATATTATGGAGCTTGTGAGAGCCTATGAATTGGCTCCTGAAGGAACTATAGGTATCTGTGGAGGTATGGCGATGTGCGCTTCTTGTCAATGTTATGTGACTTCATCTCATGAACTTCCTGAGAAGACTCCTGATGAGGAGGCCATGCTTTGGGAAGCTTTTAATGTAAAAGATAATAGTAGGCTTGGTTGTCAGATTCATCTTACCCAGGAACTGGAAGGCCTAGAACTAGAATTAGCTCCTGAGGCATAATAATTACTTTTTCAGTTTACAAGGGTAATTTGTTATGTTATTGTTCCTTGAAAGTACATTATGGTAACTTATTAAGGTTGTCTAAGGTCATTAGTGTAATAAATATATATCGAAAGAATTAGTCTAAAAAGTATATTGATTTTCGTCAAAATCTATCGCCCCGCTATCAATTGTTAACACGGGTTTTATTTCAATGAGCTTTGTTTTATTGTTTCTAATACTATTTCTTTAACTACTCTTATAGTTTGGAAATAATAACATTTTTGTTATCAGTACTACATGTGAAAAAAGTTATTATATAAAGAAGTTCTTTCAATTAAATACATTCTTATTGGACTTTGAAGGTGTATACAGCTGATGAAGAGGAGTTCCCACTCTTGTCCTTAGTAATTATTTTCCAATAGTAAATGGTATTTGATTCCACGCTAATATTTTCTAGTTTTTTATTTGGATGGTTTTCTACCATTATTGTACTTCCATTTTCAGTGTCAAAATAAACATCGTAACCAATAATGTCATCATCTACATCAATTGCCTCCCATTCCAAGTATATATTGCCATTCCATGCATTAATCGTATGTCCTGAAGTTGGATATATGATCGTTGCTGGGAAAGGCGCGTAAACTGGAATTCCATCATTTGCCAAATAAAATTTCCATACGGAACTCTGTTCTGATTTAGGTGTATTATCAGATTTAGAAACCACCCACCAAGAATAGGGCTCTCCCTTGAGTAGAGTTACCTCCTTAAACGTCGAATTGCTCGTATAAGTTGAGGTTTGCATAGATTTTAGATTTTTGATTATTAAATCATAAGTGGTGGCGTATTTTGCAGCCTGCCAAATAAATGTTACTGTACTTTGTGTAGCATTAAGTGATTTGCCGGTAAGACAAATTTCGTTGTTGTTAGGAACTTCTAAAATTGCTGCTTCAGGAGTGCTTGTAGAATTAGGACTTTCAACTTCACTATCATTACTACACCCAAATATTAGGAGTATAAAACTTAAAATTGTTATATGCTTTAAATGTTTTATGTTGATCATCATTTTATAACAATTTTTAGCGTTTTGTCGGTGAGGATACCCTTTAATGAAATAAAATAATTGCCTGGAGCAAGTTGCTGCATTGGAATTTCTAGCGTATTTCCTTGAATTTCCATAGTTTTTAGGTACATTATTTTACCTTCTAGACTACTGATTAGTACGTCTACTATTCTATCTTCATTATTTAGTTTTACAATAAGTTTATCGGTTGCTGGATTCGGGTAATAATCAATTTTATTTTGTATAAAAATGGACTTTTCATAAATTCCTTGGCAATCTATCCCTGTACTTACTTTTATAGTGTTTAGGCCATTTTTAAGCTGTAAGGTAATTTTTTGTTCACTTGTTTCTGTTGTTATGCCATTAAGTGTTACCAAAAAGCGATTTGCACCACTCATAGTCAATGAAGCAGAATGTTCATCAAATTTTGTGGATGTAAATACAGAAAGATCTTCCGGTTCCGAAATTTGAACTGTAAAACACTGCTCAAAATCTGAATGTTCATCTATTGTGAAACATAGGGTATATATACCCGAGAATAAACCATCTAATGACCAGTTTAGGGTGTTAAAACTGAAAGTATTGTAAAAGTTATTGGGGCCATGGATTGAAAGTTTATAATTGTACTTCTCGTCTACATTGACATTTATTTTTCCATTATTTGCTGTACGGCACGTTTCATTAGTAACAGAAATTTGGAAGTTGTTTGATGGGAGTGTATAAACCGTACAACCATAAATGTCTACCATTGACCCTAATGGTGTGTCTGGGCACAAATCATCTGCATCAGCTATTCCATCATAATCTTGATCAGGTATATTGAGATCTGGGAATAATGCAGAGGGTTGGTCTCCATATATTCTATATTCTCCAGGTTGCAATACAATACTTGCAGTCGAATTTGACACTACAAATCTTCTATTTCCGTCCAAAATATTGTACCAAATACCCTCCTTTTGAAAGTTTGGATTAATTTGTTGGGTAGTTATTCCAAAATTACCAATGATGGTTACATTAGCCAGTTCTCCTTCATTTGCTGATGGCAAAGTTAGATGTACGGTTTTAAGCCCATTTTCATCACCTGCATTAATAGTAAAATCTGTTGCACGAAAAATGGGTTCTCCTAATTTTAATTTAATTAAATTCGAATAAACATCATACAAAGCCCTTCTTTCAGAATCTTCAATGTAATCCCAACGAATCGGCTTGTTTCCTACTCGACCATTATATTCAATAGAATAATCAAAGCCTAGTTCTCCAAATTGCCATATCATTTTTGGTCCAGGAATTGTAAAGAAAAAGGCGGCAGCTTGTTGCATTCTCTTCAGAGCCGTAGCTTCATTTTTGGTATTATAATTAGAGTTGCTATTACCAAAGTTAAGGGTCTTATACATTAGTCGCTCTTCATCGTGACTTTCCATATAACTTATGTTTGAAGGTGATAACCAACCTCTGTCTTTATAAGATATTGTAGAAAAGTTGGAGCCATTATTGGCGTGATACCCCATAGTCGCTTCGTTGTACTGATGATTAAAGTTATTCCAGAGCATTATTCCTTTGCCTTCAGATAATCTGTAATTGGCCCATTCGGTTTCTTCATCGGCAGACCCTCCTACACCTAAATGTTCAAAAATTACGTAAAAGAAAGGGTCTAACTCCCATTGATAATCTGCATAAGATTTTAGAACCTCTACACGATCAGCATTGTAAGCGTTGGTACAGATTTCTTGAGTGCTTCCAACACAGTTTTGGGTAAATCCTTTAGTAAGATCCCAACGAAATCCATCAATTTTATATTCTTCAATCCAATATTTTATAGTACGTTCAACATAATCTTGAGTGGCCTCTGATTGATGATTGAAATCATTAAAAACACTGTAGGAGTGTTTTGCTTCAATATTGAAAAATGGATTTTCAGAGGTGGGTTTACCTTCTAATCCACCATTACTGTCGTTCCATAGCCTAAAATATGGATGTTGACCTGAGGCGTGATTATAAACAACATCAAGAATAACAGCAATACCTCTTGAATGACATTCATCTATTAGGCTTTTGAAAGCATTTGTAGTGCCATAATACTTATCAAGTGCCATATGAAATGAAGGATTATAGCCCCAACTTTCATTACCATCAAATTCACTAACTGGAAGTAATTCAATGGCATTAATACCTAAATTTTGAAGATAATCTAATCGAGCCTTGACTGCATCAAAACTATGGAGTAGATCAAAATCTCTTATAAGTAATTCATATATTACTAGATTGTCGCGCGAAGGTTTTTGAAAGTTGGTTGTTTTCCAATTGTATGGGACCTCTCCCGTGCTAAATACGGATACAGCTTCCGTTGTTTTACCTTTTGGATAAATAGGGAGATTGGGATAGGTAATTTCATTTATATAGGTATCATTATACTCATCAAGTATAGTTGTTGAATAGGGGTCTGCAATATTAATTTCAAATTCAACTAGGTATTGAAATAAGTGTTTTTGCTGTGGTGTTAGTGAAGTAAGTTCTATCCAAAACCGATCTTTTGCACTATCCTTTTTCAATAAAAATGCATTGTCTATTTCCCAATTATTGAAATCTCCAATAACATGAACAAATTCTTTATACGGGGCATATAATACCAGTGTAACTTTTGATGGGTCATTAAGATGGTAGTTGATCCCGTCATTTAACCCAGGAGGAAGTGATTCTTCTGTTACGGTTGGTTTTATGATTGCTTTGAATAAACGTGTAATGGTTTGGGAATCATGTGTGGAATTAAGCGTGAAATTGGTATTTTGAGTAATGGGGTAGGTGTAATTAAAAGCGGTGGATTCTGAAAGCGTATATATGCTGGATTCATTTGCTATAAGCTCAAAATTTGCAGGCATCGTTGTTGTAGCAGAAATGTTCAAAATTTGCCCCTGGTTAATAACAATGGTATTCTCAGTTGGCTCGCTAAGTGTTAGTTGGAAAATTCCAACATCTATTGTAATATCTTGGGACTTTTTGTCTCCTGAACCATTTTTTGCTTTAAGTAAAAATCCTATTCTACCAAGACCATTACGATTAAAGAAAGTAACTGGAGAGAAGGATATTGAATAAGTGTCATTTTGCGCGTTATAGGTGAGTCTATTAGTTTCATTTGAAGCTTCCCAAGTACCATTTGTTGGGCAATCCTTAGAATTGGATAAGTTAGTATCAAGAGACCAAGCCCAAAGATATAAAGCATTTCCAGTTACGCCCCAAATAGATTCATTAATACTGTTACCATTAAATGTTAATGTAATTTCATCGGTTTCATTGAAGGTAGCAGGAGAGATAGAATATGTAATATTCTGTGTTTGCGACCACGAGAATGTACTCAACAGAGTAATAAAGTAGAATATTACAGTTCTCATCTATTTATTGGTTAATCTATTAAAAGGTTAGTTATTAATGTTGGGAACAATTTTAAATTGATACCGTTGCTTCATATTTTGAAGCAACGGTAAGTTATTGAATGTCTTATGAATTAATTTTCAGAAAGAGTATACCTTAAATTAACAAGATCTAATGTAATACGATAATTTCCTGAGGATACAGAAATATCAGCTCCTCCAGCGTCTAAAATTCCATCGTTGGTATCATCGCCATAGTTAAGGCTCCAAGCATCATTAGCTCTAAATTTGATAAGACCATCCGATAAGGTTATGTCAACTACCCATACTTGGTTTTTGAAATCATAGGTCATATCTGTGTCTGTATCCCAGCCCCCTGGTGTAGCATTCCCAATTACACCCCACAGGTCTATTGGCTCAGCATTCCAGCTCATGTTGTTTAAATCCATGGTTATAAGGTATGTGCCAGCATTTATTGAAATGTCTGAGCCTCCATTTTCAATTGTCCCATCATTGCTATCATCTCCATAATTGGTTCCCCAATCATTATTAAGTCGGAATTTCATTTTTCCTTCCTTCAAAGTTGCAATTATCTTCCAAGTATCTGAAGAGGAGTCATAGGTCATTGGCATATCAGGACCATCCCATCCATTGGTGGTGGCATCTCCAACTAATCCCCAAGTAAAGTTTTCTATAGTATAGGTAAGATTAGCAAGGTTAAATACAATTTTGTAAGTACCCGCAGTAATGGTCATATTTTCTCCATCTTTTTCAAGAGTTCCATCCCCTCCATTATCACCATGATTAAGGGTCCATGAATTGTTTTCTCTAAATTTGATTTCACCATCACCTAATGTTGCATAAGCTACATAAACATCAGGTTGATTAGTTTTGTAGAATGGTACATCAGGTCCATCCCAGCCGTTTGGAGTGGCTGAACCTACTATACCCCATGTTGTAGATAAATCAAGCTTGTCTGCATAAGGAGTTACATTTAAGGTTACAGTATTAGACTCAATAGCAACTTCAGAACTGAGATTGGCTTTTACTTTAAATTGAACATTATTTGCCACCTCTGGTTCTAATTCGAGGGATAATAATAGTTTATTGAGTTCGGCCACAGTAAGGGTCTTGTTTAAAGTCTCTCCAGCTGTAATTGTTTGACTTTCAGAAAAATTCCCTTGTTCTGTATCAATTAGGATACTATATTGAGCAACAGCATTATAACCAAAGTCAGGTTCAGACCAACTAATTGTAAGAATTTCGTTTTCCGAATTGTCTTTTAGTAACACTAAATTCTGAGCAGAGAGACTCATGTCTACAGAAGCATCAGGATTTAAATAATACACTGGCTCATCTTTGTCACAACTCACTAGGGTGAGTGTAAAAATAAGTAGTAGTGTGAGTTTAGAAATATAATTTTTCATCTGTTTGATTTTGTTTGGTTACCTATGGATTGAAGTCATCATTTGAATCCTATACATCCTATTTTGACTAATTATATCCAGTATTCTGATTGAGTGTTGGATTTGCAATTAAATCAGTTGATGGTATTGGGTATAGATCTTTGTATGATTCAGTTGCTGTACCTTGTTGAATACCACCTTTCCAAGGCCATAAATAGGCTCCGCCAGTGAATTTTCCAAAGCGGATAAGATCCGTTCTTCGATGTCCTTCCCAATATAATTCTCTTGCGCGTTCATCTAGAATAAAATCTAAGGTAAGTTGTGCAGTTGAAATATTACCATTAGAATTTCCATAAGCACGGGATCTTAATATGTTGATATAATCCGTGGCTTGAGTAACTGAGCCACCTTGCCCTCCTCTTAAAACTGCTTCTGCATACATAAGATACACATCAGCTAAACGAAACATCGGGAAGTCTGTGTCTGGGAAATCTCCTGTAGGATCGGAGCCTGCATTTCCATTAACATCAACGTTTTTAAATTTTACCATCGCATAGCCATCGGTAAAAAGAGATTGATCTGCAATTTCCTTGTTTTGACCATCTGTATAGAAAGCTCCTCTGCTGTCCGTTCCATTTATGTCTGGGAATTTATTTACAAATGCACTTGTTGTGCGTATACCAAACCACCCACTGTTCACTCCAAAATCCGATGGGATCATGCTCCCTCCGATGGAGGCATGAACTAGGAATGTCATACCACCATAATTTTGGGTATTTTTTCCATCAAAATTGATAGAAAAAATTAATTCACTAGCTGAAGGATTAGTATCATTGTCTGCTAAAAATAAATAACTATATGGCGCGTTCTGATTTACTTGGTATCCTGCGTCTATTACTTTGTTAATGTACGTCAGGGCTTCGGTATAATGTCCCTCATTGACATAAACTTCTGCATTTAGATAAAGTTTTGCTAATAAAGTCCATGCCGCAGCTGCGTCTGCACGACCAAAATCATTTTGACGAGGAGCTATCATCTGACTTTCAATTTCCAGTAGCTCTTCTTCTATGTATACAAATAGATCTTCTCTTGAAATTTGTTTAGGTAGAAATGCACCAATACCATCCAAGTCTGTAACAAATGGAACGTTCCCGAATAAATCAAGGGCATGCCAATAGCTGAGAGCTCTCATGAAACGTGCTTCAGCTCTATATTCCTGTATTTCTTCCAGAAGAGTTCCAGTCACACCTCTTGAGGCTAATTTTTCATCAGAAGTTTGACGAATAAATTCATTAGCTAGAGCAACCTGATATATTATACGATCATATGTGGCTCTTATAAATTCATTTGATGGAGACCAATTGTGAGTGTGATAATCTTTTATATTGCCATCATTCCATGCAATTTTGGCAAGATCAGTTGAAAGTTCTTGTGCTTTCCAATACTGTCTTAAATAATTTGAGAATCCCTCATCTATACCTGAAATGTCAGGACTTCCGGCAGGTCCTTGTTGCCCACTAAGTGCAATACCAGCGTAAATTTTGGCCAGAGCCTGTATATACGCATTTGGATCATTGAATACAGTATCAGCTGTTTCTTGATTTCTTGGAAGAATGTCCTTAGAGCAAGAAGAAACAATTGCTATACCTAAAAATAGAATTGTGAAGTTTTTTATATATCGATACATGATGTTCATTTTTAAAGTCTTCATTGTTAAAAGGTAACATTTAGGCCAGCCAAAAAGTTTCTTGGTTTTGGATAAATGTTGTTATCTATACCATTTGGTATTTCTGGGTCCAAACCACTATAATTTGTAAGTGTAAACAGGTTTTGCCCTGTAATAAATAGCCTCATTTGAGTCTTATTAAGGTCAAAGTTGTAACCAAAAGTCATGTTGTCGAGCTTAAGGAATGACGCATTCTCAATGTAGTAATCAGAGAAAAATTGAGCATTCACAAAATTTGTTTGCAATAGACTGGTACTGGCGTTAGTAATGTAATTTCCCGCTCCTATGAACATGGAATTCTTGTATCCATTACTAGATGAAACATTATTGTACATATAGTTTCCAAGGCTACCTCTAAATGTGAAACTCCAATCAAAATTTTTATAAGTCAAATTTGATGAAATACCAAAATAGAAGTCAGGATCTGGATTTTTGTAACGATATTTATCAGCATCATTAATATTGCCATCCCCATTTGTGTCATTATAAACACCTTCCAATGGCCTCCCATTAGTATCATAAACTTGTTGGAAAACATAGAATGCACTTGGATTATATCCAGTTGAATGAATTTGAATATTGTTTCCTACTCCTCCTGAAATTCCTCCTGTTGGAGTGCCTGGAAAACTCGGGTCATCGTTTAGAGTTAGTTTAGTTATCTCCCTATGCTGGAACGTACCATTTAAATTAAAATCCCATCTGAAATTGTCATTCATTACAGGTATTGTGTTGATTGAGATTTCTAATCCTCGAGAATCCATTTCTCCAATATTAGTAGTCAAAGCATTCTCGAGATTTGAACCGGCTGGAAGAGGAATAAAGTTTAATAAGTCTTTAGTTTTCTTGATATAGGCGTCAATACTTCCAGATACTCTATTATTCCATAGCCCATAGTCTATACCTGCATTATAAGTAGTGGTTTCTTCCCATTTTACATTAGAGTCATATCCTTCTGGGCGATATGTATAAATAAAATTATTCCCAATTTGGTATCTTGCTCGATCATTCCCAAGAGTATATACTGATAAATATCCAAAGTCACCTATTTCTTGCTGTCCACTTACACCCCAACCAATTCTAAGTTTAAGATTATTTACTGTTTTGTATTCATTAAGAAATGTTTCCTCACTTATATTCCATGCAATTGCTGCAGATGGGAAGTACCCATTTCGGTTTTTCTCGCTAAAACGTGAAGAGCGATCGTTACGTAACGTAGCTGTAATAGAATATTTACCTTTATGAGTTATAAAAAGACGACCAAAATAGGATTCTAACCAGTTTTCAGATGAGAGACCATTATCGGTATTTCTATTTTCACCTTGAAGGTTGGAATTTTCAAAACGGCCATGTCTGTAGAAATGTTGGTAAGAATAACCTGCCGTTACATCAATTCTACTGTCTATTGATTCTAATTCTTTAACATAATTCAAATAAGCATCCATAAATCGAGACTTATTTATGTTCTCGTATGTTGAAGTAAATCCATATGCATTTTCATTTATGTAGTTTGAAGCTGCTGTTTTTGGTATATAAACATCACCTCTTTGTACTGAATAATCATAGCCAGTGTTAAAGTTCACTCTCATTTCTGGTAAGAAGTGAAATTTATAATCTAAAATTATATTGCTTATACTGCGATTCGTTTGTCCTCTATCATAGTTTTGAAGTAATAGACTAAGAGGGTTTCTAGTTGCAAGGCGTTGTGGGGTGCCATCATTTTGAAGCCATTCGAAGTAACCACCATAAGCATTATTTTCATATACAGATTGAGTTGGATCAAATGCAACTGCTGCTCCAATAGCACCTTGGTTAGCATTACGATTTTCTGATACAGATCCTTTTGTGTTTAATGTAACCTTCAAATGATTTTCTAGTAAACGTTGATCATAATTGAAACTAAACGAAGTTCTTTTAAAGTTATCAGTCTTTAGGATTCCGTCCTGATTTGTAAAACCTATTGAAGACCTAAAGTTGGCATTTTTGTACCCTCTGCTTACAGATAAGTCATGAAAAGAGGATATGGCATTGCGATATATTAAATCTTGCCAATTTGTATTTTCATTTCCCATGAGGGCAGCTTTTGGGTTTCCACTTGCATTAATTATATCTCTAAATTGAGAAGCCGAAAGCATTTCTACTTGTTGATCTATTTGGCTATATCCTATGCGTGTCTGTAGTTCAAATTGTAATGGAGAATCCATTTGTCCTTTTTTTGTGGTAATCATAATTACCCCATTGGATGCCCTGGAGCCAAAAATAGCAGTGGCAGAAGCATCCTTTAAAATTGTGAAATCTGCTATATCATTTGGATTTATGGAATTAAGTCCTGATTTGTCAACATCCAAAGGAACTCCATCCACAACAATTAATGGATTATTAGAGGCGTTTAATGAGGAGCCGGCTCGGATTAATATTTGAGCTCCACTTCCGGCCTGTCCACTTCCACTTGTAATGCGAACACCTGCTGTCTTAGCTGCTAGTAATTGTTCTGGAGAGGTTATTGCTCCTTTGTTGAAGTCTTCAGTTGAGACTTTGTCTACGGATCCTGTTAAATCTTTTTTGGTTGCCGTACCATATCCAATAAGAACCACTTCGCCTAGTTGTTGCGCATCTTCTTCCAATGCAACATTAATAATTTTTGAATTTTGAACACTTACTTCAGTACTGGCAAATCCTATGTAGGAAAAAACCAATATGTTACCAGGCTTTGCCTCAATTTGGTATTTTCCATCAAAGTCCGTAGAAGTTCCCGTGGTGGTACCTTTAATAACTACGTTAACCCCTGGTAAAGGCGACCCTGTAATTTTGTCTGTTACCACACCATTTATAATATTTTGTGCGCTCATTCCTAGAGACATACAAAGTATTAGAAAAAGTGATAATTGATTTATTGCTTTCATACAATTAGTTAATTTGAAATTGGTTTTAGTGTATATATTTCCACTTCTCGAAGTTAAAGCTATGTAAATTTTGTGTTAATATCGCGGCACAAGAATAGGCTTAATCAATTACAACGTTTTCGTGTTGAAAACTTTTTTAAATAGTGGGTATTCGTAATAGAAAAGGATTGTTTTTAGCACATAATTAAAAAACATCTATCTTTATTGTCAACTTATCAAAATCCATGAAAAAGAAAATTACCCTCAAACATATTGCTAAGGAACTTGATGTATCCATATCAACAGTGTCTAAGGCTATTAAAGACAGCGAAGAAATTAGTCTAGAAACACGTCAGAAAGTACAGGCTTTTGCAAAGCTGTATAATTATAAACCGAATAATATTGCATTAAGTCTTAAAAACAGAAAAACAAAGAATATTGCAGTCATTATACCAGAAATAGTACACCATTTTTTTACAACAGTTATTAGTGGTATTGAAAAGGTTGCCAATAAAGGTGGATACAATGTAATAGTATGTTTATCTGATGAATCTTTTGATAAAGAAGTTATCAATATGGAAATGCTTGCAAATGGAAGTATTGATGGATTTATAATTTCGCTTACTAAAGAAACACAGCAACGTAGGGATTTTTATCATCTTCAAGAGGTCATAAATCAAGGGATGCCGCTTGTTATGTTTGATAGGGTTGCTGATGAAATCGTTTGTGATAAAGTTGTTATTGATGATGTTGATGGAGCTTATAAAGCAGTAAAATATTTATTAGATACTGGATGTAAGCGTATAGCTTTAATCAGTACCGTAGATTATGTCAGCGTGGGAAAATTGCGTACAGAAGGATATATGTTGGCGTTGAAGGAATCCGGTGTGGATATTGATGATTCACTTATCTTGAAAATTGAGGACATTGAAAAATGTGATGAGGTTATTCAACAATTATTTGAAGAAAAGGATTTTGATGCAGTTTTTGCTGTGAATGAAATATTTGCTGTTACAGCAATGAAAATAGCACAACGTAAAGGGCTTAAGGTACCTCACGACATGTCATTTGTTGGATTTACGGATGGTTTGCTTTCTCGATATGCAACTCCTTCTCTCACAACGGTTGTACAACATGGTTTAGAAATAGGTGAACGTGCTGCTAAAATGCTAATTAAAAAACTTGACGAGGAAGTTGAAGAAGAAACGTATAGTACAGAAATTGTTCAAACTACACTTATAACTCGTGAGTCGACAAAAAATAAGAGGTAGCGTTAATCCTAACAAAAATTAATTATATTTGCTCAATCAAATTCTTGTATTTTCACTTCTCACCTTAAGTATAAGATTTGATAAGTTATGACGCTTATCGCAGTATTACACTACTTCGAAGCGCTTTTCTATTGCTATTCATAATAGCTTTTCGGAGATGTTTTTTACTAAATCAGATATAGCATTTTAAGGAATGCTGCTTACTGATGAGCGTTTTAGTATCCAAGACAATTTTGTCGACCGATAGAGACAACAGTCTACTTATCTAAACACATTAATTTTAAAAAATGTAAATAGATGAAAAAGCGTCTCTTAAGTTTCTGGGAAATTTGGAATATGAGTTTCGGTTTTCTAGGTATACAATTCGGTTTTGCGTTGCAAGGCGGATTTATGTCTAGAATTTTCCAAACTCTAGGTGCGGATAAAGATGCAATCCCACTTTTATGGATTGCTGCCCCACTTACTGGGTTAATTGTTCAACCAATTATTGGGTATTTAAGTGATAAAACCTGGCATTCAAGGTGGGGGCGTAGACGTCCATATTTTTTAATTGGAGCAATTTTAAGTTCGCTAGCATTGTTTTTTGTGCCACATTCTCCTGCTTTATGGATTGCCGCGGGATTTTTATGGATTCTTGATGCTTCCATCAATATAAGTATGGAACCTTTTAGAGCCTTAGTAGCTGATAAATTGCATGAATCACAGCGATCATATGGATTTGTGGTTCAAACATTAATTATAGGTATAGGTACATGGGTGGCAAGTAATTTACCATGGATTATTAACCAGTTAGGGGTGAGTAATGAGGCAGGTCCGGGTATCGTGCCATTGTCTGTTAAAGTAGCCTTTGCTATTGGAGCTTTCGTGTTTTTGGTAAGTATTCTTTATACGGTTTTCACGACAGAGGAATACCCTCCAGAAAATATGGAGGCATTTCGAAAAATGCAGAAAGAGTCTAAGGGTAATTTCTTCAAAGATATTATGGAGAATATGGGTAATATGCCTTCCACAATGAAGAAATTAGGCGTTATTCAGTTTTTTAGTTGGTTTGCTTTCTTTACTATGTGGAGTTTAGCAATGCCTGCTCTAACAGAACATATTTACCAAGCCCCTGCGCCAGTTGAATCAGCCTATGATATGACAGATGCTGCTCAGAGTGCAGTATTTTTTGAGGTCAACAAGAAATATCAAGATGCCGCTGATAAGGTTGGATCGGCTATGGGGGTTTATGGTCTTTCTTCAATGGCATTTGCACTGGTACTAACTTTTTACGCCTCACGTAAACGTCTAAATCGCAAATTTACACACATGATATCACTGCTATTCGGAGGGATAGGATTTATAGGAATGTATTTTATACCCAATCCTTCCTGGTTATTATTTTGTTTTGTACTAGTTGGAATTGCTTGGGGAAGTATTCTTTCTATGCCATATGCAATGTTGTCAAGCTCTATAGATCCCAATCGTATGGGAGTATACATGGGACTCTTTAATATGTTTATTGTTTTACCTCAAATAATTGCGGCTTTAGGAGGTGTTAATTTTGTTTATAAACTCCTTGGAGAGCAAGCAATTTACGCAATGGTTGTAGCCGGTATAAGTCTTATAATAGCAGGAATAGCTAATCTATTAATTACAAATAAAAAAGCAATAGCCTACACGGTAGACATAGAATAAGAATGCTTTAAATAAAAAAAGGATTGATGAAGAAAGGATTTATTTTCGATTTGGATGGAGTAATAGTTGATACGGCTCATTTCCATTATAATTCATGGAGGAAGACAGCTGAACAACTCGGATTTGAACTCACCATTCAACATAATGAGAAATTGAAAGGGGTAAGCAGAATAGAATCACTTAATCGAATTCTGGATTGGGCTCAGAAGGAAGTTTCTCAAGATACTTTTCAGCAACTTATGTTTGAAAAGAATGAAGACTATTTAAGACAGGTAGTTCAAATGACTGCTTCTGATATTCTACCTGGAGTGTTTAATATTTTAAATAAACTTAAATCAAAGGGGTATGGTATCGCATTAGGTTCTGCTAGTAAGAACGCGCCTCTTATATTGGAGAAGGTTGGTTTATCCTCTTTTTTCAATGTAATTGTGGATGGTAATAGAGTTATCAAAGCAAAACCTGATCCAGAAGTATTTATAGTTGCTGCTCAACAGTTGGGTGTTATAAATTCTCAATGCGTTGTTTTTGAAGATGCTGAAGCAGGAATTGAAGCCGCTAATACAGCAGGAATGATCTCCGTGGGATTGGGAAACTCAGATAATCTTGAACATGCAAAGTATGTATTTCAATCATTTGAATCAATTGAATTAACATTTTTAGAACAACTTACAACCTAACAACATGAATCAGAATTATATTATACCTAACCAATGGTCTATCATTGAGGAAGGATTTGAGGCCGAAAGAGTACGGTCGTCTGAGAGTCTTTTTAGTCTCGGGAATGGAGCTATGGGCCAACGTGCTAATTTTGAAGAGAATTATACAGGAGAAACATTTCAAGGAAGTTATATTGCAGGTATTTATTATCCTGATAAGACCAGAGTTGGTTGGTGGAAAAACGGTTATCCCGAGTATTTTGCAAAAGTATTGAACGCTCCAAATTGGATAGGAATCCATGTTGAGATTAATAATGAGATTCTAGATTTAGCGACTTGTAAAAGCATTGAAAATTACAGACGAGAACTTAATATGAAGGAAGGGTGGTATAAGCGCTCTTTTGAAGCTGTTATGATTGATGAAACAAGGGTTAAGGTGGAGTCAATTCGATTTCTGAGTTTACAGATTGATGAATTAGGGGCCATACGTTATAGTGTTACCCCACTTAATCGGGAAGCAAAAATAACCTTCATACCATATATAGATGCAGGTATTGAAAATGAAGATACCAATTGGGAGGAGAAATTTTGGGAACCAATAGAGATTCTTGATGATGAATTGTGTACAAGTGTTACTGCTCGAACTCTTAAAACTAGATTTGAGGCTTGTACCTATATGCATAATGAGTTAGCCATCGATAGTATTCCTATTAATATTGATAAAACAATACATTCAAAAGTTGATTACATCGCCCACAGTTATACACACCTAGTTGCAGTCAATAGTACTTTTACTTTGTTTAAATATGGTGGTTATGTGACCTCATTGAATCATGATAGAACAACGCTACGTGAAGCAGCAGAGAAAGTAGTTTCCATAGCCTTAGAAGCCGGTTTTGATAAATTACTGGCTCAACAAAGAGAGGCTTGGGATGCTATTTGGCAGATGGCCGATATTACTATAGAAGGAGATGTAAAGGCGCAGCAAGGTATTAGATTTAATATTTTTCAATTGAATCAAACTTATCTTGGGAAAGATGATAGACTTAATATTGGACCAAAAGGGTTTACTGGAGAAAAGTACGGAGGGAGTACCTACTGGGATACCGAAGCGTATTGTATTCCGTTTTATATGGCAACCAAGGATGAAAAAGTAGCGAGGAGTTTATTAAAATATCGTTATAATCATTTGGAGAAGGCTATAGAAAATGCAGAGAAGCTCGGTTTTACAAATGGTGCAGCCTTATATCCTATGGTGACTATGAATGGTGAAGAATGTCATAATGAATGGGAAATAACTTTTGAGGAGATCCATCGTAATGGAGCCATTTCCTTCGCAATATTTAATTATTTACGGTACACAGGTGACTATAGTTATATACCAGAAATGGGGCTAGAGGTGATGATAGGGATTGCACGTTTCTGGCACCAACGGGCGTCTTTTTCTACCTTTCAAAATAAATATGTAATTCTCGGTGTTACTGGGCCTAATGAGTATGAGAATAATGTAAATAATAATTGGTATACGAATTATATAGCACAATGGTGTATACAGTTTGCAATTGAACATATTGAGAAAGTGAAAACTGGATTTCCAGAAGATTATAGCCGTATAATGGGGGTGACTAAATTAACGGAAAATGAAATTCAGCAATGGATAAAAGTAGCAGAGAATATGTATTTCCCGTATTCAGAGAAACATGGTATTTTTCTTCAACAAGATGGTTTTCTTGATAAACCACAAATAACGGTAAGTGATTTACCAAAGGAACAACGTCCAATAAATCAAAAATGGTCATGGGATCGTATTTTACGTTCTCCATATATAAAACAGGCCGATGTTTTGCAAGGGTTCTATTTTTTTGAAGATCATTTTTCCAAAGATCTACTTGAACGCCATTTTGACTTTTATGAACCATTTACTGTTCATGAAAGTTCTCTTTCTCCATGTGTGCATAGTATTCAGGCGGCAATTCTGGGTCGTATGGAACAGGCTTACACATTCTATTTGCGCACTTCTCGTCTTGATCTAGATGATTATAATAAGGAAGTGCATGAAGGACTTCATATAACCTCCATGGCTGGCACTTGGATGAGTATAGTTGAAGGCTTTGGAGGTATGCGAATCAAAGAGGATAAGATGTCCTTTGAGCCTCGAATACCTATGCAATGGGAGGCATATTCATTTAAGGTAAATTTTAGAGGAGTAATTGTTAAGCTTACCGTAAAACATGGAAAAGTAAAGCTCTTGTTAGAAGGTAACATGCCAATAAATGTAATTCTTAATGGGGAGGAAATTACTTTACATCCCAATAAGGAGCTTGAGTGTTAATTATTTAAAATGTTAGGAAATAGAGATGAAAAATACATTTTATGTTGCTGTGCTATTTATTACTGGATTACTCCATGCACAGATTGAGAGAGTAGAACCCCCTTTTTGGTGGGAAGACATGAAGGAATCCAAACTTCAATTGTTAATATATGGGAAAAATATTTCTCAATATCAACCAGAAATGTCTGGAGTCAATATTGTTGAAGTAACTAGAACGGAAAATCCTAATTACCTATTTGTAACTATTGATACTGAAGGTCTTACAGCTGGAATGTATGATTTCAATCTAAATAAAGGCAAAAAAAAGGTTGCAACCTACAGCTATGAGTTAAAACAGCGTCTTTCTGAATCTGCTTTACGTAAAGGTTTTGATAGTTCAGATGTTGTTTATTTGCTTATGCCTGATCGTTTTGCCAATGGAAATGTAGAAAATGATAACACAAAAGATACAGCTGAGAAAGCTAATAGAGATTTACATGGAGGCCGTCATGGAGGAGATTTAGATGGGATTATTAAACATTTGGATTATTTGGAGGAATTAGGAGTGACTGCTATATGGAGCACACCTTTATTGGAAGATAATGAACCTGTTTATTCTTATCATGGGTACGCTCAAAGTAACTATTACAAAATAGATCCCAGGTTTGGGACGAATGAAGACTACAAACGTCTTGCAAATGAACTTCATAATCGCAATATGAAGCTAATAATGGATTATGTTACTAATCATTGGGGCTCTAAACATTGGCTTATTAGGGATTTACCTTCAAAGGATTGGATTCATTATTGGGCAAATAATGAAACAGGATTTAAAAGAAGTAATTACAGAATGACAACACAGTTTGATGTAAACGCTGCAACAATAGATGCTATTGCTTGTATGGATGGTTGGTTTGATACAACGATGCCCGATATGAATCAGAAAAATCCAATGGTAGTTAATTATATGGTTCAAAATGCCATTTGGTGGATTGAATTTGCAGGACTTGATGGGTTGAGAGTAGATACCTATTCGTATAATGATAAATATGGGATTGCTCAATGGACAAAACGAATTATGGAGGAATATCCTAATTTTAATATTGTTGGAGAAGTATGGATGCATGACCAGGCTCAGATATCTTATTGGCAAAAGGATAGTAAGATAAGTGCAATTGAGGGATATAACTCATATCTCCCTTCGGTAATGGATTTTACTCTTCATGATGCCATATTACAAGCTTTTGATGAGGACGACCAAGGGTGGGACAAAGGTATGATACGGGTTTATGAGAACTTTACGAATGATTTTTTATATCCTGACATTAATAATATGTTGGTTTTTGCCTCTAATCATGATACACAGCGATTGTACACCATTTTTGATGGAGATGTAAACAAATATAAACTCGCGATGACTTTGATTGCAACAATTAGAGGTATTCCACAGATCTATTATGGTGATGAAATTGGGATGCAGGGTAATAAGACCCTAGGTGATGGAGATATTCGTAGAGATTTTCCTGGTGGATGGCCAAGCGATGAGCAAAATGCTTTTGTTGAAGCTGGAAGAAATGAAAATATCAAATCATATTTTGATTTTACGAAAAAGTTACTCAATTGGAGAAAGCGTTCGGAAGTAATTCATTTTGGAAAAACAACACATTATGTTCCGCAGGCCAATGTCTATGTATATTTTAGGTATACTGATGAAAAAACGGTAATGATTGTAATCAATAACAATAAAGAGGTTCAAACCTTTTCTTTGGATCGTTTTTCTCAACGTCTGGGGACTGCAACAAGAGGATATGAGATCTTCTCTGATACAACTGTAGATCTTACTAAATTGTTTTCAATTCCAGGTAAAACCCCAATGATAATTGAGATAGAAAATAACTAAGGAACATGTAATTAAAATAAATAAAATAGGAAGAATAATGAAGTTAGCCTATTCCATATATTTTTTTATTGCTTGTTTGTATAGCTTATCAGCTCAAAACATCAACAGGCAAATGCTTTCTTTCAAACATCATAAACAATTTTTGGAAATTCAAGTAAATGATGGAAGTTATCGAATAGTACCCTATAGCTATGATATTGTTGAGACTTCCTTTATTCCAAATGGAGAAGAATTTCTTCCAGATTCTCATGCTGTTGTATTACAACCGAAAGGTGTTAATTATAAAGTTTCTGATACAGAATCACACTTGATATATGAATCAACAGGACTTTCCATTAGGATTCAGAAACAACCTTTTCAAATTAGATACTACTATCATGGTAATTTTTTAATTTCAGAAAAACGGGGGTATTTCAAAAATGATACTCTTGAAACTATAGAGTTTGAATTACAAAGTGATGAGGTTTTATATGGAGGAGGAGCTAGAGTGCTTGGTATGAATAGAAGAGGTAATCGATTAGAGTTGTATAATAGAGCCCATTACGGATATGAAACCCATTCTACTCTTATGAATTATACACTTCCGATTGTGATTTCTTCAGGGCAATATATGCTACATTTTGATAATGCTCCCATTGGGTTTTTGGATTTAGATAGTAAATACAATAATACCCTTACGTATGAAACCATTTCTGGAAGAAAAACGTATCAGGTAATTGCTGGTGGAGGTTGGGAAGAACTCTTATCTAATTATACATCATTAACAGGTAGACAACCTTTACCTCCAAGATGGGCATTTGGAAATTTTGCTTCCCGATTTGGGTACCATTCGGAGGCTGAAACAAGGAATACAATAGTAAAATTTCGTGAGGACAAAATTCCAGTTGATGCTGTTATTTTAGATTTGTTTTGGTTTGGAAAGGATATTCAAGGAACATTGGGGAATTTGGAAGTTTACAGAGACAGCTTCCCTAATTTTGAGAAGATGATAGCTGATTTTGATAAAATTGGTGTTAAAACGATTCCAATTACTGAGCCATTTATATTAACAACTTCATCTAAATGGAAAGAGGCAGTGGAGGAAAATGTGCTTGCAACAGACAGCATTGGAAATCCCTTTACCTATGATTTTTATTTTGGTAATACAGGGTTAATAGACCTATTTAAACCAAAAGGGAGGCAATGGTTTTGGGAAATTTATCGCAGGTTAGCAGAAATGGGTGTTGCAGGTGTATGGGGGGATTTAGGAGAACCAGAAGTTCATCCTTCTAATTTATATCACGCTATTGGTTCGGCTGATGAGGTTCATAATATTTATGGTCATTCTTGGGCTCAACTGGTTTATGAGGGATATAGGTCGGAATATCCTAATCAACGACCCTTTATTCTAATGCGTTCTGGAGCTGCAGGGTCGCAACGTTTCGGTCTTATTCCTTGGAGTGGAGATGTAAATCGTTCTTGGGGCGGGCTTAAAGGGCAAACAGAAATTTCCTTGCAAATGGGTATGCAAGGATTGGCTTATATGCATTCAGATTTGGGGGGGTTTGCAGGGAATAATCTTGATGATGAACTGTACGTGAGATGGTTGCAATATGGAGTTTTTCAACCGGTTTTTAGACCTCATGCGCAGGAGGATGTCCCTTCGGAACCAGTATTTAGAAGTTCTTGGGCAAAAGATTTAGCTAGAAAAGCTATTGAGTTGAGATATCAATTAATACCTTATCAGTATACTTTGGCTTTTGATAACGAGCAGTATGGCTTGCCTTTTATGCGTCCTTTATTTTTTGAAGAACCAGAAAATAGAACTTTATTAGCTAAAAGCGATGGTTATTTATGGGGAAGCAATTTTCTTATTTATCCAATTACTGAGCCTAATCAACAAACTAAAGAAGTTTATTTTCCTAAGGGAAGTTGGTGGTTTGATTTTTATTCAGGCAAAATGTTTAAGGGAGGAACAAAACACCTTATTGATGTTACATCCTCGCACATTCCAACTTATGTGCGTGCAGGTAGTTTTATCCCAAAGGCTGAGATCGTGCAATCAACTAAGGACTATACCCTAGATGGAATGGAAATTCATTACTATTATCATTCGTCCTTGACTACATCAAAAGGGCAGCTATATACCGATGATGGAATTACTCCCAATGCATATGAGTTAGGAGTCTATGAAAAATGGTTTTATTCCGTTAAGAAAGAAAAGGGTAGTCTAAATTTTAAATTTAAGTCGATAGCAGGTGAAAAATATAACTCTGAGATTAAAAGGATGGAAGTTGTGGTTCATAATATTTATGAGCGTCCAAGAAAAGTGTTGATAAACAATAAAAGGACTGAATTTCATTGGGATGAAAAAAGCGGTAAAGCATCTATTTTAGTTGATGTTTTGGAAAAAGGTAAAGAAATTAAAATACGATTATACAGTAAACTTTAAAAAGCTAATTATGAAAAAAATAGTGTTAATAGTACTATCTATCGCTACTTTATGGGGATGTAAGAATCAGGAAACAAAAACAGAAACTCCTTTAGTAGCTGAACTAGAGCCAATCTCAGATCAGGTCCTAGAAACTTCAGTAATTTATGAGGTTAATATTAGGCAATATTCGCCTGAAGGTACGCTAAATGCTTTCACACAAGATATTCCTCGACTTAAAGAGTTAGGAGTGAAAATTATTTGGCTTATGCCAGTACAACCTATTTCTTTGAAAAACCGTAAGGCAACCGGTGCACTTTCTATTGAAGAAGTTGATGAGCCAAATAAGGAACAAAAGTATAAAGGGAGTTATTATTCTATAACAGATTATACGGCTATACACCCTGAATATGGGACAATGGATGATTTTAAGAAATTAGTTGCTACGGCTCATGAAAATGGAATGTATGTATTGTTGGATTGGGTAGCAAATCACACTGGTTGGGATCATCAATGGATATCTAAGCATCCGGAATATTACCATAAAAATGAAAAAGGTGAAGTTACTGATCCACTAAATCCTGAAACTGGCGAGTCTTGGGGTTGGACAGATGTTGCACAT
This sequence comes from Imtechella halotolerans, assembly GCF_028743515.2. Lineage (GTDB taxonomy): Bacteria > Bacteroidota > Bacteroidia > Flavobacteriales > Flavobacteriaceae > Imtechella > Imtechella halotolerans. Next base: position 2,195,756 of record NZ_CP117969.2, on the reverse strand, counting down.
TTAAACTATGATAATGAGGGCCTTTTCGATGCAATGGCGCAAGAAATGGTTTACTGGGTTAAGGAAACAAATATTGATGGTTTTAGATGTGATGTAGCTGATAATGTAAAGGTGTCGTTTTGGGAATATGTGTATCCAAAACTAACTTCAATAAAACCAGTTTTTATGCTAGCTGAATCGGAGAAGGATTTTTTGCTAAAAAGTGTTTTTGATATGGGATATGGTTGGGAAGTACATCATATTATGAACGAAATAGCGAAAGGTCATAAAAATGTTTCGGATTGGGATGATTATATGAAACGTAAAATGGAACGTTATCAAGCTGAAGATATTTTTATGAATTTTACTTCCAATCATGACGAAAATTCATGGAATGGAACAGTGTTTGAGCGTATGGGATTAGCAGCGGAAACATTTGCAGCACTAACCTATATGATGCCAGGAATGCCGCTAATTTACAATGGCCAGGAATATAACATGAATAAGCGACTGAAATTTTTTGAAAAGGATACCATGCCTACAACTAAAGGCACTATGTATCCTTTGTATGAAAAATTGGGAAAAATTAAAAATGAAAATCATGCATTAAATGGAGGAAAGAATGCAGGCTCTTATATACGTTTAAATACTTCAGAAGCGAAACGCATATTAGCATTTGCTCGTGCCAAAAATGGTGAAGAAGTACTTTTTGTAGCTAATCTTTCAGCTGAAAGTACGACCTTTTCAATGCAGATTTCAGGAAAATATGCAGATTATATGAATAATGAAAGCGTAGTTTTGGAAGAGACTAAAATGTTGGATTTTTCACCTTGGCAATACCGCATATTAATTAAGAAGTAATAAATTATACTTTATACATAAATTGGGGGTTGTGAAATTGTTCATAACCCCCAATTACTATTACACGAAGCTTAAATTAGTGTACTTTGCTGTATGTGAGTCCAATGATGCCACCTATAATTCCATAAAAAATAATATCAATTATAGCCTCTACTAGTGTGCCTGTTGTATCCATAAGCTCAGAGGTAGAGAACCAAAGTAGTCCAAGACCTAAACCTATAAATATTCCAATCCATGCCCCAAATTCAAAACCATTTTTGGTAGAGTAGGTGCCACTTGACCACTTATTATAAAGAGTGCTCATCGCAAATGCTTGTATGAGATTGGCAATAAAAATTAATCCTATTGCAGGAGGGTCTTTCATAATGTTGTTAAGCGAATGGCTTTCAAAAAAGCTTACCATTGCCATTCCCCATATAAGATATCCAAGTAAAAACATAGCAATACCACCTGTGATAGTTGCCAAAAGGTTGGTTTTAGAAAACATAATTTGAGTTGGTTTAAAGGTTACTATTTTCTAAGGTACATGTTTTGAAAGCTAAAATTCAAAAAGCACGTAATAACTTATAAACCAAATAATTAACATTTTTGTTTTAGCTTGGTGTAGTATAGGTGTGCAATCAAACCGATTAGTGTAAATAGAAAGCCAACAAAAACAACCCCATCCCATTGCGCATATTTCCAGGCCTTTGAAGCCAAGAAGGTGCCCGTAGACCCGCCTACAAAATAGCTAAACATATAAACAGTGTTAAGACGATTGCCTGCACCTATATTAAGAGCAAAAAAAGTGGATTGATTCATTATATGCATAGATTGAAGTCCAAGATCTAACAAAATGACACCTAGAATCAATCCTATATAATAGTAAGCACCAATGTAAAGGGTAATCCAACTAAAAATCATAATTCCAATTGCTCCTAGTATTATGTGGTTTGGATGTATTTTTCGTGATATCTTACCTACAGTAGCAGCGGCTAATGCACCTATCGCTCCTACTAATCCAAAGGCTCCAGCGATTGTTGAACCGGCGTTAAATGGAGGTTGTTCTAAATGAAATACAATCGCAGTCCAGAAGGCACTAAAACCCGCAAATCCCATAGCTCCCCTAAAAGCTGCTAACCTTAAAACGGGTTGTGAAATTGTAAGGTTAACGATCGATTTCATAAGAGAGCTGTAACTCCCTTTAAAATTAGGGGGAATGTTAGGTAAATAATAAAAAAGCATGATGGCAAGAATTACCATCCATGAAGCAGCTAGGTAATACATTGTTCGCCAACCCCATAAATCGCCAACAATTCCACTTACAACTCTAGAAAGTAGAATTCCAAGAAGGAGACCACTCATGACCATTCCAATAGCTGAACTTTGTCTTTGTGGTGTTGCCAACTCCGCAGCTAGAGGAACCAATAATTGAGGGACCACCGAAGTAAATCCTATAAGAAAACTGGCAACTAATAACCAAGGTAAACTATTTGCTATGGCCATAGCTAGTAAAGAAATAACCATTCCAAAAAAGGCAAAAATTATTAGTTTTTTACGTTGAATTTTATCCCCTAAAGGCACTATAAATAACAAGCCCAAAGCAAACCCTATTTGGGTTATCATAGCTACTTGACTAATTTGATCTTGAGCCACATTTAGTGACTGACCCATGATTCCTAATAGTGGTTGGTTGTAGTAATTATTAGCTACAGTCCAACCAGCAGCAATTGTTATCAACCAAAGTAGAGAGCGGGATAGGGGGGGTGTGTTGTTTTGTGACTTTAGTTGATTGCAATTTTCAGCTTCCGGAATTGCATTTGGGCTGTTATTTTCTCTTAGCATTGATTTTTTATCTTTCTATTTTCTAGGGGCATTTTTGAGGAGGTTGATGATTTTAGTGTGTCCATTTTTTTGTGCATGCTGAAGTGGTGTTACACCATTGTTGTCCGTAATGTGAATATCACAACCTGCCTCTATTAGTTGTTGGACAATGGTAACATATTTTTGAGATCCATCGCCTAAAATAATTGTTTCAAGTAAGGCTGTCCATCCTAATTTGTTTATATGATCAATGGGGAAATAGGGAGTTTGGGTTAGCATTTTGACAATTTCTACATGACCACGTTCGCATGCAGGGATAAGTGCTGTGCCATAATAACGATTAAAAACATCAAAACGAGCACCATTTTCTAGATATAGAGCTATTAATTCTGAATTTCCAAGGACAGCGGCAGTTAGGAAGGGGCTTTCCAAACGATTATCTTGGAGATTTACATCAGCGCCATATTCAATTAGTAATTTAGCCATGTTAACAAACTGCTTTTCAGTGGCCACTAGTAGTAAAGATTTATGTTGTTGATTTACTGTATTAACGTTTGCTCCCTTTTTTAATAAATCAGCCAATTCAGTAAGTCTATTGTTTTGAACTGCTTTAAAAAGCATTTGAGTTTCATTAAGTTGTTGATAATCTTTAGGATGAGTTTTGTAAATTAGCAGAGAAATTGCTGATAAAATTAAACTAATGTGTTTCATAACGAGAAATTAAAATACAATATTTCCATTATGAATAAGTGATCTAACTGGTGCTATTCTCGAAACTGCTTCAGCAGAACAACTTGCATCAACAAGAACCATATCAGCTTTATCATTCACCTTTGGCCAGGTACGATTGCCTTTATCGTCAAGAGGAAGGATGTTGCCAGTAGCTAAGCCAAGTGATCGAGAAAGTCCCCGTTCTGTGTAGTATCCATAAAGTTGCGCCATTAAATTAGCTTTATGTAGGACACTTCCAGTACCGAATGTGTTCCAATGGTCAATAATGCTGTCATTACCTGTTAGTACTTCAATCCCATATTTAAATAGCGTAGGAATAGGCATAATTGTTCGACCAAAAGGAATTGTTGAAACAATTCCAATACGAGATTCAGCAAGCTTCTCACATAAAGATTCCAGTTGGTTTTTTTCCATTTGTGCCAAGACAAAACAATGACTTAAGTATGTATTACCCTGTAATGATTGGTTCTCTTTAACGTGTTTGCATAAAAGTTCTATGGTGTCTATACCTGCTTGGCCTCCTTCGTGTAGGTGAATATCAATTCCTTTTTTGTATTCTAACGCAAGGTCCACGGTAAAATCAATGGTACGTTTGATATTTCCATCAACGGCATTAGGGTCTAACCCTCCAATAAAATCAATTCCTGCTTGAGCAGCATCTCTCATAATAGAAGCGCTTTCTGTATAATAAACACCATGTTGGGGAAAAGCTACGAGCTGAGAATTAAATGTATCTTTTTTATCTTCAAGTGCTTTTTGTAAGTTCTCAAGTGATTTCAATCCAGAGGTAGGTTCAATGTTTACATGACTTCTAGCGAAGTTTGATCCTTTAGATTGAAGAAGTTCTATAAGTTTTTTTGCTCGTTCGGTGGAGGTGTTTAACAGCTCAGGTAACATTTTTTGTTCAAAAGCAATCATATCCTTCACTGTTCTATTTTGAGCGGATTTGGCTTTCCAAGAGCCACCGTAAAATGTTTTGTCTAAATGAATGTGCATATCTTTAAAGGACGGTAGAAGCAAAAGTCCTTTAGCATCTATAGCATTTGTATTTGGATCGTTAGTTCGAATATCTAAAATTTTTCCTTTATCAATAACAATGGTAAATAACTCTGTGTTGGTGGCAATGATTTCTTCTCCGTCGTACTGGAATCCAGTTTCTAATCGAACATTTTTAATTGTAAAAGATTCTCCAAGAGAAGTAGGTTCATATTCAAGAAATGGTTCGTTGTTAGTAGGCAATTGTCCTGCATTCAATATGGAAGGGGCTGCAAAAAGTCCTGCTACAGCAAAACTTGAGTTTTTGATAAATTCTTTTCTGGAGATACCTGTTTGACTCATAGTACAAAATTTTAAACAAAGGTAATTTTGACTCAGGTTATACTCACTGGGGGATTTATTCCATTACTTGTAAATTTTATTACTTTTTCCAAAATTGCCTAGGTGAACTTCCTGTATGGGATTTAAAAAAATTGGAAAAATAAGCTGGATCTTCATATCCCAGTTCAAAAGCAATTTCTTTGATGGAGAGTTCTGAGGCCTGAATTAATCTTTTGGATTCAAGAATTACACGGTTATGTATTAGGAAGGAAGCAGGAACATTTAGATGTTTTTTACACAGAACATTTAGGTAGTTAGGTGAAATATTTAGTTCTTGTGCGTAGAATCTAACGGTCTTCTGGCTTTTGTAATGGTGATCTATTAAGTTGCGAAATTTATATAAAACTGGTTTGTTTTTATAGAGGTCTATTTCTATCGATTGATTTTCAGCTTCCTTTTTTAGAAGCAAAGCAATGATATGTAATCTTAGTAAATTAATTTCATTATGCGAAGTTTCTGTTAACAATTCATCGCTTATCGCATGTATTTCTTGAGCTATTTTTTGAAAAGTTGAATCAGATAGATTAACCACGGGATTGTTCTGATAGTATAGAAATGACATTCCGAGTGATGTGGAAAATGCCTCGAAGAGTGGGCGATCGAGCATCAATTGATATGCTTGGGTGGATGAATCTAACATCCATTTATGAACCTGACCAGGGAATAAAAGGTGAAGTTGTTTTTTGCCAGCAATGTGTTCAATAAAATCAATAGTATGAGTTCCTTGACTTTGTTCAATAAGCATTAGTATAAAAAAGTCGTGTTTATGGACATCTCTGATAAACTGTTTTCCTTCAAGATGGTGATAGAGCATATTCCCAGCCTTGGCAGCAGTATAATTGAAGGCCTCCATTCCAATAATGGGAATACGTTCTTTAGATTGTTCCATAACCGAAAGATACCAAAACAATGGCATTTAAACACTTTTTATTCATAATTGATAACAATAAAATCATATGACATGTTAGTTGTTTATTGGGGCAATATTGTATTTTTGAAATTGATCTAAAACACAATTTATGAAACAGTTTTTTAGCGTTGTTGGTATGGTATGCATTTTAGTAGTTTTTCAAGGATGTGAGAATGAAAATAATCCATTGGTGATAGGGCATCGTGGTGCAATGGGGCATGTAGCAGAAAACACAATTGCTTCAATAGAAAAAGCGCTTGAATTGGATGTTGATATGATCGAAATTGATGTGTTTAAAATTCAAAGTGGAGAAATTGTAGTTTTTCATGATGATAAATTGGATAGACTTACAGATGCTACGGGATCTATTGAAATGTATGATTATAAAAGCCTTCAAAAAGTAATTGTTCAGGACGGACATTCAATTCCTACTTTAGAAGCAGTATTGGATTTGATAGATGGAAAGGTTAAGGTTAATATTGAATTAAAAGGAGTTGGTACCGCCAAAGAAGTTGATCGTATAGTGAAATCATATATTGCAAAGGGCTGGAAAACAGAGGATTTTATTATTTCTAGTTTTAAATGGCATGAATTGGAGGTATTTGAGTCTCTTAACAAGGAAGTTCCTATTGCAGTTTTAATTGGAGAAAATCCAATCAATGCTATTGATTTTGCGAAAAAAATTCATGCTAAGGCTATAAATCCTAAATATTCAACACTGACCAAGGAAAATGTATTAAAAATACAAGAGCAAGGTTTGAAGATTTATACATGGACAGTTAATGATCCTGAGGCAATTAAGCAACTCAAAGAATGGGGGGTTGATGGGATTATTAGTGATTTTCCAGAGCGTGTTCATCCTTAAATAAAGTAACCAAGAATCTTCTCAAAATGCCTTACTTTGCATCATGGTGTATGATGTATTAGTTATAGGTGGCGGTGCTGCCGGATTTTTCTCAGCAATTAATATTGCTTCTCAACGTCCAGAATGGCATATTGCGATTTTAGAGCGAGGAAGTGAAGTACTTACAAAGGTAAAGGTATCTGGTGGTGGTAGATGTAATGTAACACATGCTGAGTTTGTGCCAAATTCCTTGGCTAAAAACTATCCAAGAGGTGAAAAGGAATTAAGAGGACCTTTTCATTCTTTCATGAGTGGGGATGTAATGGAATGGTTTGAACAGAAAGGTGTAGCGCTGAAAATTGAGGAAGATGGAAGAGTTTTTCCTGTTAGTGATAGTTCGCAAACAATTATTGATTGTTTCCTTTCAGAGGCAAAGAAGTACAATATTTCAATTTTTAAAGGAAATTCAGTTCATAAGATTGGAAAATATTCATCATCTTGGGAGATCCAAACAAGTAAAGGAGCCTTTAGGACAAAACAACTTATAGTTGCTACCGGCAGTAACCCTAAGATATGGGAGCTTTTAAAAGAACTAGGGCATTCAATTATTGATCCTGTTCCATCACTTTTTACATTTAATATTAGGGATAAGCGAATTGAAGGGTTGGCTGGAGTTAGTACCCAAGCAGTTGTCAGTGTGTTAAAAAATAAACGAATGGGTTCAGAATCACAAAAAGCGAATCAATTAAAAAGTGAAGGCCCGTTGTTGATAACGCATTGGGGAATGAGTGGTCCAGCTATTCTAAAACTTTCGGCCTGGGGTGCACGAACACTTCATAAATGCAATTATCAGTTTTCGATCGTAGTGAACTGGATGGGTACAACAAATCTTTCTGAAGCAATAGAAATGTTGAAAGATGCTAAAGAAACTTATTCGAAGAAAAAAGTATTTACTACTCGGCCTTTTTCGTTTCCTAAACGATTATGGGAACAGTTACTTCCTGCCTCAGGAATTTCTCAAGAATTAAGATGGGCCGACCTAAGTAAAAAACAACTTGAAAAACTCTCTGAAGAGCTTACTCAGGGCGTATTCTTAGTACATGGGAAAAGTACTTTTAAAGAAGAATTTGTTACCGCTGGAGGAGTAGATTTAAAGGAAATTGACTTTAAAACTTTTAAGAGTAAAATGGATCCTACGTTATATCTTATTGGTGAAGTGCTAAATATAGATGCTATTACAGGGGGATTTAATTTTCAGAATGCGTGGACAGGAGGTTATCTTGCTGCAAAGGATATTACCACCAAGTAGGATGTTAAATATTTTCTAAAAGAAAAATAAGAATTTTTATTTTAATTACTTTTAGTGAAATCAATCTGATAATTTTCTTAAGGAAATTGACCTTTTCTAGGGAAAAATTATGTGTGGCACTATGAGTAAATGGAGTGTGTTAATATTTTTCTTAGTAGCAGTTATAAAGCTCTCGTATTCACAAAAAATTTCAGGTACCATTTATTCCGATAACCAACCTATTAGTGGAATTCAAGTTTTTAATGAAACAACAAAGAAATCTACCATTTCAAATGATGCAGGGACTTTTAGGATAGGGATTTCATTAAATGACACTTTACTTTTCCTTTCACCAATCTATGAAGAAAAAAAAATAGTTGTTATTGAAGAAGATCTTAGAAATGGAATTGTAGTTGTATTAGTAAAAAGGATGATTTCCTTAGACGAGGTTGTGGTAGAAGGGAATCACGTGTTTAAAGATTTTGATGAAAATCAATACAATAATTATCTTCAAGATCAGCTAATTGAAGACAGGAAAAATAATCCTCTTAATTACATGGTTCGTCCTGGGATTCAAATACTACCTCTGTTACAGCTTCTATTTAGAAAAAAGAAATCCAAATCTAAACTGGAATATATGACTTCAGAAGAATTGGAGGTGTTGTTTCAAGAGGATTCTTTTTTTAATCAAAAATTTCTAGAATATCAATTAGGGATTGTTGCTACAGAACACTACTTGTTTATCGATTATTGCGCTTCAACAAAATTGGATAAGTCATTATTAAATAAGGATAATCATTTTCTGTTATTAAATAAACTTATGCAACTAAAGGATAGCTACAAAAAACAAATTAAGAAATAATGTTGAAATTAATTGAGTCTCCATATTTCAAAATTTAAGGCAGTAGCATATCCAATCCAAATGAGATAAGGTATAAGCAAGTAGGCAGCAGGTTTACTGACAATTTTAAACCATTTATAGGTGAAAATGAGAAGGATAAATAGAGTTAGAATCACTAGTAATCCTAAAAAGGGCTTTTTGAAGCCAAAAAAGACTACAGGCCAAAAAGCGTTAAAAATTAACTGAAAAACAAAATGGTACATTGCAGTTTGTACCCATTTATGGTAAAATCCACGCGCCCATACAATTCCAGCAGCAATTCCCATAGAGATGTATAAAAAGGTCCATACAGGTGCAAACAGCCAATTTGGTGGTGTGAAAAATGGCTTTTCAAGGGTTGGATACCATTCGGTCACACTACTTCTAGTTACAAAACCAGAAAGCATACCAACTAAGAGGCATATTAGTATAGAAATGATTATACGGGTAATACGAGATCGCTTCATACGGCATATTTTGACTTGACTAAATTAACAAAAAATATAGTTTGCTTTCTGCCATCTTTAAAATCTTGCGGGTAGTTAATAGAATCGCCCTATCTTTGCCAAAATCACTTGCATCCTATGAATGAATCTTATTTTCAATCGATAGCACAGGCTACAAAAGAACGTGGAGAAGTAACTTGGAAAACCCCAAGTAATATTGCATTGGTGAAATATTGGGGAAAGAAGGAAAACCAAATTCCCGCCAACCCTTCTATAAGTTTTACATTAGATACGTGTTCTACAATTACTCGGCTAGAGTATTTAAAACGTGATTCTTATTCAGAAACATTTGATATTCAATTTTTTTTTGAAAATAGCCTAAAACCTTCTTTTTTACCTAAAATTGAACAATTTTTTGAAAGGATCTTTCCGTATATGCCCTTTTTAAAGGATTATAAATTCGTAATACATTCTGCTAATTCCTTTCCTCATAGTAGTGGTATTGCTTCATCGGCTAGTGGAATGGGAGCTATGGCGTTATGTTTAATGAGTTTGGAAAAGGAATTAAATCCTGAAATTTCTGAAGATTTCTTTTTTCAAAAAGCTTCTTTTTTAGCAAGGTTAGGGTCTGGAAGCGCTTGTAGAAGTATACAAGGTCCAGTGGTTGTTTGGGGGAGTAATGATTCTTTCGTGGGGAGTTCTGACCTAATAGGTATTCAACATCCTTATGAATTACATTCAGTTTTTAAAACCTATCAAGACACAATTTTATTGGTAGATAAGGGTGAAAAACAGGTGAGTAGTACTGCAGGACATGATTTGATGTACAGTCACCCCTTTGCTGATAAAAGGTTTGAACAAGCCCACCAAAATTTGGATAAATTAAAACAGATTTTTAAAGTAGGTAATTTGGATGAATTTATAGCTATAGTGGAGAGTGAAGCACTAACGCTTCATGCTATGATGATGACTAGTTATCCTTATTTCATTTTGATGAAGCCTAATACTTTAGAAATAATTAATCGTATTTGGGAGTATCGCATAAAATGCAATAGTAAGGTTTGTTTCACCTTGGATGCAGGAGCAAATGTGCATGTTTTGTATCCAGAACACGAAAAAACTTCTGTTTTGGAATTTATTAAGAATGAATTAATTGCGTTTTGCCAAAACGGGCAGTATATTTGCGATCAAGTTGGAAGCGGAGCAAAAAAGTTGTAAATTCGTTTGCGCCTGGACATCTTTACCGATAACTATAATCGAAAATGAAAGGACCTTTATTCTATTCTAAAATATTACTCTTTGGGGAGTATGGCATCATTAAGGATTCCAAAGGATTATCTATTCCATATAATTTTTATAATGGTGCACTCATAATGGAAAAAAGCGATGATGATTCAGCCCGCAAATCCAACGAGAGCCTATGTAAGTTTGCGGATTATCTTGATTCACTTCAAAATGAGCAGCCTAATTTAGTTAGTTTTGATATCGATAGACTAAATAGTGATGTTGCTGCAGGGATGTTTTTTGATAGTAGTATTCCACAAGGATATGGAGTTGGGAGTAGCGGTGCTTTGGTGGCTGCTATATATGATAAATATGCATATAATAAAATAACAGTTTTAGAAAACCTTACAAGAGAAAAATTGTTAACTCTTAAAGGTATTTTTGGCGCGATGGAATCATTCTTTCATGGGAAATCATCAGGTCTTGATCCGTTAAATAGTTATTTGAGTTTGCCTATATTAATAACTTCTCAAGACCACATTGAACCTACAGGTATTCCCTCGCAAAAAGCCGGAGGCAAAGGAGCTGTTTTTTTGTTAGATAGTGGTATGACTGGGGAAACAGCCCCAATGGTTCATATTTTTATGGAAAATATGAAACAGGAAGGTTTTAGAAATATGCTAAAAAATCAATTCATAAGACATACGGATGCTTGTGTAGAAGATTTTTTGAAAGGGGATGTGAAGTCACTTTTTGGAAACTTGAAACAACTTTCTCATGTTGTTTTGGATAATTTTAAACCTATGATTCCGCAACAGTTTCATAATCTATGGAAACAGGGTATTGAGTCTAATGACTATTACCTTAAATTATGTGGATCGGGTGGTGGAGGATATATTCTTGGCTTCACACAAGATATCGACAAGGCACAGCAGGCTTTGAAGGACTATAAGTTGGAAGTGGTATACAGCTTTTAATGTTGTATAACTATGCTCAATCGAAGGCAAAAAATAGTATTTCTCAAATTGTTGAGCCTGTTTTCGGTAGTACGTGGGTATAATATATTGATCATTACCTTAGCCCAGTATTTAGCTGCTATTTTCATTCTTGCTCATGATTGGCCTCTTAGTAAGGTTGTTTTGGATTCTAATCTCTTTATGATAGTAACCGCATCATCCTTAGCCATAGCAGGGGGTTACATTATTAATAATTTTTACGATGCCGAGAAGGATACCATAAATAGACCGATAAAATCAATGATTGATAGGTTAGTTAGCCAGAATACTAAGCTCACGGGTTATTTTATTCTAAATTTTTTGTCGGTAATAGCTGCCAGTTATGTTTCCTTTCGTGCTGTTGTATTCTTTTCCCTATATATCTTTGGTATATGGTTGTATTCTCATAAACTTAAAAAATGGCCATTAATTGGCAATATGGTATCTGCCATTCTTTCCATTACGCCATTTTTCGCAGTGTTTATTTATTACAAGAATTTTGAAACTGTCATATTTGTTCACGCTATATTTTTATTCTTACTCATTCTTATGAGAGAGTTTGTGAAGGATTTAGAAGGGCTTAAAGGTGATCTGGCACTCAATTATAAGACAATACCGGTTTTATATGGTGAACGAGTTTCAAAATGGATTATTACCCTTTGTGTATTACTTACCGCTGTACCCGTTTACTTTTTAATATTTAATTTCCAGATTGGATTAATGGATTATTATTTTTACGGAGCCATGGGCTTACTTTCTTTATTTATTTTGCTTTTATGGCAGTCTAATAGTCAGGCCAGGTATTTGTTGCTCCATAATATCCTTAAATTAATATTGGTAATGGGTGTATTTAGTATTCTGCTTTTAGATTTATCCTTGGTAAAAGGACGGTGGTTTTGGTAGGTAAATAGAGTTATTTATTTATTGTACGCTAAATTGTATCTTTGTGGCGTATTTGTAATGCTATATGTTATAGCCGTACTACATTTAAATCATCACATTTTTTTATGAATCGAAAAAATTATTCGCGTGGCGGAAACCCTTCGGGGCGAGAAGGAGGGAAAAATCGTAAGGAGAGTTTTTCTAGAGGAAATGCTCCAATACGCAATCAGCATGGAAAGTCAGAGAATGACAATTCCCAAGGGAAGCCATATGGAAAAAAATCAGGATTTAAAGATGAATCAGCCAAAAGGGAAGGGCATATACAACAACGAAAAGAAAGGAAAGCACAGGTAGAAGCTTCAAAGAAGAAAGATGAAATTCGCTTAAATAAATACATTGCAAATTCGGGTATGTGTTCTAGGCGTGATGCCGACATTTATATTGCGTCAGGGAATGTAATGGTAAATGGCGCTGTTATTACAGAACTTGGCTATAAAGTGAAGATAAATGATGAGGTACGTTTTGATGGTAGGTTAATAAAACCTGAAAAGCTAGCCTATGTTTTATTGAATAAGCCTAAAGGATTTATTACTACAACTAACGATGATAAAGGAAGGCGTACTGTAATGGAGTTAGTTGCTAATGCCTCTAAATCACGGTTACTTCCAGTTGGAAGATTAGATAGGGCTACCACAGGATTGTTGCTTTTTACAAATGATGGTGATCTCGCAAAAAAATTAACTCATCCAACGCATGGAGTTCGAAAACTGTATCATGTTGAACTTGATAAAAATTTGGCTTATGAGGATCTTAAGAAAATAGAAACAGGGTTAACTTTAGAAGATGGTCCAGTAAAAGTAGATGAGGTGAGTTATATTGATGATGCTCCTAAAAGAGAGGTTGGAATTATGATTCACAGTGGTAAAAACCGTATCGTCCGTCGTATTTTTGAGCATTTAGGATATGAGGTGGTTAAGTTGGATAGAGTTGTGTTTGCTGGTCTTACCAAAAAGGATTTACCTAGAGGGCATTGGCGTTATTTGAGCCAACAGGAAATTATCAACTTGAAGAACATGAAATAAAGTTTTATTTGGCCTCCAATCTATGGGGGCTTTTTTTATAGAAAATTTCCCAAATGAATACACCATAAACAATACCATATTCAAGAGCAAGAATAAGTGTTGATTCTTTGAAATCTGGTTGACTATAAGTATAATAACTTAGCGTAATTAAAGCACTCCAAATAAAAGGGTATGTATAGTTACTAAAAATCCCTATCCCTACAAGAGTTGCAATATACCAAGGATGAACTGTTGTGGATAAAAAGAAATAGGAGGTAAGTAGCAGTAGTGCTGTATTTATCCATTGCGCAATGTTTTTTGGTTTTTTATAAAAGGTAATGACTAATAGTGTTATACAAATTATTAGAGGAGAAAATTTGCCTATAATGCGAATTGGGTTGTATCCTAAATGTAATTTGCCTATCCATTTCACTATGTTGTAAATGCTGCCATTAAATTCAAAATGTGTAAACCATAAAGCAATTGTCTGCTTGTAATTGGTTACGAAATTGATGTCACTAAATATTATAAAGAAAGGCAATGCCGTTAAAATGCAAACGCAAATATATGTTAGAAGACGTTTTGAGTATTTCCATTCAATACTAAATTTTCCATCTTTATTTTGAAGGAAAAATGGAATAAATAAGGGAAGTAGTAATAATGGAAGTAATTTTATACCAATTGAAATAGTTATTGCAATAGCGGAAAAAGTGTACTTCTTTAGAATAAGAAAGTAGATTGACCATATCATAAATAAAAGCATAATGCCCTCGAAGTGGAGATTTCCAGTAAGTTCTATTAAAATTAGTGGATTAAGGAAGTATAGGTATATTGAACGTTTAGGTAATGAGAAATAAGAAAGTAATTTTCTTCCCAAATAAAATAGGCCGAGATCAGCCAAAATAATTATTATCCTTAGAATTAGGACACTTCCAAGAATACTTTTTGAAGAAAATATTGTTGTAATAAAGAAAAATAATTGATTGACGGGAGGGTAGTTAGAATAGTTTTTTGCACTTAGAGATCCCATTTCCTGGAATAATTCTTTTGCTTGTGGAATTGAAAAATCACCTAGAGACATTAGGTAGTTGGGAGTAAAAAGATATGGGTTAATTCCCTGAGAAATGAGTCTTCCGTCCCATATAAAACGATAGAAATCCTGGGAAAGATTGGGTAATGAAAATAGAAAAATTAGTCGTGACAGCACTCCTATTATTAAAAGATACTCTTCGCGTTGGCACAATAAGTTTAAAAATATAAAGAATAGTGAAGTATATAGACTAATTAGTTTTACGAAGTCTGTGCGATCAAGATGATAACTAAAATGAAAGTATAATACTAATGTTGTTACTCCTAGCAGGAGGGCTGAAATGTTTGATTGCCTTGACAAAAGCATAGAATAGTTCATTTGCTGGATTTATCAAATATACTAAAATAAAAAAGCGCGAATCTGAGAGAAACGCGCTTTGATTTTATACGGAAAAAGTTATGCCTTAGAGGTGATAGATTTAAAGAAAACAAATCCGAATCCTATGAATAGCATAAAATGGAATGGGAATAAACCAAAGTCATTAAGTGGAATAGCACTATACATCCCAAATAGAAAATATAACATTAGAGCGAATTCCAAAATCATGTTTGGGGATAGTTTTTTAGCAAGGTATTTATTTCCTTTCCAGCTGTCCTTTATATTGCTAATATTGAATTTTGGAGTACGTACAAATTCACTTTTTTTGCCACTATGCCCTTCCAATACAGCAATAGTGTTGTGAAGAGAAAATCCTAAAGCTACAGAGAAAAAGGAGAAAAATAATTTAATGTAATCAATGAAATTGTCAAATCCTTTTCCTTGTATATTTTTATAGGTGTACCAGTAACAAATGAACAAGATAATAGTACTTACAATAAAGAAACTAGTTACTTCATACACCCATGAAAGGTGTCCATAAGTGTTTTTTATATACAACATTGGTATACTAAGAACGGCAACTGTAAAAACAAATAAGAACATTGAGCTATTAAGCAAATGCATAACTCCATGAAATTTAGTTTTAAAGGGAATGTTTTTTGCTTTTAAAACACGACTTACTGATTTTCTAAAATTTTCAGCACCCCCCTTATTCCAGCGGAATTGTTGAGAGCGTGCTGCTGATATTACTACAGGTAATTCAGCAGGAGTTTCAACGTCTTCTAAATACTTGAATTTCCAATTTTTTAACTGGGCACGGTAGCTAAGATCTAGGTCTTCTGTTAGTGTATCACCTTCCCAGTTACCTGCATCGTAAATACATTGTTTGCGCCAAATACCTGCAGTGCCATTGAAATTAATAAAATGTCCTTTAGCATTACGCCCCACTTGTTCTAATGTAAAATGGGCATCCAAAGCAAATGCTTGAATTTTAGTAAGTAGCGAATAATCGCGGTTAATGTGACCCCAACGAGTTTGAACAACACCAATTTCAGGATCTTTAAAATAGATTACAGTTTTCTTTAACCAGTCTGATTCCGGTAGAAAATCAGCATCAAAAATGGCTATGAACTCACCTTTGGCAACCTCAAGTCCTTCTTTTAGAGCACCTGCCTTAAATCCTTGACGGTTGGTACGACGTATGTGTTGAATGTCTATACCTTTTTCTTGAAGTTCTTTGACTAATCGAGCAGTTTCTATTACTGATTCGTCCGTTGAATCATCCAGTACTTGAATTTCTAATTTATTGCTGGGGTATTCCATTTTGGAAATATTTTCCAACAATCGAGGAACAACATATTCCTCATTGTAAATTGGTAACTGGATAGTTACATAAGGGATCTCTCTGGAGTCCAGAAGATTAAATTTTGGTGCATCATGATTTCTTTTTTTATAACCTAAATAGTTGATTAATAGATTCAACATGGATAGCGCATAAAAGAAAATGAGCAATAGTGAGATGCTATAAATAGCAATAATAATGTAAGCGAGAGTTAAATTCATTTGCTTAGCGAGTGTTTAAAAATCCAACCGAGTATTTTCGTGGCTGCAAATATAGTACCTTTTACGGTTCCTGATACTTTTGATACGCCAATTCTTTTTTTATATCTCACAGGTATCTCAGTGTATGAGACCTTGTTTCTCAGAGCTTTAAGTTGCATTTCTATTGTCCACCCATAGGTTTTGTCGGTCATGGCAAAGGATTTCAAGGTTTTATACTGAATTGCTCTGAAGGGGCCAAGGTCCGTAAAATGTGCTTTAAAAAACAATTTCATTAGGGTGGTAGCTAGCCAGTTTCCGAATACTTGTTGAGGTGTCATGGAGTGTTTTTCTCGCAATTTTTTAACGCGTGCTCCTACAACGAAATCTGCTTGCTTATTTAATATTGGTTCAATAAGTAACAAAAGGTCCTCGGGATAATCAGAATAGTCTCCATCCAAAAATACAACTATGTCTGTTTTTTCTGGAAGATCTTCCAAATAATCAAGCCCCTTCAAGCAGGCATAACCATATCCTTTTTTTGGTTGATATAATACGGTTGCTCCAGCCTTATGAGCTATACTAGGTGTTTCATCAGTGGAGCCATTGTTCACAACAATGATCTCATGAACAATTCCCGGAATTTCGGATACAACCTTGCCAATTGAACCGGCTTCGTTATAGGCCGGAATGATGACCTTAATTATTGGAGAGATCATTATTGATTATTTCGTTGGCGATATTCTTCTTGTTGAGCAGGTACTATGTATTTGTCAAAATACCAAGAAGACCATTTTTCAAGACTTAAAAAAATGCCTAAGCCGAGGACAAAAACAATAATTGTGACCAATAGTAGATTTTTTTGTTTACGTTTTGGGTCCATTGAGCATTGATTTTGTTTTTTGCGATACATAAAAATACCAACTATTCCAACTACTACGGCTAGACCACGTAATATCCATGTAATAGTTCCAGCTGAACCATCTTCATTGTAGAAAAAATTTGCAAATGAAATAGCATAAATTCCTCCCATTAGTCCAAACATAAATAGTACTGCTGGTGCTACACAGCATATAATTCCAGCAATACCAGCTGAAGCAGCCCATTTTAATCCCCATTTTATAAGGCTCGGTTCTTGAGATGTTTTTTTCGTAGTGCTCATGCTGTAAAGATACTTAATTTAAATTTTGTCCTTCGAGAGTGGGTATAGCTCTTGATTGATAAAATCCTCTGGAAAACTTTCATCTCCATCAAATCCCAATTCAATATCGCGTCCATCGTGTGGAATGTGGTGTGTTCCAAAAATATAATCCCATACGCTTAGAGAAATCCCAAAGTTGGCTCCATATCGGTTGTGAATTTGCTTGCTGTGATGCCAAATATGCATCTTGGGGTTATTAACTATATATTTTAATCGACCATAATCCCACCCTAGATTAGCATGATTTAGATGGCCAATTACTATTGCTATAAAATGTACAAAAATGACGTCTTCAGCTTTAAATCCACCTATGAGAGCCATAGGGATATATAGTATAGATTTATATACAATAGGCTCCACCCAATGGTACCGAAGGTGAGCAGCAAATCCCATTTGCTTTACTGAATGATGTACTTTGTGAAAGTTCCATAATAAGGGGATTTTATGTAGTAGTCGATGTGTATTCCATTGGACAAAGTCACTTACTAGGAAAAAAACAACTAGTCCTAGAGGTTTTGGTAAGTCATTTACTGAAAATAGTTGTAAACTTGAAATAGAGAAGCCTATAGAGTTCAAAATATCATTAAAAAATGCTGCTGCTGTATTAGAAAGAGCAATAAGAATTATAAGATTTAGTATGAAAAAATTAAAGAACATATAGAAGGTGTCCAGCCAAAAGTCTTTCCTGAAAATTGGTTGGTTTTTTCGCCAAGGAAAAAGTAATTCTAAGCCCCATACTATTATTGAGATGATGATAAGGCCATAGAAGAAATTTCCCCAATCAGGGAATAGGATTTCATTTTTTAAGTAGCGCCAATATCCACTGTATGATTTTAGTATAATAGTCCAGTAGTGCTCCATGTATTACAAGACTTCAATTAACTCCTTAAAAAGTGTAATCATTTTTGGTTCAGCCTTACTAGCAACGGCTATTATTTCTGTAACGCTTACTGGTTTTAGATTGTCAGGATCACATTCATCTGTAAGCACAGACACTGCAACTACAGGAAGCTTTAGGTGATTTGCAACAATAACTTCAGGTACTGTACTCATCCCAACAGCATCCGCACCTATGATTTTTAAAAATCGATATTCTGCACGGGTTTCTAATTGTGGTCCTACAACACTTGCATAAACGCCCTGATGAAGGGTAATATCATGCTTAGTTGCTAGGGATATTAGTGATGTACGCATTTGGGTGTCATAAGGGGTACTCATGTCAACAAAACGTTCACCAAAAGCGGCTACATTTTTAAATGCCAGTGGTGAGCCCCCTTGTAGGTTGATATGGTCATCAAGTAACATGAGGTCTCCCTTCCTATACGATGTATTAATGGCGCCGGCCGCATTTGATATTAACAATTTTTGAATTCCTAATCCGTGCATAACTCGTATAGGATAGGTGATGTCAGTAAAGTCATACCCCTCGTAAAGATGGAATCTTCCCTGCATAACAACTACTTTTTTCCCTTGCAATGTTCCATAAACAAGTTTTCCTTCATGAAACTCTACTGTTGCCAGTGGAAAATGTGGTATGTGATTATAATGTACTTCTGATTCAATTGTAATTTCATTGAGGAGTTGTCCAAGTCCAGTACCTAAAACAATGCCTACCTCTGGTGCAGTTATTCCTTTATGTTTTAGAAATTCGACAGATTCAATAATAGTTTCAGGGTTCATGAATAGTATTTTATAAAAACTGGATTATTAAGTATGTCCTCTATCGTGTCAATATCATTTTTAGGAGGAAGAATACTAGTTTTAAATGTTTTCAAATGTACCAAAGTATCTTTGAAAATAGAAGAAGTACCCCATTCTTTATTGTCAAAAATTCCTTTTGGTATTTCTTTCAAACCTAGCAAGTAATATCCACCGTCAATTGCTGGACCAATGACTACATCGCTATTATTTAATGTTGCGAATGCTTGTGATAATTCTTCGGTGGTTATATCGAAGAGGTCACTGCCAATAATTATAATGTTGTTGTAGCCTGCTGATTTCCCTTCTATAAAGGCATTCTTCATTCGTAGTCCTAAGTTTTCACCTTTTTGTTTCTTTTTAATAAATTGGTCACAAGGCCACACGTCCTCTTGAATTATTTCCTCGGAGTAAAAAACCCATTTATCAATTGGGAGTGGAGTAGAAATTTCGGCTGTGTGTTTAAGTAAAAAATTGTATAAATCAAGCGCGTTGTCATTGCCAATGGATTTGGCCAATCGAGTTTTGACTTTACCCCATTCAGCATTTCGAATAAAAATAATAAGTAATGGTTTAGTAAGCATGCTGTGTAAATATGCGGAAAATGAGTAATTTTAACTTCTGAAAAATTCAGAAAAGGAAGGTATCAATTTTGTCTATTAAGAGGGTACTATTTATAATTTTTTTATGATTTCATTTCAATAGCTCATGAAATCTCAAAGTGAAAACCGTATAGTGATAAAACTTAATGAACGCATCAAGGAACTTACATGCCTTTACGAGGTGTCTAGTATTGTTGCATTGCACGTCAATTCTCCAGAAGTGGCTTTGGAAATTATTGCCAAAAGAATCCCATCTGCTTGGCAGTATCCTCAAGATGCAACAGTAAGCTTAACTGTTGATGGCTTTCATTATGACAATTCCCCATTTGAGAAGACCATAAAACAGGAAGCTCCTATTGTGCTGGAAGGACATACAATCGGATATATTGCTATTCATTACCCAGCTTCCAGGTATGAGCAAGCTCATTTTTTACAAGAAGAAAAGATTTTATTAGCTCAAATTGCAAATGAAATAAGTATTGTAATCGAGCGTAAACGCAACAAGCAACGAGAAACAGAAATACAACGTAACCTTTCCCGTACTGACAGATTAACCATATTAGGAGAGATTACTGCAGGAATAGCCCACGAACTTAACACTCCACTTGGGAATATTTTAGGCTTTGCGGAGTTGATACAACAAAAAACAAATGATGGCCAAGTGGCACAAGATGCTCAGAAGATAATAAATTCAGCAATTTTTGCCCGTGAAGTTGTTAAAAAATTGATGTTTTTCTCTTGTGAAATGCCTCAACATATGCAGGTGGTAGATGTGAAACCCTTAGTCGAGAATGCATTAAAGTTAATGGGGCCGAATTTTCAAAAAGCGGAATTGGAAATACAGTTTGTTTGTTTAAAAGAGCAGGTATACGCTCAGTTGGATGGAATTCAATTAACTCAAGTGCTTTTTAATTTGCTTTCTAATGCTATTTATGCTTCAAAACCTAAAGGAGTAGTAACAGTTACTCTTGCTGAAGAAAAAAACGATTTAGTTCTTATGATTGCGGATGAAGGTACTGGAATACCAGAAGCAATTAGAAATCAAATTTTTGAGCCTTTTTTTACGACTAAACCTGTAGGTGAAGGGTCTGGTTTGGGGTTAAGTGTTGCTCATGGAATTATTAAGAGTCATAGAGGGAAACTTACTTGTGGGGCTAATTATCCTAAAGGGACTATCTTTACACTTACATTACCTTTGAAACAATGAAACCATATAAAGAAAGCATACTTATAGTAGATGATAGTTACGATTTATTGGAAGTGTTACAGCGCCAATTACAAGCAAACGGCTATCATACCTATCAAGCAAGTAATGTAGTAGATGCTATTGATGTACTCAAAGGGTCGCATGTAGATTTGTTGATAACTGACATGCAGATGCCTGGGATTCACGGATTGCAGTTGGTAAAGTATGCAGCGGAACATTTTCCTAAGATTCCTAGGTTGGTCATAACAGGTTTTCCTTCCGTTTCGGGAGCTATTGAGGCTGTTAAATCAGGAGCGGTGGATTATTTAGTGAAGCCATTTACACAAGGTGAGTTATTGCAAGCAGTAGATACGGTATTGCACACTAGACGAATTACTAAGCAAGCAAATCCCAAAATGTCTGGCACCGTTTCGAGTTATGCAGGAATCATCGGTGTTTCTGATGCATTTCAAAAGCTAATAGAAGTCATTGGGCGCGTAAAGGATAATAGAGCTACAGTACTTGTTCAAGGAGAAAGTGGGACTGGGAAGGAGTTAGTTGCTAGGGCTATTCATTATAGTGGTAGTTTTTCAAAAGCTCCATTTATTGCAGTAAATTGTGGTGCTATTCCAGAAAACTTACTTGAAAGTGAGCTTTTTGGGTTTTTGAAAGGGTCTTTTACAGGGGCTAATGAAACTAGAGCAGGTTTCTTTCAAGCAGCAGATGGGGGGACTATTTTTTTGGATGAAATAGGAAACGCTTCTTCAGCAGTACAATCTCGATTGCTAAGGGTGTTGCAAGAAAAGGAAATTACGATGATAGGTGCAGTACGTCCTCAAAAAATTAATGTGAGAGTGATTGCAGCTACTAATGTGGATCTTTATGGGATGGTTCAAAATGGGACTTTCAGAGAAGATTTGTATTATAGATTAAATGTAGTTAATCTAAGGATACCTCCACTAAGAGAGCGTATGGAGGACATCCCAATTTTAGCTCGCGCATTTATACAAAAATTTTCTCGTGAGTTTCAAAGAGATGGAATTACCATAACAGAAAAAGCAATGGAGCTGTTAATGCGTCATAGTTGGCCTGGCAATATACGGGAATTGGAAAATGTGATCCAAAGGGCAATTATCATGTGTGATGGGGAAATTTCTATAGAGGTGCTTCCCGATTTTTTAAAGTATCAAATATCTAATGAAACTGAAAACAGTCAAGAGCTTCTTTCTTTGCAAGAGGTTGAACGGAACCACATTATGAGGGTTCTTAGAGCGGTTGGTAATAATAAAACTAAAGCGGCGGAAATTCTTCAAATTGACCGTAAAACACTACGTCAAAAAATTCAATAACCAACAGATTCTATTTGGTTATTTTTTACCCAAATGGGGAAAAAATACCCGACAACTTTCTTTCTTTTTGTCTTTAATTTGGATATATATTATTGATTTTCAATCTTTTTATTTCTTTTTAGATTGGTTTATTGGTCTTTGGCATAAGAGTTGCCTATAGGGGAAAGAAACCGAAAAATCATGGTTGTAGTATCCGAAGGCATTTGTACTTCTTGCTTGTATCAAAATCATTGTAGTTTCAATCCTCGAAATGAGGTGTTGTGGCAATGTAATGAGTATGAGTTGGCCAATAGGCCTACACTACAAGTGTCTCTCGATGGGAATGAGAATCCGGTTCCTGTAGCTTCAAAGCGAAAAGGATTATGTGAGAATTGTTTAATCGAATCAATGTGTACGTGGCATCATGATGAAGCGGTTATTTTCCATTGTGAACATTATCAATAAAAAAGGAAGAAAAATGGTAACAAAAGAAAAGCCGAAAACGGGCATGTACGAGAATGTACAGAATCAGTTTAACAAAGCGGCCGATTTAATGAAATTAAATCCCAATGTCCGCAAAATTTTATCTATCACCAATACTGAGATTGTGGTAAACTTTCCGGTAAAAATGGACAATGGTGAGGTAGAAGTTTTTAAAGGGTACCGTGTTCAACACAACAATGCTCTTGGTCCATACAAAGGAGGGTTGCGTTTTCACCCTACAGTAGATATTGATTCTGCTAGAGCGTTAGCTACTTGGATGACTTGGAAAACCTCTTTAGCAGGTCTTCCTTATGGAGGAGGAAAAGGAGGAGTAGAAATTGATCCTTCAAAGTACTCTCAAGCAGAACTTGAGCGTATTACTCGTCGTTTCACGTATGCTTTAGGTGATAATATCGGTCCTGAACATGATATTCCGGCTCCTGATGTTAATACTAATGCTCAAATGATGGCATGGATTGCAGATACTTATATGTCTACAAAGGGGCCACTAGAGCGTTCTAAAAATCAACACGTAGTAACAGGTAAGCCAGTTGGTTCAGGTGGACTTGAGGGACGTGACCGTGCTACTGGTTTTGGAGTTGTTGTAAATATCAAGGCTTGGGCTGAACGTAACGGAGTTTCACTAAAAGGAAAAACTTTTATTGTTCAAGGTTTTGGTAATGTAGGTTATTGGGCTTCTTACTTTATGCAAGAAGAAGGTGCTATTTTAGTTGGTGTACAAGATGCAAAAGCAACTTATTACAACGCTGATGGAATGGACGTAGCTACATTGTATAATCATACAAAATTGCATGGCGGATTCTTGAAAGGATATGAGCATGCACAAGAAATAGATCCAAAGGAATTCTTCGGAATTGAATGTGATATCTGTATTCCTGCAGCATTGGGTAACCAAATTACAGAAGAAAATGCTGGAATGATAAAGGCATCTGTAATTGCTGAGGGAGCTAATGGTCCAATTGATACAGCAGGAGAGGAAATTCTTTTAGACAAAGGAGTACATATCATTCCTGATATTTTATGTAATGCAGGTGGGGTAATTGGTAGTTACTTTGAATGGTTGCAAAACCGAAATGGAGAACTATGGAGTCTTGATGAGGTTATGGAAAAGCTTGAGAAGAAACTTCGTGAAGCTCACCAAAAAGTACACATGACTGCTGAAACATATAAGACAGATTGGCGTACAGCTGCATACATTCAAGCAATTAGCCGTATTGAAATGGCATACTTGCAAAGAGGAATTTTTCCATAAGATTTTTTCTTCCACCCTAGAGGCTGTCGCAACAAGTCATAGTGGTTCTTAAAGCGGCAGTCTCTTTTTTTAAATTTAATACATCATGAAGTACGGAAATCTTATTATAGAAGAAAAGGAATATACTTATTTAAAAACTTTACTGGATAAGGTAGGTTTTCAAAATGAATTACAACGAAATATTTTCACCAGACTTAAGGAAGAATTGACACAGGCAGAAGTTAAATCTGAAATTGAAATGCCTAATGACGTTGTACGTTTCAACAGTATTGTTGATATTAATACTCCATATGGAGTTAAACATGGCTATGAATTGGTTAAACCTGAAGATGGCAATGTACATTTAAAACGTCTTTCAATCTTAACTCCTATGGGATCCGCCCTTATTGGTTACGCTAAAGGCGATGAAATTGTGTGGCAATTTCCCGATGGTGAAAAATCTGTGACCATTGTTAATGTAGTACGTTATGATGATCATTAATAAGATTCCATAATCATAGTCTTATGATTGTGTTGTTTTGTGATAGAATCCCCGAATGAGTTAGGCATTTGGGGATTTCTTTTTTTATGAGAAAAATGATGTCTGAATTAATAATTCTTGATGTTAGATCTACGATTTCTAAAATAAGCTATAAATGCAATTATTACCATAAATGCTGCCAGGAAATATACAAATTTAGGAATAGGAAGTGGATCACCTGCAGCATAGCTATGTAGTCCTGATAAATAATAGTTTACTCCAAAGGACGTCATTATAATAGACCAAAAAGCAAACATACTTACCATATTTAGGATATACTTATTATTTAATGCAGGTATAAATCGAAGGTGAAGTACTATAGCATAAATTATAATACTAATTAGTGCCCAGGTTTCTTTTGGGTCCCACGCCCAATAACGGCCCCAACTTTCATTCGCCCAAACACCCCCTAGAAAGGTTCCAATTGCAAGTATAAATAAACCAATAGTCATAGAAAGCTCATTAATATAGGTGAGTTCTTTAATCCTTATATCAATTGCATTTTTGGTAGTTGAGGTTTTGAAAATCATTAGAATTAAAGCCATTAATCCTAATACAGCAGATAGTGCTAAAGGAGCATAACTACTAACAATTGTTGCTACGTGAATTTTTAGCCAATATGATTTTAATACCGGCATTAGACTTGTTATCTCAGGATTTAGCCAGTCTAAATAACTTACAAATAGTAAAGCTCCAGTAAAAAGCGTTGCCAGTGGTAATGCAAAATCTGATTTTTTAAAGGTAAGTAGTCCACTTAGTAATAAACACCATGCAACGAAAACAAGCATTTCATAGCCATTACTCCATGGTGCATGCCCCGCAATATACCAGCGAAGAAGAATGTTTCCTGTAAAAAATAGGAATCCAATTAAAGCTAGAATTATAAAGGAATTCCATAACCAATTGATAATTTTTGATTGAACAAAAATTCGAAATATGGCTAAGATTAATAGAATGGCTCCAATGGTAAAATAAATCTGGAACATCCAGAAGTTCAGATTCATTTTGTTATACCATAATTCAGCATTAATTTGTTTTTCAGAAGGAATAATGTCTTTACCTAGTACGTCTTGATAAGTTTTTATATAAGACAATTTTTCCGTTGCTCCATTAAGGTTGTCAGTGACCAGATCATTAAAGTAAGATGGGAGAATATTCTTTACAAATGCTGCATCCTCTGCAGGGAAGTCATTAAAATGATGATTTGGTGCAAACCATGTATTGTTGGTGTCATTTTT
The DNA here is from genome assembly GCF_028743515.2 of Imtechella halotolerans. Lineage (GTDB taxonomy): Bacteria > Bacteroidota > Bacteroidia > Flavobacteriales > Flavobacteriaceae > Imtechella > Imtechella halotolerans. The sequence continues at coordinate 2,169,998 of NZ_CP117969.2, read as the reverse complement.
ATTAGGGAATATTTTTAAATAACCCCTAGATAATACATTATAAAGAATATTAAAGCGTTCATCTACTTTAAGGATCTCTTTGTCAGATTCAGAACGTTCAGCGGGTTTTTTCACATTAGCTAGTTCCGCCGCTTCCGCTAATAGATATTCGCCTTGTGGACCCAGAAGCGATTGAAAGGATACAAGCCCAGAAGCATTGGTTTTGAGATCTTTAAAAACATCTCCTCCTTTTTTTCTATCTATTTTAATAACTGGGATTTGTTGCCAATCATTTGGAAACATATGCATTGCAAGGAATGCCTGGTCCGCTGATAAATTTAAATTGTCACTTTTATAATATGGTTTACCAGAAAGTTTTCGTAAAAACTCGGAGGCTAGGGTGTTAATAGGTTTAATTCGACCATCTAGATCTTGTACAAGAAGTCGACCAAATAATTCGGATTGATGTTTGTTAATGGATTGCCTTTTGAAAATGTCATCATTTGTATCCCTATCGAATGCTGCTAAGTAAGTAGTACTGAAAAGTGTTATTATTAGTAAGGTGAGTTGACCTTTTTTTAATCTTCGTAGCTTTTGATTGATTTGCCAAAATCTTGAATGTTTTCCAAATAAAGAAAAAAGCATCCCTATTCCCATCAATAAATATCCGAAATAGGTGATTAGTGTTCCTGGGCGATCTTTGTTTACGGCGAGTACCGTGCCTAATTCGTCGGTGTCATAGCTGGCTTGATAGAATCTGTACCCTTTGTAATCTAGAACATTGTTCATAAAAATTCGATAAGGAAACTCCTCTTTTTGGTCTAAAACAGTTACTTCACTTGCATAGGAGGAAGGGCTAGTAGAGCCAGGATATCTCTCCAATTGGAAGTCATTTAGGCGTACCTCGAACGGAAGAGAAATTTCTTCAGAACCATAAGATAATGTGACTGAAACGTCGTCAAAAGTAGTTTGATGGTGTGTTGGTAGGAAACCTTCTCTATAAAGTAGCGATACCGTTTTTTTTTCGTCTTCCTTTTGTACAGTTACTACCAATGCGTCATCCTTTGAGCTGTCATTATCTTTTGGTTTTTCAGATGTACTCACCAATTCAAAATCTCCCTTTGGATGGTATGAAATTGGGACAAAAGAAAAGTCATGGGCACGATATAAGGATCTCAATTGCAGGGGTTGTAGACTATCTTTTTTGAATGTTCCAGCCTCCTGAGTGCTCATTACAAATGAACTAAGATCTTCCGTGCTTTGTAGATAAATTGTGTTGTCTTGCAGTTTAAAATGAATCATTACTGGCTCTTCAACATTAAAACCAATACTATGGTTGTGTGAACCTATTGTTTCAGTTTCTCCCTGACGTAAAACAATGGTTTCTCTACCTGAATCTTCGCTTGCGATTACAAGTTCCAAAAGAGGTTGGCCCTTTTCTGATTCAATAATTTGTGGTTGAGCATCTGCTACAAATTTGTCCAAACTTATAGTATAGGTCTGACCTTTATAGTCTGTCTGAATTGTGAATTCATTTTCTGATAAAGGAGAAAAATCTAGTTGTTTTTTTAATACAGCTACGTTATCACCATCACTAATGTGTACCTGGAAGTAATTGGTGTTGGATATAATGGTTGAAGAACTTTCTCCTTCGCGGATACGCATAACTCCGGATTCAGAAATATATCGAGTAACCCCAGCACCAATTATGACTAAAATAAATGATAAATGAAAAAGTAAAATAGGCCATTTTTGTTTTCGCCATAATTTGTATTTGGAAATATTGAACACAAAACTGACGCATAACCCGAGCATTACTAGTTCAAACCACAAGGCATTATAAATAAGCTGCCAGGCGGTAGCCGTGCCAAAATCATTTTCAATGAATGTGGCTGTTGCCATGGCAATAGCAAATACTACCAGTAATATAAGTGCTAATTTGGAGGAAGATAAAATTCGATATAATGATGTCATAAGGTCAAAATAAACCCGTGATTACTATAGAGCAAGCCACGGGTTGGGTTTTAGATGGTATAATTAATTTACTTTCGCAATGTCCATTTTCGCTTCACGTTCTTTTGCTGCTTTTAACCATTGAGGCAGCACATTTTGTTTAAATTCCTTTTTTTCTCTACGTAGTTTTTCCATGTCAAGACCAATAAATTTTTGGGCCTTTTCTTTAGTAGATAAGTCTGGCATTTCAACTGGTTTATTGTGGCCTAATTCTGCCAACATTCGGGCTAGTTTTACACGGGCTTCTTGAGCAATTACTAAACCACTAGCGACAACTCTGGCCGATTCTACAGGGGAATGGAATGATCCGCCATGGGAGGCGGCAGCATAATCCCATCTCCATTGAGCATGTCGTATGTCAGTTAATATAGCCTTCATTTGTTCTGTTGTGGCTCCTAATTCCCAGCATTTTCCAGCTTCTATATGTGCCTTAACCAAAAGATCTTCTAATTTAAGTCTGCTTTCATTGAATTTTTGCTGTCGTTCATAAACATTAGCAACTAGTTTAGTTGTTTCTTCTCTATGGCAAACTTGACAAGCATTAGCAGTATTGTTTAGGGGGGACTGTATATGATGATCCGTATATTTTTGACCTCCCTCACTTTTATATGGCATATGACAATCGGCGCAAGATACCCCTCTGTCAGCATGAACTCCGGTCATAAAAACTTCGTAACCTGGATGTTGTGCTTTTAACATAGGAGCTTTACTGATATCATGAGTCCAGTCTTGAAAATCAATATCATCATAATATTGCTCCATATTTTCCGCAGAGAATCCATTTTTCCAAGGAAATACTAAATAAGGTACTCCTTCTTTTCCAGGTAGGTTTTTGTTAAAATAGTACTCCACATGACATTGTGCACATACTAATGAACGCATTTCTTGGTGGGTAGCTTTGGTAATGTCTTTCCCCATACTTTCAAAGGCTTCAACTAGTGCTGGGCGGGTAATTTGTAATTTCATGGTTTTAGAATCATGGCAATCCGCACACCCAATAGGATTAACCACTTCATGACCTTTATCAGCCCATTTACCTGAATAGAATTCTGTAACTCCTATTTCATTCATTAACCTTGGGACATCGGGACTTTTACAAGTCCAACATGTTGAGGGCATAGGTCCATCTCCTTCTCCCTTGGGAGCTCCTGTTCTTAAAGTGTTATGAATATCCTCAATTGCATAATAGTGGCCTCTACCTTGACTATAATCTTTTGAAAAACCATAGCCCGCCCAAAGAACTACCAATCGAGGATCCTCCTCTAGGACATCACGCATGGCACCACCACCCTGGTAGGAACTAAATGTAGTATCGGAGGTTTGTAAATAGGATTGATATTCTTGTGGGTAATTTTTACCCCATACTTCATTTCTAGGCTCATTTTCACCTATATCAACCTGAGGCACATATTTGTACTTAGCCTCATTTTTTCGGTTTATTATACTAGAGGCTAATAGTCCAAGGAGGAATACTACCAGTATGGTTACAACAAAAAGGACTTTATTTTTCATATATATTATTTTTTGGTATTTTTTATTTCTTTGTCAAGCCAATCAGGTATGATGTTGGTTTCCTGATCTGTGGGTAATGGTGCTATATTATATCGTATGGTTGAATTACCGTGAATTCTTCCGTGAGGCACTTCACGGTGACAACTCCAACATGTTCTGTCTGTTCTATTTTCACTATGGGTTGATATCCATCCTTCATATTTTGTCTGTGTAACTTGTTGAACATGGCAACGCAAACAGTTTTCTTGAACTACTTTTTGAGATTCCTCGCGCATTTTGATTACTTCAGGTTCTGCTCGTAATGTAAATACGGAAGCATGGTATAGGCCATCTTTCGCTTTGAAATAGTAGGTATTTAAAATATTATCATGAGGTACATGACAATCGTTACATGAAGTCCATTCCCGGTGTGAACTATGCATCCAGCTATTGTAAACTGGTGTCATTACATGACAGTTAACACAAGCTTGTGGATCATCGGAAAGATAGGATACAACCTCAGCCTCTTTAGCCATAAAAAGCCCCATTCCCAATACTACCGCAATGAGAAATACTGCTGTTGTTCGCCATTTTGACTTTTTAGTAGGGAGTAAGTGTTGTATTTTGAACATTTTCTGTGTATTAGTATTAATCCTTTTTGGTGTTAAATAAAGAAGGATTTATAGAAAGTTGTGCCCACGCCCAATTATTGGTATTATCATGTGGTGCTCCTGCCTTTATTAAACTCATACTTTCTGAGGCGAACATATGTGAATAGCCTACATCAAGTTTAACATCTTTCAGAATCTTTTGTGTAAACACAAGATCAATCTCTGTACCTAAATAGGGATCAGCATCCAAAGCTAAATTTGCATTTGCAATAAAATAATGTGCCTTTATTAGTAGATTTGATCTGTCTGTAAATCCAATATTTACCCTGGCGTGCAGGTCATTAAGACCCACACTATATGCATGATTCCCCACATAAAAATAGTCCATATATCCATTGAATTTATGGTTGGTTCCATAAAGAGGAATAAAGGATTTGATTTTAGAGTCTCCATTTTGGTCAGTTCCACTAAGCATTTCCATTCCTAAGCCAAATAGTACATTATTAGTCTTATAGGAACCGTCTAAAGATATTTGGTAAGCTGAAATTTCGGAATTTTCTGTAAATTTTCCAAATTGGTAATAGCCGCTTGCTTCAAACTTGAGCATACCGATAGGGAAGGTTGTATATGCACCGGCGGTTTGTCTATAGGCTACTCCATTTGGGGAAGCGTAGTTATTGTTCGTGAATTTTTGAAATCCAGTATTTAAAAATAATATACTTAATCCTGCCTTGTCTATTTCCTGATGCAAATGAAAGTATTGCATGCTTTTGTATGAGAAGGCCCCTTGTGTTGTAAAAGCAGTGTTAAAATTAGCTGTTTTCTCTTGGTTGAAGGCTCCTCCGATGTCCAGAGCCAATTTGTTTTTTGCGTATTTTACTAAAAGAGCGTCATGAAAGCGACCTTGCATTGCCCAATCCAATCCACCTAAGATTCGTTGGTCATCATAAGAAAGGACTTGTCTACCTGCTTTAATTGACCAATTTTCATTAAGGAGAAGTTGCGCCCAAGCTTGAAAAAGAGAAAATGAGTCGTTTCCATCAGTTGGTAAAATTTGTGGAGTATCACCCCACGTACTGACATCTTGGACGCTCATAAATAATTTGAGTCGTTCGTTGTTGTATTGCAGGTTAAGCCTTGTTCGTTGATTAACGAAGGCGGCTGGATCAGCATCATCAGGGAATAGCGTACTAAATCCATGACGATATTCAAAACGGGATCTGACATCCGCAGTAAGAGAGAATTCACCTTGAGCCCATGTCTGTGAACATAACAAAAGGGTCATAAAAATGATAAATAAAGCTTTGAAAATTTTCATGATGGTTTTGATGCTTAGTTTGTACCAAAAATAAATTAAGACAATTTTATCCTTTATGATAATTGTCAGCCTTTTACTATTTTGTAAAGAAAATACATAGAAGGTATGTAAACTTTGATAAATAGAAATACATCATGTGTCGTTCAGCATTTTGAAGAACTAAAATAGGAATAATTTCCTAAATTATAATAGGAATATGCTGACTTTTATTCAGTTAAGTACTTTATCTCTGTGGTTTTAAAGTTATAGGAATGGTATTTATTAAATAACACTTCCTTGACAACTACTACCAGCTCCTGCCGTACAACCATAACAGTGTTGTGATGTTATGATGTTTCGTTTTGTAATTTGTTCAATATTAAATTCGGCAATATTTTGGCAGGTCGATGCTATTTTAAGGTCAAGCATTTGGTTAAAATCACAGTCATAAATATTCCCATCCCATCGTATAGATAGCGTGTTTTTACACATAATGTTGTTCAGGGTAATCGGATTAAATGCTTCCACTAGTTCTTGCATATAGTCTTCGTAGTTGTCTGATGCTATGAGGTATTCTAAAAATCTACTAATTGGAAGATTAGTAAGAGCAAATAGCTTATGAAAATGAATGTCAAAGTCCGCTAATAGTGCTTTTTTGAATTCGATCTCTAGTGCATTTTGAGAAGTGGGAAGAAAAGCTCCAGATGGGTTGTATACCAAATCTAATTGTAGATTGCTTTCTGGCATACCGTAACCTATTTCGTTAAGCCGTTTCAAGGCTTGAATAGATTTTTCAAATACACCTTCACCACGTTGTTGGTCTGTTTTTCCTCTTGTCCAATGCGGCATAGAGGATATAATATGAATGTTATGTTTTTTGAAAAACTCAGGAAGATCAAGGTATTTTTTATTAGCTCTTAGGATAGTTAGGTTTGAACGGACTATGATATCTCTAATGCCTAGTTGAGATACTTCTTCGATAAACCAACGAAAATGAGGATTCATTTCAGGTGCTCCTCCTGTAAGATCAATTGTATGTACTTTGGAGTTTTTCAGAATTGTAAGGCACTGGGATAAGGTTTCCTTAGACATTATCTCCTTCCGATCAGGTCCAGCGTCTACATGACAATGTGCGCATACTTGATTGCACATATACCCCATATTTATTTGTAATATTTCAAGGTCAATTGGTCTTAAAGGAAACGAATTAAATTTTTCGGCTTGCTGATTAAAAGTAGGCAAACCCTTAGGTCCAAAAAGTTCGTTATTATTTAATATTTCAAGCTGGGTTTTTGTATTTGCAAGAGAATTATGTCTTGCGAACAAGGATTTGGTTGCCATGTAAAAGTGAAAATAGTGACTGATTAAAGAATTGAACTTTACATGGAAAGTTTATTGTATTTATTCATCATTTGTACGCCATGCACTAGAGAAGCTCCTCCTCTAATTGCTGCTGCAACATGGAGTGCTTCCATCATTTCTTCTTTGGTTATACCGCGTTGCAAGCCATCTCCCGTGTAGGCATCAATACAGTAAGGACATTGGACAGTATGTGCAACTGCTAATGCAATAAGAGACTTTTCACGAGCAGTTAAACTTCCTTCTTCAAACACCTTAGCATAATATTCGAAAAATTTAGTTCCTAGCTCCTCATTCCATTCAGTAATAGAGTTGAATTTCTTTAAATCGGCCGGGTCGTAGTATGTTTTCTGCATAATTTAATAGATAGAAAGTGTATAAGTTTAAAGGTCTAATCTAGTATATTTATTCTAGATTGAGGGGCAGTATTATTAGTTTAAGCTACTTTTAACGGATTCAATTAATTCTTTACATTCATCTGAAGTAATTCATCTAGATGTTTACGCTCATTAGACAGCCTTGGAACTTTATGTTGACCACCTAACTTATCATGTGCTTTTAACCAATCATAAAAAAGTTGTGGTCTAGCGGTATGTAAAATTAGAGGGCTTAATGTCATGTTGTTATAGCGCTTAGCTTCATAGTCAGAGTTAAGTTTTTGTAACTCAAGGTCTAATAGTTGGGCGAAATTTGCGATACTTCCAGGGAAAGTTTTGAATTCAATAAGCCATTCATGTGCTCCCTTGCTTTTGCCTTTCATAAATACTGGGGCAACTGTATAATCTATTAATTCGGCCCCAGTGGCCTTACATGTTCTTTTTAGCGCTTCTTCTGTATTCTCAATGATTAATTCTTCCCCAAAAACATTAATGAAATGTTTAGTACGTCCTGTTATTTTTATGCGATGAGGAGCAATACTTGTGAATCGTACTGTATCCCCAATTAGATAACGCCATAAACCCGCATTAGTAGTAATAACAATTGCATAGTTTTTTCCTACTTCAACGTCCCATAGAGGAATTACTTTTTCATGTGGGGTTCCATAGGTGTCCATAGGAATAAATTCGTAGAAAACTCCATAATCTAACATTAGAAGCAATTCATCCGAATGATTCCTGTCTTGTATGGCAAAAAACCCTTCAGAGGCATTATATATTTCGTAATAATTAAATGAATCTTTAGGGATCAGTTTATGGTATTGTTCACGATAAGGAGTGAAACTCACACCACCGTGAAAATAAACTTCTAGGTTTTCCCAAAGTTCAAGTAAATGGTTTTTTCCAGTAGTTTCCAATGCATTGTTTAATAAAACTAACATCCAGGAGGGAACTCCTGCTAAGCTGGTCACATTTTCATGTACAGCTTCTTTAATAATTGCTTGCATTTTTGTCTCCCATTCACTCATAAGAGAAACTTTGTTACTTGGTGTACTACTAAACTCAGCCCATATTGGCATATTGTCTATTAGTATAGCTGAAAGATCACCAAAGTAGGTTCCTTTATCTTCATAAAGTTGTTTGCTACCACCAAGCCTTAGGCTTTTTCCTGTGAAAAGCTGGGAGTCTTCATTGTTATTTAGATATAGACATAGCAAGTCTTTGCTTGATTTGTAGTGACAGTCCTGTAAAGCTTCTTCACTTACAGGTATGAATTTGCTTTTGGCATTTGTAGTTCCACTACTTTTTGCAAACCAACGAATGGGTGTTGGCCAAAAGACATTTTGTTCTCCGCATCGCGTTCGCTCTATAAATGGTTCCATTTCTTCATAACGAACCACTGGTACTTTAGATCTAAATTGCTCATAATTTCTAATATTAGAGAAATCGTACATTTTTCCATAATACGTGTATTGAGCTGTCTGTAATAATTGGTTCAGTAACTCCTGCTGTACTTCATTAGGATACTTGATGAAAAGTTCCATTTGATGAATCCTTTTCTTTAAAAACCATGAGGCAATAGAGTTAAATATTGTTATGGGCATATTAATGAACTTTTCTGAAGAGATATAAGGGTTTTTACCTTGTAAACGTGCCTGCTGTTAGGATGTTTATTTCTTTTGGCGTACCTTCGTCATAGACCAGAAAGGGCATCCCTGATGGTAAAAATATAAAAACTTTTCCCATGTTTGAAGGTGTACTCGTAAAAATGAAATCTGAATTACAAATTCCTATTCAATACTATCTAGAAATGAAGGAAGATTTCATTCATCTTAATCAAGCTTTGGATAAGACTTTTCAGATAACATTTCTTAATTATGAATGCCTGAATTGTGGAAAGAATCTGCCTATCTACCGTCAGGGTTTTTGTAAAAGTTGTTTTTTTGAGGTTCCTCAAGCTGCTGATTGGGTTATGCGACCTGAACTTAGCAAGGCTCATCTCGGCATAGAAGAAAGGGATTTATCCTATGAGAAAGAAATGCAACTTCAACCGCATATTGTGTATTTGGCTAATTCTAGTGAAGTTAAAGTTGGGGTGACACGTAAAAGCCAAATCCCTACTAGATGGATTGATCAAGGAGCACATGAGGCCATTTTACTTGTAGAAGTACCTAATAGGTATTTAGCAGGTATTACTGAGGTTGCTCTTAAAAATCATATTTCTGATAAAACTAACTGGAGAAAAATGCTAAGTAATGATGTTGAAGATGTTAATCTTGAAGCAGTTAAAGAGAAGTTAGCAGAATTTATTCCAGAAGAGGTAAAGCCTTATTATGTGGATACTAAGTTAACTGAGGAACATTTGAATTTCCCAGTGTTACAATATCCTACTAAAGTAAAAAGTCTTAATCTAGATAAAACATCAGACTACAAGGGTGTCCTAAAAGGAATTAAAGGACAGTATCTTATTTTTGAAGACGGGACAGTTTTTAATGTAAGAGCCAATGAAGGCTATTGTGTGCGAATTAATATTGGATTTATTGAATAAAAAGAAAGGTTTCCCCTTTTTTAACTTTTTCTGCAAATGAAGCTATCGAATTGTGTCTTAATTCATGCAGAAAACTCACCTTAAACGGTTGTACACTGTGATGGATAGGGCAAGGACTTTCTTCAGAACATTCCTTGAGTCCCAGAACACACATTGAAAACTTTTCAGAGCCGTCAATATGTTCTACTACCTCCATAAGAGGCAATTTTTGGTTTTCTTCAGTAAGGAAAAAGCCTCCGCCAGGTCCTTTTGTAGAGGTTATAACGTTTTTCTTCGCCAAAGTTTGTAACAGTTTGGCAAGAAACGGAGATGGTATTTGTATGGCATCAGCAACTTCTTTTACGCCTATCTTTTGATTTTCAGAAGCATTAACGGCAATATACAATACTGCATTGATGGCATACTTGCTGGAATTTGACAACATATACATGATTTTAAGGCCTAAAATTAATCATTATTATTTATTAGTAACCTATTACAAATATAATAATAAAATAAAAAAAGACCTTATAATCCTTTAATTAAAAAATAATTGTATATTTGTCTAGTTAAATTCTATAACTGAATCAATTAAATCACACATCATGAAAATGCGTTTACACATTACCTTAGCTACGCTACTTACTACATTTTTAATTAGTTGCGGAAGTAAAGAGGAAAAGAAGGAAGGGTTCTCTTACGAACGTAAAACGGAGCCTAAAGAGCAAGAAGCTCCGCCTAAAACAACTATTACTGGAGCCACAGTAGATTTAACCAATAAAGGGATTGGTCCTGTAAAATCGGTTACTATAAGTGAAACTATAGATCAGAGCATGGCATCTCAAGGAGAAGAATTATTTAAATCACTTTGTGCAGCCTGCCATAAACCAACTAAAAAGTTTATAGGCCCGGCTCCTATTAATATTTTAGAACGTCGCTCTCCAGAGTGGGTTATGAATATGATAATGAATCCAGAGCAGATGATAAAGGAAGACCCTATTGCTATCCAATTGCTAAAAGAGGCTAATGGTGCGCCAATGGCCAACCAAAATGTCAGCGAAGAACAGGCTAGGGCTATTTTAGAATACTTCAGAACCATTAAATAGTAGTATTTTTTATGAAAACACTAACCAAAATTGCTTTACTAGCAGTGAGTGGCGCCTTCATTTGGGGGTGTAACTCCAATAAAAATGAAGGAAGTCAAGCCGGAGCCTTAGGGACGGATGCTGCTTCCAAAGTTTATGTGAAACCAGGAGAACATGATGAATTTTATGGCTTTTTCTCGGGAGGATTTAGCGGACAACTAAGTGTGTATGGGTTGCCTTCAGGACGTCTTCTTAAAGTAATACCTGTATTTTCACAAGATGCCGAAAAGGGCTATGGATATAATGAAGAAACCAAAGGAATGTTGGAGACTTCATTCGGATTTGTGCCATGGGATGATGCTCACCACCCTGAGTTATCCCAAACAAATGGAGAGACAGATGGTCGCTGGATTTTTATAAATGGAAACAATACTCCACGTATTGCTCGTATTGATCTATCCACTTTTGAAACTGCTGAAATTATTCAGATTCCTAACAGTGGAGGTAATCACAGTTCACCATTTACGACAGAAAATACGGAGTATGTTGTAGCTGGAACTCGTTTTTCAGTCCCTTATCCTCAAAAGGATATGCCAATTAAGGATTATAAAGGGAACTTTAAAGGGGCGCTTACCTATGTGAAAGTTAATCCTGAAACTGGACATATGAATGTTGAATTTCAAGTAATGATGCCTGGATTCAACTATGATTTAGCACACTCAGGTAAAGGAAAATCTCATGGTTGGACCTTCTTTACGACCTACAATACAGAAGAAGCTAGCACACTTCAAGAAGTAGGAGCCTCTCAAAATGACAAGGATTTTATAGCAGCGATTAATTGGAAAAAAGCTGAGGAATACCTAAAAGCAGGAAAATTTAGAGAAATGCCTGCCAATTATGTTCATAACCAATACAGTGATGAAACACATTCCACTGTAAGTACTAAACACGATAAGGTAAAAGTATTGATCCCGGAGGATTGCCCAGGTCTAGTGTATTTTCTTCCTACTCCAAAATCTCCTCATGGAGTGGATGTAGACCCAACAGGAGAGTATATTGTGGGGAACGGGAAACTCTCTGCAGACCTTACCGTGCACTCTTTTACCAAAGTATTGGATGCCATAGAAAAGCAAAAATTTGATGGGGAAGCCTATGGAATACCAATCCTAAAGATGGATGAAATAGTTGCTGGAATTGTTAAAGAACCAGGCCTTGGTCCATTACATACAGAGTTTGATGATAAAGGAAATGCCTATACTACATTTTTCATTTCATCAGAAGTGGTAAAATGGAAAGTGGGTACTTGGGAAATTCTTGATAGGGCTCCAACCTACTATTCTGTAGGCCATTTGATGATCCCAGGAGGGGATTCAAAAAAACCTGATGGTAAATATTTGGTAGCACTTAATAAAATTACTAAAGATCGTTATTTGCCAACAGGGCCAGAATTAAATCACTCTGCTCAATTGTATGATATCTCTGGAGATAAAATGCAGCTTCTACTAGATTTCCCTACCATAGGTGAACCACACTATGCTCAGGGTATTGCTGCTAGCAAGGTAAAGCCTGCATCTAAGAAATATTATCCTTTGGATGAAAACAAACATCCACATGCAGTTAAAAAGGATGCTGATACTCGTGTAGTAAGAGATGGCAATGTTGTTCGTGTATATATGACGGCTATCCGTAGTCACTTTTCTCCGGATAATATTGAAGGTATCAAGGTAGGGGATAAGGTTTATTTCCATATAACTAATCTAGAGCAAGATTGGGATGTGCCACATGGATTCTCTGTTATGGGAGCTAATAACGCTGAGCTATTGATAATGCCTGGGCAAACGGAAACATTATATTGGGAACCAAAGTATGAAGGTGTATTCCCATTCTATTGTACTGATTTCTGTTCTGCTTTACATCAGGAGATGCAAGGATATGTGAGAGTTTCGTCCAAAGATGCTAACGTACCATTAAAATGGTCGTTGGGAGATGACGAATAATAACGTTCATAGTGAGTGTTTTTAAGGAATTGTAGAATTCCGCTGTTGAAAAAGGTTTGCTGGACTTGATTTCGGCAAACCTTGACCAACAGTCTTTATGATGGCACCCCATCTTAACAACTTAAATTCTGAATAATGAAAATAGTATCCAGATGGCTCATGGCTATCGCAGCACTATTGCTCCTTATGTTATTTGTTTTTCCAATTTGGCAGATAACTCTTATTGCACCCCAATATCCAGATGGTATTACACTATATATTTGGGTTAACCAGATTACAGGAGATAGTCCAGGGACCTTGCAAAATATAAATATTCTGAATCACTATGTAGGCATGAAATACATAGAACCCGATTCAATTCCTGAACTTACTTATTTCCCGTACATTATAGGCTTCATGACTGTATTGGGATTAATTTTTGCGTTCATTGGAAAGCGAATTCTATATCTCATATGGACCCTTTTAATGGGTTTGTTAGGGATTCTTGGAATTTACGATTTTTACCTATGGGAATATGATTATGGTCATAATTTAAGCCCAACAGCTCCAATCAAAGTACCTGGAATGGCATATCAGCCACCACTTTTTGGAGAAAAATATCTGCTTAACTTTTTAGCTAAATCTTATCCTGATTGGGGAACCTATTTTATGGTAATAGCTATAGCCATGGCTTTTGTGGCATTCTGGTTATTGCGAAAAAAGAATAATACAGTATAAGGAACTCACTGTAAAAGCCAATACTGTTAGGGTATTGGCTTTATTATAAAAAATTTGGAGATGAAAAAAATTATCAAATTACTTTTTATGTATATGCTACTTTCAGCATGTACACCAAAGGCTCAATCCATTACCTATGGAGCTGATATGTGTCACTTTTGTAAGATGAATATTGTTGATGTACAGCATGCTTCTGAAATTGTTACTAAGAAGGGAAAAGTGTTCAAATACGATGCGATCGAGTGTATGTTAAATTCTGAAGAACATCAAGCTCCGGAAAAAAATGCGCTTTATCTTACCAATGTGTATGGACAACCCGAGATATTGGTCAATGCTACCAAAGTTACTTATCTCATTTCAGAAAGGTTACCCAGTCCAATGGGGGCCAATCTTACTGCCTTTGAAACTGAAAGTGCAGCTCTAAAAGCAAAAGAAGAATTGGGAGGTGAAATTTATTCCTGGAGTGCACTTTTAACTCGTTTTTCCAAGTAATATAATTACATGACACACTATGAGGCTAATTATTGTACTTTGGAGTGTATGGTTATACACTGTTGCTAGCTATGGGAATACTATAAATGTATGTAATTCCTGTTCATACAAAACATTGAAGTCTGCTATTGCTGCGGCTAAGGATGGAGATACAATTGTGGTTAAGAAAGGGCTGTATAAAGAAGGAAATATTATACTGGATAAACAAATTGTATTATTAGGTGAGGATAATCCTGTTCTTGATGGAGAAATGAGAGCAGAAATACTCACAGTGACAGCATCAAATGTAGTAATTCAAGGTTTTCAATTTAAAAATGTAGGAGAGAGTTTTACTAAGGATTTTGCAGCGATACGTCTTGTTAAAAGTCATAATTCACGTATTATGAACAATAATTTTGAAAATGTTTTTTATGGAATTTTTCTTGAAAAATCGAATCATGTAACCATTAGTACTAATTTCATAACAGGAAATGCTGTGTTGGAATATAAATCAGGAAATGGAATTCATTTATGGTATTGTAAAAACATTACAATAGAGAACAATACTGTTTCTAAAGTTCGTGATGGTATTTATTTTGAGTTTGTGGATGATAGTAGGGTAATTAATAACCGAAGCTTTAACAATCTTCGCTACGGGTTACATTTTATGTTTTCTAATAACGATTTGTATATGCATAACACTTTTGATGCTAATGGTGCTGGTGTTGCTGTAATGTATTCTAAAAAAATTGAAATGAAGTATAATACATTCAAGAGAAATTGGGGTGCTGCATCTTATGGTTTATTGTTGAAAGAAATTAATGACGCCGAGATTGCTCATAACAAGTTTTTGCAAAATACTATTGGGATTAATGTAGAAGGATCAAATAGGCTTAATTATTCCTATAATAGTTTTGAAGAAAATGGTTGGGCTGTAAAGATAAATGGGGCATGTTTCAATAATGATTTTCGAAAAAATAATTTTCTGAACAATACTTTTGATGTGGCTTATAGCGGACATTTGAATGATAATTCATTTTCGCAAAATTATTGGAGTGCATATACAGGATATGATTTGAATCGGAACGGAATCGGAGACGTACCTTACCGCCCTGTAAAGCTGTTCTCTTATGTAGTAAATAAAACACCAGAAAGTATAGTCTTATTAAGAAGCCTTTTTGTAGATATTATTAATTTCTCAGAAAAAGTGTCACCTGTATTTACCCCTACCCATCTTATGGATACTGAACCGTTAATGAAAAAAGTTTCGCTATGATAACCTTTACTAATCTACATAAAAATTACGGAAAACTTGAAGTTTTAAAAGGCCTTAATCTCACTGTGTCTGATGGAAAGATAACTGCTGTATTAGGTCCAAATGGTTCTGGTAAAACCACCCTGATCAAGAGCTTTTTGGGTATGGTAATTCCATCTGAGGGTGAAATTTCCTTTCAGGAAAAAAATATTAAGGGCAAATGGCAATACAGAGAAGAGGTGAGCTATTTACCGCAAATTGCAAATTTCCCAAAAAATTTAACGGTTTTAGAGTTGCTTAAGATGATTAAAAACCTGAAAGGCAAACACTGTGAAACTGATAGCCTTATAGCTGATTTTAGATTGGAACCACATTTAAAAAAATCACTTGGTAATCTTTCTGGAGGAACTAAACAAAAGGTAAATATCGTTTTGGCATTTATGGTTGACAACCCATTATTGGTACTTGATGAACCAACCTCAGGTCTTGATCCTGTTTCATTGTTAACTCTAAAAAGACTTATTTTATCAGAAAAGGAAAAAGGTAAAACAATACTTATCACATCTCATATTTTAAGTTTTGTAGAAGAAATTGCAGACGAAATTGTATTTATACTTGAGGGAGATATTTATTTTCAGGGCACGGTAACTGAATTATTAGTACAAACATCTAAGTCTAACTTTGAAGAAGCTATAGCTTCTCTATTACTTAAAGGTCATGCGTAAGATTATACAATACAGTTTTTTTGATCTTGTGCGCAGTAGCTGGAGCTATGTGTACTTGTTGTTTTATTTATTGTTGGGTTTTACCCTATTGTTTTTAAATAACGATTTGTCTAAGTCGGTGATCACTCTTATGAATGTAATCATAATACTCACACCGCTAATTGCTACTGTTTTTGGAATTATGTACTATTATAATTCAAGGGAGTTTATCGAGTTATTGTTGGCCCAACCACTTAAACGATCTACTTTATTTATTGGTCAATATTTAGGGGTAGCACTTTCTCTGAGTTTGAGCTTATTGTTGGGATTAGGAATTCCTTTTATAGCCTATGGAATCTTCAATTCTTCTGCTATTTGGGATTTTACAATTTTAATGATTACCGGAACCTTTTTGAATTTTATTTTTGTGGCATTAGCCTATACAATTGCCCTTTACAATGAGAATAAGATAAAAGGATTTAGTTATGCTATACTATTATGGTTGTTTCTTGCTGTTATATATGATGGTATTTTCTTGGTGCTATTAATGATTTTTAGTGAATATCCTCTGGATAATTTGTCATTGGTAGCGACGGTATTTAACCCCATCGATTTATCTCGTATTCTCATTTTATTGAAATTAGATATTTCTGCACTTATGGGGTATACAGGCGCAGTATTTAAAAACTTTTTCGGAAATGCCGTTGGATTGATGTTGTCTTTTACAGCATTGGCTATGTGGGTGTTAATTCCTTTATGGTTGTTATACCGTAAGGCTAAGCGCAAAGATTTTTAAAATCAAAAGCCCGAATTTTTCGGGCTTTTGATTATCATTGTTTTATCGTGTCCTTTTTCTTTTTACCAAAAAGATTTTTTAGAGCATCTTTGGCCTTTTCTTCAACCTTCGCTTTTGTTTCATCCGTAGTCTTTGTTTTGGTGCTATCTGAAACGTTGGTTTGGGTTGAATCTTTTTTGTTGCCTAAAAGGCCAGTGAGAGCATTGGTTAATTTTTCCTTACCTTGATTTGTTAGTTTCTCTTTTTGATAGGCAACTAATTGATTGGTCAAGGAGGTAACTGATTGTTTCATATTTGTTGATACAGAAGGATTGGAAAAACTTCCTCCTATTTGGGCAGAAACAGGAATTGTAATTTGTTGCGCTTCTTCAGGACTTAAGCTATTCAATAGGTTGTTTACATCTTTTCCTAAATATTTCGCAGGTACTTGGAATGTTGCATTGTAATCCATGCTATTATCAAGACCGTGACTACCACCAAGTTCAATAGCAATATCTTGATATTGAATTGTTAAAGGTTTTAGATTTACTTTTCCATCATTGAAACTGATAGACGTTTTTAATTTGCTAAGATCTATTTTACTGAAATCAATGAATGATAGTTGATTTCCTAATAATGATAATGCTTTGGATTGTTCGGGTTTAATGTTACTAGCTAATAGTTCAGCCAGCGCATTTCCACTAATATTGGCTAAGTTTGGTGTGAAATCTTCTTTAAGTGTTCCCTTTAAAGATAAAGTACTATTTAGTTTGCCTTGTAAAGCAGAAGCAATTGGTGCTAATGCTTGTAATAAATCCATTCCTTTGAAGGATTGCGAAATATCAAAAGAATTGATCCCTAAATTCATGTCAAAAACTGGCGTTGATTCTTTTGTTGATACACTTCCATTAAGAGCTAATTTCCCTCCAAAAATTCCCGATTGGAAGTCCTGCAAGGTGGCTTTTTCATCATCTATTCGCAAGGTGCCTTTTACATCCTTTAGAGTAAGGTTATCATAGGTGACTGTTTGCGCGTTGGCGTTAATGGTTATGTCTAAAAATGAAGGAATTTTAATAGTTTCTTCTCCAGAATCTGGAGTTGTATTTTCATTTTCTAAAGTTTCACCTTCAGCCACCATGAAGTCACTTAATGCAAAATGATTGGAATTTAGATTAAAATTTCCTTCTAGTTTTTCCTTTCGGAAAAAGAATCCAAGTAAATTATGGATACTTCCTTGGGCTTGCAGGTCTGTTTTACCTGTTTTTGCTACAAAGTTTTGTAGCGAAACTGTAGTTGGATTAAAGGATAAGTCAGCTGAGTTTATAGCCAGAGGAGTTGCCATTTCATCACCATTATACTCAAAATTATTTAGAGATAATTTCCCTTCATTACGTGTTCGTTCATATTGCTTTTGTTCAATAGATTGCATATCAAAATACGTATGAATATTAGCCGTAAGTAGACCTTTCATAGGAACTTTTTGCGGCATGGGATAGGCCTTGGAAAGGTTACCTAAATTGAGTTTGCCATTTATGGTAGCATCTACAATTGGGTTTTCAATAATATTTTTGATGTGAGCATTAGCACTGAAGACATCTTGGTCAATTTGGAATGATAATCTTTCTATGGTGACATAGGTATCATTAGTTATTCCAGTTTTATTGGCAATTTCCGTATTTAGATTGATATTTCGTACTGATTTTGGTAAGTCAGGATATTTAAACATGGCATTTTTAGATTCAATACGAATATCAAAAGTCGGAATGTGGTTATCATCAACCATTCCCTTGAAAAAGCCAGAAATTTCGAAGTTTCCTTGGGTTTGTACGTTGGCAATGTTTTGTGTATATGTTTCTGGGAGCACTGCAAGGAAATTTTTAAAATCAGAAGAAGGCGTTTTAAAGGTGATATCAACCATTTGACCTTGTTCGAGTAATTGGATATAGCCGTCGAAATTCAAAGGAAGTTGATTGATAAGGGCTTCGTTTTGTAAAAAGCTATATTTGCTTTCAGTTAGGTCAACTCCGATTAGGGCATCTAGCTTTAAAGGAATTTTTTGTAGGTAATTGGTCCCGTCAAAAGTGAAACTTACTTTTGCCTCAGAGTGTGTTTGAAGTTCAGATACTGCAGTAGATAAATCACCACTACCCTGATGATTGAATTCGCTGATTAAAAGTTCCATTCCGCTTGATGCATCTTTGTATGATATGATGCCGTCTTTAATTTCATAGCCTGATACAGAAAATGTAAAGGGTTCGCTTTCTACTTGAGAGGTGTTTTCAGAGGGCTTGGCGATGTCATAATTGGCAACTCCTTCTTCATTAACAAGGATTGAAACCTGTGCCTTTGTTACAGAGAAATAATCCAGTTTCATCGGTTCATCACTACCTTTAAACAATTCTTTTATTGACATTTTTAAGGTGATTTCATCCGCAGTAAAAAGAGAATCCCCTTCAAAAGGAGCGTGATTGATTAGGCTAAATTTTTCTATACCAACTCTAGCATTTGGGAAATTACGAAGTAAACTAATATCAACATCTGTAAAATCAACTGTTGCATATAAACTCTCGTTAATATTTTCTTTAATAAGAGCTATTATTTTGTCCTTAAAAAAATAAGGGATAGCTGCCAGGGCACCAATACTAAGAAGTAGAAAGGAGGCAATAATTACGAGTGGTTTTTTAAACTTTTTCATACGTATAGCTGATGATTTTTCAGAGGATTAAAAGTACGGTGATTTCAAAGGAAATCAAAGGATTGCCACGTTGTATTTTTGTTAAAGGAGCTAGTTCGATATTATAGAACAATTTCTTCACCAGGTTTAAGACCAAACTTTTTTCGAAGAATAAATACAACAGCATATAGCAAAGGAGTATCAAGCATGGCAATCATTACCTTGAAGAGAAAGCCACTTACGACCAGTCCATAGAAAAGGTTCCATGGAAGAACTTTAAAAATGCACAATAAAGAGACCACTGTAAAGGTGTCTATAAACTGTGAAGAAAACGTAGAGAAGTTATTACGAAGCCATAAATGTTTTCCTTTGGTAACACGCTTCCAAAAATGATAGATTGAAATGTCTATATATTGAGCAAATAGGTAGGCGAGCATTGAGGCTAAAACGGCAATTGGTGATAATGCGAATACATTTGCGAATGTAGTATTGTTTACAGGAGAGGCTGGCATTGCCTGTGTTTTGTTGGCAATCCATAATATTCCCATGGAAAAAACAGAGGCAAAGATACCTGCTGTTACTATTTGGTTTGCTTTTTTCTTTCCGTAGATTTCTGAAATAAGATCCGTAATTAAGAAGGTAAGTGGATAGGGCAGAATACCTACTGAAAGCTCAAATAGAGGTGCTCCTAAAATGGTTATATTTCCTAAGGGTTGCCATTGAAAGAATTTTTGAAAAATAAGGTTGGAAACCACCAAAGAGGTGATAAATAATGCACCCAAGTAAAGGTAAATAGAAAAGGCTAATTTACGGTCTTGAAATGTCATACCCTAAGACTTATTTTTATTGAATGGCAAGTTCAAATGGCAACCGTGCTTGAACACCTTTTTGAGTACTTAAGTGTTTTATCTTTTGAAGAATTTCATAGGTAGGTTCTCCTATTTCTTCTTTAACAATATTTTCTTTAACCTTGGCAGATGAAATGCCAAAACGTTCGAGTATTTCGTCAATGCTGCTTTCATAATTTGGGTAGGACTCTACTACGTAATTTTCAATTCCATTATCCTTCGCAATCGCTTTCACAGTTTGAGATAACCCCCCAATTTCATCTACAAGTCCAATATCTTTTGCCGTGTTGCCACTCCAAACACGACCTTGAGCTATACTGTCAACTTCTGCAATACTAAGATTTCTACCAGCCGATACTCGCTCAAGAAAGGTACTGTAAATATTTTCAATGGATTCTTTTGTAGTACTTATAAATCCTTCTGATGGTGATTCAAAGAGGCTAAATCCTTGAGAATTCTTATGGGTGTTTACTTGTTCCGCATTTATTCCCCAACGATTCGCAAGATTTTTAATATTAGGTAAAATTCCGAATACACCTATTGAGCCAGTTATTGTGTTGGGTTCTGCAAAAATTTTGTCTGCACCACAAGCTATATAGTAACCTCCTGAGGCGGCATAGTTACCCATTGAGACATATACTGGTTTCTTGGCCTTAGCCAGTTCAACTTCACGCCACATGATATCTGAAGCAAGTGCACTTCCACCTGGAGAATTCACACGAAGTACAATGGCTTTTATTTGTTCATCTTGTGCAGCCTCGCGTAAAGATTTTGAAATAGTGCCTTGACCAACAAAATTCTTATCTCCCTTGCCATAAATAATTTCACCTTCAGCATATATTACGGCAATTTTATTTTTTCCAGAAGTAATTTTAGGTCTATGGCCTACGTGTTCTGCATAATCGTAAATATTTATATAATTCAGTTTATTGTCCATACTAAGGTCAGAGGCCAAATAAAGAGCGGACTCGTACTGATCTTCATATACAATCTTATCAATTAGCCCAGAGGCCAATGCAAGTTGTGGGTTACGGGCGTTAAGTTCATCTGCAATTCTATTCAAATGTGCGATATCTACTCTTCGACTTTCAGCAATATCAGCAACCATAGTATTCCAAAGTGATTGTAATAGTTCTTTTATTTGAAGCCTATTATCGTCACTCATACTATTCTCAAGATAAGGTTCCACTGCGCTTTTATATTTCCCATGACGCACCACTTCTAATTTTATACCCGATTTTTCCTGAAAATCTTTGAAAAATAGAACCTCGGATGAAAGTCCTTTAAATTCCATTTCACCTAAAGGGTTTAAAAAGATAGAGTCAGCAACTGAACTGAGATAATAATCTTTTTGGAGCATTATATCACTGTAGGCGTATACAAACTTGCCAGAGTTTTTAAAATCATCGAGAGCATCTCTAAGTGCTTTAGTTTGTGCCATTCCTCCCATTAGAAATGTGTTATAAACACTTATTCCCTTGATTTTTGAGTCTGTCTTAGCAGCTCTAATGGCTTCCAATATATGATTCATTCCATCATAATTTTCATACGAATGGTCAATATCTGTAATAAGGAAGCGACCCCCGTAATCTTTTAAAGGCTTATTGAATTGCAATTCCAAAATGCTGTTATTGTGCACGGTGACAACATCACTCCCACTCCCTGCAGAGAGGATAGAGATAAACATTAAAAAAACGAAAAACATGATGCCAGTTGCTATAAAAACACCTAAAATCGAAGCTAGTAAATTTCTTAAAAAAGCCATCTTGAAAACTTATTAACAATGCCGACAAAGATAAACTCTTTCTAATTTTCTTTTGTTTACTTTGTCTTGTATTATGAAAAAATTAAGTCGCGTATATATAGCTATTGGTAGCAATTTAGGAAATAAGTTACAAAATTTACAAAACGCGGTGTATGAAATTTACAGGCGAGTAGGTGAAATTGCTGGACTTTCCCGAGTTTATGAAACAGAATCTTGGGGGTTTACTAGTGCAAATTTTTATAATGCTTGTCTAGCTGTTGATACAGCTTTAGAGCCTCAGGAGGTAATGGATATGTTACTTGATATTGAGGAAGGGTTGGGGCGTGTACGCCATCGTCGGAAAAATTATGAACCTAGATCTATAGATCTTGATGTACTATTTTATGATGATCGGATAGTTGAAACGGCTACGTTGCAAATACCTCATCCTCAAATGGTTTTACGTCAATTTGTGTTACAACCCCTTCATGATATAGCTCCCGGAAAAATACACCCTAAATTATTCAAAACTATTTCGGAGTTACTTGAAGAATGTGATGATGAATCTGTTCCTATACCTGTTAGAGAAGAACTTCAGAATCCATCGGTATTGTCTATTTTTTCCAAATATAATTATATTGCGATTGAAGGGAATATAGGTGCGGGAAAGACTTCTCTTGCTCATAAAATTGCATTGGATTTTAATGCTAAATTGGTGCTTGAACGTTTTGCTGACAATCCTTTTCTGCCTAAGTTTTATGAAGACAATGCTCGCTATGCATTTCCTCTGGAAATGTCTTTTTTGGCAGATCGGTATCAGCAAATTTCGGATGATCTTTCACAATTTGAGTTGTTTAAAGATTTTATAGTGTCAGATTATGATGTTTTTAAATCTTTAATTTTTGCTAAAGTAACCCTATTACCTGAAGAGTTTACATTATATCGAAAGTTGTTTCATATTATGTATAAGGATATGGTAAAGCCAGATTTGTATATCTATCTTTATCAAAATACAGAGCGATTATTACGAAATATTAAAAAACGTGGTCGTGATTATGAGCAGAAAATCCCTGGAGAATATCTTGATCGAATCAACCAGGGATATTTAGACTTCATTAAGACTCAGCCTGATTTAAATGTATTGGTTATTGATGTGTCTGATATGGATTTTGTTTCAAGCGAAAATGATTATTTTGAAATTTTGTCAGCAATAAAGAATCACTGAAGTTTACAGAATAAATCCCATAAAACAATTCCGGTGCTAACAGAAATATTTAGTGAGTGTTTGGTGCCGTACTGAGGAATTTCGATTACTTTATCACAAGCATTAACTGCTTTTTGAGAAACACCTTTTACTTCGTTTCCGAAAACCACTGCATAAGTACACCCTTTATCTGGTTGAAACTTGTTAAGCATTGTTGCGTGTTCCGTTTGTTCAATTGCAAGAGTAATTATGCCTTGGGTTTTTAGGTGTTCTATTACGTCGGTTGTTTTTTCAATATATTCCCAATTAACACTTTCCGTAGCTCCTAAAGCAGTTTTGTGAATGTCTTTATGGGGAGGGGTTGCGGTAATGCCGCAGAGATAAATTTTTTCAATTAAGAATGCATCTGCGGTCCGGAATACAGACCCGATGTTGTTTAGACTTCTAATGTTATCAAGGACTACAATTAGCGGGGTTTTGTCAGCTGCTTTGTATTCATCTACATCGAGACGATGTAATTCGCTGTTAGCAAGTTTGCGCATGATTATTTTTTTGAAATATTTGAGATTAGTTAGATACCCATTTTAGACCAACAATAGAAATAATGAGTGTAGAAATAAAGAAAATGCGCCAGAAATCTGCCTGTTCTTTGAAAATAAAAATTCCAATTAAAACGGTTCCTACAGCACCAATACCTGTCCAAACAGCATAAGCTGTACCTATCGGGAGTGACTGAGTAGCTTTTACTAGAAGAAGCATACTAATAGCTAGACAAATTAAAAATCCAAGGTACCAATAAGTAGCAACAGGTCCGGTGCTTTCTTTTGCTTTTCCTAAACAGGCAGCAAACCCTACTTCAAAAAGGCCTGCGATAATGAGGAGAATCCAGTTCATAAGGTAATGAGATTTGTGTGTAAAATTAATGAATTTTTAAAGGTTCTTTGGTGTGAATTTAATTTGGGCGCTCTCGTGTTTGTATATAATCTTTTCACTTTCATGATTCATAAAAAACAAAAAATCATAACTTCGCCTTTTAACTTTAAAAATTGTTGTTGTGAGTAAAGCTAAAGTCGTTAAAGAGACACCTCTAATGAAACAATACAATCAAATTAAAGCAAAGTATCCTGATGCTTTACTATTGTTTCGTATAGGAGATTTTTACGAAACCTTTGGCGAAGATGCAATTAAAGCTGCCGGTGTATTAGGTATAGTACTTACTCACAGGAATAATGGAGGTGATCGGACTGAATTAGCCGGATTTCCCCATCATTCCCTTAACACATATCTTCCTAAACTAGTGAAGGCGGGTATGCGTGTGGCTATTTGTGATCAATTGGAAGATCCTAAGCAAACTAAAACTATTGTTAAACGTGGAGTAACTGAGCTCATTACACCTGGTGTTGCATTAAATGATGACATACTTCATGCTAGAACCAATAATTTTTTAGCCGCATTATGGCAAGGAAAAGCACAGTGGGGGATTTCCTTTTTAGATGTGTCAACAGGTGAGTTTTTAACTTCCCAAGGTACTGTGGAGTATATTGATAAATTACTTCAAAACTTTCGGCCCAGTGAAGTGTTGGTTCCTAAAAAAATAAAAAAAGAATGTAAAGAGCTTTTTGGAGATGGTTTTCATACTTTTTTATTGGAGGATTGGGTGTTTCAAGAAGATTTTGCTTTTGAAACGTTA
Organism: Imtechella halotolerans; assembly: GCF_028743515.2. Classification (GTDB taxonomy): domain Bacteria; phylum Bacteroidota; class Bacteroidia; order Flavobacteriales; family Flavobacteriaceae; genus Imtechella; species Imtechella halotolerans. The sequence continues at coordinate 2,145,180 of NZ_CP117969.2, read as the reverse complement.
ACGGGTCATTTTAAAACTAACTCTCTTAAAGGTTTTGGTATCGAGCAGTTAAATGAAGGAATAGCAACTTCAGGTGCTATCTTATATTACCTTTCTGAGACGCAACATCATAAATTAGAGCATATATCAACTTTACAACGAATTGCTGAAGAGGATTATGTGTGGATGGATCGATTTACAATTCGTAATTTAGAATTATACCACTCTCAAGCTTCTAATGCCGTAACATTACTTGACGTAATTGATAAAACCTTATCGCCAATGGGAGGGCGGATGCTAAAACGTTGGTTGGCTTTACCGCTTAAAAATGGAATTAAAATAAAACAGCGGCATGAGGTTGTTACTTATTTATTGGATCACGAAGATATTCATAAGAAAATACAGCATCAATTAAAGCAAATAGGAGATCTAGAACGATTAATTTCAAAGGTGGCAACAGGGAAAATTAATCCAAGAGAAGTTGTTCAGTTAAAGAATTCAATGAGTGCTATCTCGCCAGTAAAGGCAATTGCTATAGCCTCTGAAAATGAGGCATTACAGCGTTTAGGGGAGCGATTACAAAACGGGGAATTATTGAGCTCCAGAATAAAAGAAATGTTGACTGAAGAGGCACCTGTTCAAATTCAGAAAGGTAATGTGATAGCTCCTGGGTTTTCCGATGAGCTTGATGAATTACGGAATTTGTCGCATTCGGGGAAATCCTACTTGGATGCAATGCTAGAGAGAGAGACTGAACGTACAGGAATACCATCCTTGAAAATAGACAGTAATAATGTATTTGGATACTATATTGAAGTACGCAATACCCATAAGGAAAAGGTGCCAAATGACTGGACAAGGAAGCAAACTCTAGTTAATGCTGAACGTTACATCACAGAGGAACTTAAGGAATATGAAGCTAAAATATTGGGTGCTGAAGAGAAAATTTTAGTCTTGGAACAACAACTTTTTAACGAGCTAGTTGGTTGGTTGTCAGGGTATATTGTGCAAGTGCAATCGAATGCTGTTATTATGGCTCAGTTAGATTGTTTATGTGGTTTTGCCCAGCTTGCAAAGGATAATAAATATGTGTGTCCTAAGTTTTCAGAAGGGTATGAATTGGATATCAAGCAGGGTCGTCATCCGGTAATTGAGAAACAACTTCCAGTAGGGACGCCATATGTAGCTAATGATGTGTATTTAGACAGAGATAGCCAACAAATGATTATGATTACTGGACCAAATATGAGTGGAAAATCAGCTATTTTAAGACAAACAGCTCTAATTGTGTTGCTCGCTCAAATGGGAAGTTTTGTTCCTGCTCAAGCTGTCACATTAGGTGTGGTAGATAAGCTGTTTACCAGAGTAGGTGCTAGTGATAATATTTCCATGGGAGAATCAACTTTTATGGTAGAAATGAATGAAACTGCTTCTATTCTTAATAATATCTCAGAAAGAAGTTTGGTGTTACTTGATGAAATTGGGCGTGGGACTAGTACCTATGATGGAATTTCTATAGCTTGGGCAATTTCTGAATATTTACATGAACATCCAGCTCGTCCAAAAACTTTGTTTGCTACACACTATCATGAGCTTAACGAGATGACTGAGACTTTTGATCGTATTAAAAACTTTAATGTTTCTATTAAAGAAACTAAAGATAATGTGTTGTTTTTAAGAAAGCTTGTTTCTGGAGGTAGCGAACATAGTTTTGGAATTCATGTGGCGAAAATGGCAGGTATGCCTCAGCAAGTGCTGGCTAAAGCTAATAAAATACTTAAGAAATTAGAGAAATCTCATTCAAGTGAAGAGCTTACGGATAAATTAAAAACGGCTCAGAATGAAATGCAGCTTAGTTTTTTTCATTTAGATGATCCTTTGTTGGAGGAGATAAAGCAAGAGATTATTCATACAGATATTGATACGCTAACCCCGATAGAAGCACTAATGAAGCTAAATGAGATAAAGCGAATGTTAACTCGAGCTAAATAGGGTAGTCTGATAATCAGTTCCCTAGAGATTATTGTGAATTATTTTGTCACTTTTTTTCTAAAACGTTTTGGTATTTGTGGAAATGTATTAAATTTGCATCCGCAATTAAGATTAGGAATTGCACACGTTCCTTAACAAAAATGCGAAAATAGCTCAGCTGGTAGAGCGCAACCTTGCCAAGGTTGAGGTCGCGGGTTCGAACCCCGTTTTTCGCTCAAAAGAAACTGATGACATTTTCAGTTCTTTTGTCCTGCATCAGTGCTAGGCTCGGGTGGTGGAATTGGTAGACACGCTGGACTTAAAATCCAGTGAGCAGTAATGTTCGTGCGGGTTCAAGTCCCGCCCCGAGTACAAAACGGGACAAGTTCTTAAAATTAGAGTTTGTCCCGTTTTATTTTTATGTAAAATCCTACTGAATAAGAGATTCGCTCCTTTTGTAATTAAAAAGGCATGTATTTTTAAAAGGTTTGGATAAATTATCAAATAGTAAAGAATTTTGTCATTGCAGGATGTTATTGTATTTTCCCCATTACTTTTTCAGTTAATCGGTCACATTGTTTAAAACCAAATTCAAATAGATCCTTAGTATTTGATAATTTGTAAAGTATTTCTTTTAGCATTTCTTTTGAACGGTGTAGTCTTATTTTTACATTAGCAAGACTTAGATCTAAGGTTGTTGCTATTTCCTTTAAACTCATTTCTTCCACTTCTTTCATTATATAAACTACCCTGTATTTAAATTCCAATTTGTCAATTGCATTTTCTAGGAGCTGCTTTGCTTCATTTTGTATCATTTTTTCTTGTGGATTTGATTGTATGTTGTCAGGGAATTCTATAATAGACAAATCATTCTTACCTTGGTAAAAACTATTCAAGTGTATAATATTCCCTTTGTTTTTTAGAACTACTAATGATTCATTAATTGCAATGCGAATTAGCCAAGTTGAAAACTTGGAATTTGAATTAAATTGATGCAAATTCGTGAATGCTTTAATATAGCTGTTCTGCATTATATCTTCTATCTCTTCTTGGCCTTTGATATAGCTTCTAATGATTCGAAATAGTTTTTGGTTGTTACGTCTTACCAAAATCTCATATAATTCCTTCTCGCCACTCAAAATGCGATTTATTATAATTTCATCTGTAATTTTTTGATGATTAATAGGTATGGCTCTCATGGTTTATGTTGTTTCATAATTAGATAGTGAAACTTAAAAAAAGGTACAAAATTTTGTATCCTTTTTAGGCTTCTGGTTATCAAAGGTGGGTAATATATTTATAAACAATAAATTATAAGATTATGGATACTAATGTACAGAGAGTTAAACACCTTTTGAAATATACTTTTGGATTCGTTCCAATTGTAGCAGGATTGGATAAATTTTCAAACATATTAACTAATTGGAGTCAATATGTGTCGGAAGGTTTTGCAGAAATACTGCCTTTTGAACCATCTACTTTGATGATGATAGTTGGAGTTGTTGAGATTCTAGCAGGAGTTTTAGTATTAACTAAAACTAAGATTGGGGCAATTGTTGTTTCAGTATGGTTAACTGCAATTGCCCTAACCCTTATTTTTTCTTGGTCTTATGTAGACGTTGCAGTTAGAGATTTGGTAATGGCTATTGCGGCTTTTTCTTTGGCAAAACTTTCTGACATAAAAGAAGTGAAAGCTTCTAGTTAATAATCTGGATTTAAATAGCACTTTTTTCACTTTCGTAGAAAGCTGGATTTGGATCAATTTCGGGTATGAGCGAGGTTATTTATGCTTGAAAATATAATTTTGAACGCCGTTGTATTTTTATAACGTTGTCATGTAGCTATTTCTCGAGGTTCTTTATGAGAGGGAAACTGAATAAAGAATAGCTTAAAGGTCTTTATTATAATAGCAGCCTCTATTTTTATTTTGGTCTAAGGATTGAACTACAATTTCTTGTGCAACAGTTATCATATTTATTACTTCATATAATGATGCTGTGGTTCGATATTGATAGGTAAGTGCTTTTGCTTCTTGGTATAATTTTTCCAATAGTTCTGTAGCAGTACGAAGCTCTTCACTTGTTAGTACAATTCCTCTGTAATGTTGCATTACATTGTGTAATGTTTGGGTTAGAATGGTTAAAATTTCTTTTGGAGTTTCAGGTTTCGTTAGATCGTATATTGGAGTACTAATCTTTTTCGAAAAAATATTTTTACGTAAATGTTTCCCGATGTGTAATACAATTTCATGGGCGTAAACTAATGCTTCAAGTAATGAATTTGAGGCAAGTCTATTGGCTCCATGAAGTCCCGTGTAGCTGCTTTCTCCACAGGCATAGAGTTGTTGTATGCTAGTTTGTCCGTTTTTATCCACCGAAATACCTCCGCATAAATAATGTTGTGCTGGTACTATGGGAATCCAGTCTTTGCGGATGTCAATTCCTATTGACTCACACTTTTTAAGGATCGTAGGAAATGTGTTTTGAAAATGTGAATATGATAGTAGAGTTGCGTCCAAAAAAACATGTGATTTCCCAGTTCGTTTCATTTCCTCATATATACAACGTGACACTATATCTCGTGTTGCAAGTTCACCTCTGGGGTCATATTGTAATACAAATCTCTCGCCAGCTGCATTTCGGATATGGGCCCCTGCTCCTCGGACTGCTTCTGAAATAAGGAATGGCATTGATACTCCAGGTTGATAGAGTACCGTTGGATGGTACTGAACAAAAGCCATATCACGAGTGCGAGCACCTGCTCGTAAAGCCATAGCAATACCATCTCCAGTGGCAATTGATGGGTTTGAAGTATGGCCAAAAATGTGTCCAACACCTCCGGTTGCAATTACTGTATTTTTTGCTTTAAGAGGAATAATAGTACCAGAAAGCTGATGTAACGCCATGATACCAAAACATTTTTTCCGAGAGGAGTCCAGCAGTAAATCTAGTGCAAAGTGGTGGTCTAGAAAGGTAATGTTGGGTAATTCTCGTGCAGTATGAAGCAATGCACGGATCACTTCGCTACCTGTAATATCTTTATGATGTACTATTCGATTATGGGAATGGCCTCCTTCTCTCTCTAAGGCAAGAAGTGTATCTGTTTTTTTATCAAATTGCGCTCCCCATCTTATAAGTTCCTTAAGTCGTTTGGGTGCGTTGCGCACAACATGATTTACAACTTTTTTTCTACAGTGACCATCTCCTGATATTAGGGTGTCTTTTATATGGTTTTGGAAGGAATCTTCTAATTTGTCAAGAACTACTGCAATCCCACCTTGAGCATATTGGGTGTTGGATTCTTCTGGAATTAGTTTGGTGACGATTGCAATATTACGTTTTGGGTATTTTTCGGCCGCCTTAACAGCTATTGAAAGTCCTGCAATTCCAGTACCAAGAATAAGTAGGTCTGTTTTCATAAATTAGTGAGCTGAAAGTTCCAACATTCGGTTTATTGGGTATAGGGCTTTATTTTGAATGTCTTCTGCAACCAATATTTCAGGGGCTTCCATTTGTAAGCAGTTGTAAAGCTTTTCTAAGGTATTCATTTTCATAAAGGCACATTCACTACAAGCGCAGTTGTTATCTTCTTTAGCAGGGGCCGGAATCAATGTTGCCTGTGGCACTGCTTCCTGCATTTTATATAGAATTCCTGCTTCTGTAGCTACGATAAATTTGTGTTCAGGGTGTTGTTTTACAAAGGAAATCATGCCAGCTGTTGAACCGATATAATTAGCCGTTTTCAGGATGTGCGTTTCACTCTCTGGATGTGCAATAATCTTTGCGTCCGGATGTTGTTGTATAAGAGAAATCAATTTATCCGCTGAAAACGCTTCATGGACAACGCAACTTCCGTCCCAGAGAAGTAATTCCCTCCCAGTTTCTTGCATTACATAGCGACCTAAGTTCTTGTCTGGGGCAAAAATTATAGGTTTGTCCTCTGGTACCGAATTTACTATGGCAACTGCATTAGATGAGGTACATACTATATCACTCATGGCTTTTATTTCAGCACTGCAGTTTACATAGGTTATAACTAGATGATCTGGATGTGAGTTGATGAACTTTTGAAATGCCTCTGGAGGACATGACTCTGCTAAAGAACAACCAGCATTAACATCAGGAAGCAGTACTTTTTTTGAGGGATTAAGAATTTTAGCAGTTTCGGCCATAAAATGTACACCTGCAAACACTATCATGTCAGCATCAGTTTCCGCAGCTTTCTGAGATAAACCAAGACTGTCCCCAACGTAATCGGCTACTTCTTGAATTTCAGGAATTTGGTAGTAATGTGCCAGAATTACAGCATTCTTCTGTTTTTTTAATTCTGCTATTTTATGTTGTAACATATTGGTTTTCATGACGTGACGAATGAGAGTGTTATTCATGCGCAATATTACAGGTAATTGTAATTTTAAAATATGACGAATGTCATATCGATCTTCACTAAATTAAAATACGTATAAGTCTTTTTATATGATTAGGGTCATAAAATCAAGGGGGGATCTATAGTTAATTTTGTGATGTTAAATAAGTGAACTATGGATACTTTACAAGAAAAAACGGTTGCTGATTTTGTTACGGCAAATATTAAAACGGCTGATGTATTTAAAAAACATGGTATTGATTTTTGTTGCGGAGGAGGTATTACTCTTTCAAAGGCATGTGATAAATACAATGCAGATTTTGACAGTCTAATTAATGATTTAATGGCTATTAATGAGACTCCAAACAAAGCTTATGATTATAACAGCTGGGACTTAGAGTTTTTGATTGATCATATTGTAAATGTACATCATAGCTATGTTGAAGAAAATATACCGTTGCTATTACAGTATGCTCAGCGTGTAGCTCAAGTACATGGAACTCATTATGAAGAGGTCGTAACTATTCATCGATTAGCTACTGAGGTAGCCAATGAACTTACTACTCACATGAAAAAAGAAGAAATAATATTGTTCCCTTTTATAAAAAAAATGATCAAAGCCTCTAAAAAAGGTGAGAGTTTAACTCCTCCAGCCTTTGGTACGGTAAACAACCCCATTGCAATGATGGAAGAGGAACATGAAACAGCAGGTGAATTACTTCGCCAAATTGCTAATCTTAGTAATAATTATACACCCCCACAAGGGGCCTGTAATACCTTTAAAGCACTTTATGCTAAGCTTGATGAATTTGAACAGGATTTACATCAACACGTTCATTTGGAGAATAATATACTTTTCCCAAAAGCTAAGCAATTAGAAAAAACAATAGCATCCTAAAATGCTTTTGGTTAGTAGTGGTTGGAAACTTGCTTTATTTTAAAGCAAGTTTTCTATTTTTAGGCATATGATATTACATAAACATCTTCGATTAGCTTTTGTATACTTTTTACTAGTAGCTCTAATGGGTACATTATTGCGTTTTGGACATTTGTTTCCAATTCCGTTTCAGTATCGGTTTATGGTGCATGCTCATTCACATATAGCGTTGCTGGGATGGGTGTATACTGCACTTACAACGCTTCTTTGTTATTGTATGTTGCCTAGTGAGGTTTGGATAAAGTATCAGAGATTATTTTTGGTCACTCAAGTTACCCTTATCGGGATGCTTTTTACTTTTCCTTTTCAAGGTTATGCTTTTTTATCGATTGTTTTCTCAACTTTATTTTTACTTGTCTCCTATGTTTTTGCATGGTTTTTTGTCAAATATGTACCATTCCATTATAAAAATAGTTGGTCTTATCGTTTTTTTAAGGCTGCATTAGTGTTTATGATTGTATCTAGTGTGGGGCCCTGGACTCTTGGAGTTATAATGACTCAGTTTGGCAGTGACTCTGTATGGTATAAGATTGCAATCTATTTTTATCTCCACTTTCAGTATAATGGGTGGTTTTTTATGGCACTAATAGGAGTGCTCTTGTGGACATTAGAAGGTAAAGGAATTAAACTGCCAAATAGGATTCTTAAACGAATTTATATACTCCTTAATTTGGCTATTATAACTACTTTTTTGTTATCCATATTATGGATAAAAGATATGCCAAAATGGATTTATGCTATAGGGGGAATGGGGGCTATTTTACAGTTAATTGCCTATCTAAAACTTTTCTTTACGTTAAGAGTATATATTAAAGATTTGTGTGCTAAGGTGGGGAAGGCTGCTAAATTAGCATTCTTGATGGGTGTTTTATTTCTATTTATAAAATTAGTCATGCAAATAGTTTCGGCCTGGCCAGATTGGGCACTTAAACTAGTTTATGTTCAGGATATTGTAATTGGATATCTTCACTTGACTTTTTTAGGAGTAATATCATTGATTCTATTGTTCTACTTTGAGAAATTAGGCTTTACCAAACTTTCGATGGGTGTATTAGCACTCTATGTCACTGCAATTATATTCACCGAATCCCTTATTTTTTATAAAGGAATTGCTGTATGGTTCTTATGGCCAATCTTTGATAATTATTTGTTTTTATTGGCTTTTTCGAGTGCCTTGTTTCCTTTAGCTATTTGTTGCATGTTATATAAGCAATGGAAATTGAAACTATGATTTCCAGAATTCATCGGGCCAAATGTGACAATCTAGATTTTGGTCGTGCTTTAACAAAGACTCATGGTACATTTCAGGGGTGGTGGTTTTTTGGATTTCCTGAAATAAAATTCTTTCTTCAAAACGAATATGGGCCTCTAAAACTTCCTCAAGTGCATAAAGAGAAGTGATAATATCCGAAGAATCTTCAATTAAATTTTGAATTTTATTATGTTCAGAAAGTGCTTTTTTTATTAAGGGATGATTATTGCCTAGAAGTGGAAAAACATAGGTTTCTTCTAATATGAAATGATCTTTTAGTTGTGATATCCAAAACCAGTCTACGTAGTCTTTGATTCTTTTAGGATTGATATTCATTGAGAATCCTTTTCGTATTTTCCAACTTAGGAGTAGACCGTGGTGATGATCTCTACTAAGAGATTGTAATTGTGGGACTCTTTTTAAAGGTTTGGTGCTCATGTACAATTAAAGTTATTAATGGGCATGGAACTCAAAAATAACCGAAGCGTCTACAGCTTTGGAGATGAAAGATTAGCTTTCGAAGCTTCGGTCTTAAAAAACAAATGTCAGGAACTCATTTGTTTAATAGGTCTCAATTTCTTTTGCGAAGTAAATCCTTCTAGACAAAAGGGTTTATGATTTCAGTCATAAGCCAAAACAGTCTGAAAGTATTATTATAATGCCTCTGAAGTGACCATTTCGGTGACCTTTTGCATCAGTTGCCAAACTTCGTGTTGAATTGCTTTTCCCTTATCTTCATTATACCATAATTGTAGTTGTTTTTTAAAATCAGCGTCTATTTTACCATCTCGCTCCGCCTTGTAATTTGTAACCTTCTGAGTAAATAGTTCTGTACGTGGCCCCCAATGTCCCATTACTTGGCCATCCGCGTTTAGTATTATTAATTTAGGGATTGAGCGTGTTCCATTAGTAAGGAAACGATCCATGAGTTCTTCATTATCATCTCTTAATAAGATGGATAATGTGATGGTAGTGTCGTTTTCTGCAAATTTGTTTAGCACTGGTAATACATGTGCTGCATCACCACACCAGCCTTCTGTAATTACCAACCATGTTTGTGGGATTTCATTTTCTTGGAGCCATTCCGCAATAGAGTTTTCTAATTGTGTCGTTTTGTCCAAACGATTCATTCGGGCGTGATTAAGTTTACTAGCCTCTAGCTTTTCAGGGCTTTGGGAAGGACCTGTTGCTTTATCTTCTGAAAGTAATTGCTCAACAAGAGCACGATATGTTTGATATGTCATACCATTCTCTAGACTTTGCGCTATGATTTTTTCCATAATAATTTAATTTCTTTTATGCTTTCAAATAGGGTGAATATAAGTAGCCAATACTAATGCGAAATAATGACATAAAACTCTTTTATTATATGATTTTAGTCATATTTCTTAAGAAAGTAGAATAGTATTAACGATAGACTTTACGATTTTTTATTTTCAGTTCTCCTTTTTTCTCAAGGTCTTTAATTACTCTAATTACTGTTTCTACTCTCAGTCCTGTAAGATCAGCCAATTGTTGTCTAGTTAAGTCTACTTGAAAACTAAAAGGAGTTTTGTTTTTTAGAACACTTTGCTTTAGATAGTCCAATAAACGGAGAATACGATGCCTAGGGTCTTGAGATGATATTTCAGATGCCATGATGGCCTTAAAGTGGAGTCTGTTGGCAAGTGTGCGGGTAATTTGCATGTGAATTTTGGGATGTTTTTCTAGCAAATTTATGAAGGACTCTTTAGGGAGTTTAAATACGGAACAATCGGTAATGGCTTCTGCGTTGGCAGGATATGTAGTTTCAGTAAATAATGGAGGTTCTGCAAATGATTGTTGTGATGTGAATATATTTTGGATGAATTCTTTTCCTTCATCATTGTAGTTGTTCATTTTCACTTCACCTGAAACCACTTGGAAATAAAAATGAGGTTGTTCACCCTCTCTGAAAAGAAGTTCTCCCTTCTTAAAGGTTGTTTGAACGGCACCAAAATCGATAAGTAAGTTTTCTGGTATCATTTTTATTTCAAAGATACATATTAGTTGGGTTATTGGGGGTCAAGAACAGTTCTAAAGCCTGTGTGTTCCAATGATGTATCTGGAGATGAGCTCATTCTTGCAGCGCTTCGATATCCTGTACAATAGCTTTCACTACATAGATAAGATCCTCCACGAACTACTTTTTCTTGCTTTGGATTATGGTAGGTTAAAAAGAAATCTTGTTCATGTTTCTTTTTTAGCTGGTAGGCATTAGGGTAATAGGTGTCTAATGTCCATTCCCATACATTTCCAGCAATATCATAAAGTCCAAATCCATTTGATTCAAAACTCTTCACCGCGGCTGTTTTATTGTAACCATCATCCATTGAGTTGAAATTAGGGAAGTCACCTTGGAAAAAATTAGCCTTTTGGGTTGCTATAGAGAAATCGTTTCCCCATGGATAGCTTTCTTCAGTTTTTTGACCACGTGAAAGGTACTCGAATTCAGCTTCTGTTGGTAATCTTTTGCCTGACCAATGACAATAGGCTTGCGCATCATACCATGAAACCTGCACTACTGGGTGATCATCTTTACCTTCAATGTTGCTATTGGGGCCGTAAGGATGTTTCCAAGAGGCTCCTTCTACAAATTTCCACCAAAAATCTGGTTGATTTGGATCAAATACTAATGCGCCGGGTGGGTAGGATTGGCCTTCTACTTCAAATGATCTTTCAGCAGTAGTAATATATCCTGTGGCTTCAATGAATTTTTTAAACTGGGCATTAGTAACCTCGGTTTTGTCAACCCATATATCGTTAGCTGTGTCTTTATGTTGTGGAAATTCATCAGGTCTTGCTTGAGCGTTATTGCCTCCCATTACAAATGTTCCTCCTTTAATAAAAACCATGTTTTCTGTTGTAAGTGTGGTTGTAGGTAATAGAGAAATCTCAGCTAACATTTTTTCATGAAAGCTTTTAGTTGCAATAGAATTGTTTGCTTTATGGTGAGTATGTCCCTGTGGTTCCTTTTTAGGATTGTGAACACAAGATAAAACGGCTACCGCTAATAAGAAAGCGAGTAGCCGTTGTATGTTTGAATTAAAAATATTCATTTTTATTTTTCTAGCATTATAGATAAGTTCTGTAACATATCCTCAGTCATTTTTGCTAAATCATAGGTTGGTTTCCATCCCCAATGCTCGCGAGCATGACTATCATCGATACTATTTGGCCAACTGTCTGCAATCGCTTGACGGAAATCTGGTTTGTATTCTATCTTGAAATCTGGATAGTGTTTTAAAATGCTTTGGTAAATTTCTTTTGGTGAGAAACTCATGCCTGATACGTTGTAAGATGTGCGTATCTTTACTTGTTCTTTTGGAGCTTGCATTAGATCTATGGTAGCTTTTATTGCGTCAGCCATATACATCATTGGCAGGTAGCTATCCTCATTAAGGAAGCATTCGTATGTTTTTCCTTCAATGGCCTTGTAATAGATGTCTACAGCATAGTCAGTGGTACCACCACCAGGTAGTGATTTATACCCTATGAGACCTGGATAGCGTATACTTCTTACGTCTACGCCAAATTTTTCGTTATAATAAGAACACCATAATTCACCTGCTAGTTTTGAAATACCATAGACAGTATTAGGATCCATAGCGGTGTATTGTGGCGTTAGGTCCACTGGAGTGTTTGTACCAAATACAGCAATGGAAGAAGGCCAGTATACTTTGTCTAAATTCTCATTTTTGGCAATTTCCAATACAGAAAGAAGACTGTCCATATTTAATTTCCATGTGAAAAGGGGATTTTTCTCACCAGTGGCTGATAGAATAGCTGCTAGGTGGTAAATTTGAGTAATTTCATATTTCTTTACCAATTCAAGCATGCGTTCGCTATCCATTACATTAAGTACTTCAAAATGACAGTATGGAAATTTTTCGCGAGCTCCTTCATTTATATCAGTGGCTAAAATGTTATCACCACCAAAGAGGTTGCCTAATGCTTGAGTGAGCTCTGAGCCCAATTGTCCGGCAGCACCGGTTATTAATATTTTTGTCATAACAACAATGAATTTTGAACCCTGTAAAAGTTTGACAAAGGTATCAATTTGTTTGGGTATGCACTATATCTTCCTATACATTTAGCAAAGAAATCTATAGAAGAAGTAATGATTATTATCTGAATTGTTGAATTTGATTCAAAAGAATTTGAAATTTAAAACAAAAATAACGAATATTTTTTTGTTTCATATTATTTTTATTTATTTAGTATAATGTACTTTAACTTATTAGAAGGTTAACAGTACCGAATACAATAAAATTAAAATTGTCATGAATAGAAGAGATTATATTAAAACCGTTGCCCTAGGAGCAATACTGCCAATGGCTTCAACCTATGGGTATCCATTTGGGCTTGGTGAATTATCACGAGTTAAATTTTCAAGCCAATGGCATTTGTGGCCAGATATGAAGTGGGTAGGACCTCAGTATTGGGCAAATCGATTACAGGATTGGGTGATAGAGAAAGGGAAATTGAGATGTTTAGTAGCTGGGAAAAACAGAACTTTACATTTATTAACGCTTCAAAATCCATCCGGAAGCTCGAAACTTATAGTAAAGGTTGGTATTACGAATCCATGGATTGGGATGCCTCCGAGTACAAAAGGTTGTGTTGGTTTAAGAATTGGTGCTAAAGGTCGATTTGATGACTACAGATCTGCTGCTGTTTATGGAAAAGGTTTGGATGTTGGGTTGACGGCTGATGGAAAACTTAAAATAGGCGAGTCATTATTTGAAAATGCAATTAGTAAACTACCTAATTCTATTGAGCTTATTCTAAGTAGTGAACCCAAAGAGGAGGGTAAACAGGAATTAACAGTTAAAGTGATTGATCAACAGACCCAGAAAGTATGGATTCAACAAAATGGAATTGAAGTTGATAATAGTGTTTTGCAAGGGAATTTTGCATTGTTATGTGATGTTCATACAAAGGATCAGGTTAAATCAATTGCATCATTTGATAATTGGATTATAGAGTCTGATAGTATATATAGTAATTCGGAAAATTTATATGGACCCATTTGTTTTGCTCAATATACACTACATAGAAGAAAGTTAAAACTAACGGCACAACTTGCTCCAATTGAAATGATAGTGGGTCATAGTGTTTCTCTTGAAATTAAACTACAAAATACGTGGAAAGTAGTGTCTGAAAAAACCCTTACTCACCAAGGGAGAGCTGTTAATTTTCAGATTACAGAATGGTACCATGAGCATGATATTCCTTATAGGGTGTGCCTTAAAATACCAACTTTAGAAGGGAATCATTTATATTACTATGAGGGAACAATTGCAAAAGAACCAATTGACGAGAAGCAACTAACTACCGCAGTATTCAGTTGTAATGCCGATTTTGGATTTCCTGATTCAGATATTTATGAAAGTGTTTTAAAGTTAGATCCTGATGTGATTTTATTCTTAGGAGATCAATTTTATGAAGGTACAGGTGGGTTTGGAGCGCAATATGAGGGAGATTTTGATGTGCTATGTTTAGATTATTTACATAAATGGATGATGTTTGGATGGTCATATAGGGAATTGTTTAGACACAAACCTTGTGCAATAATTCCTGATGATCATGATGTATACCATGGAAATGTATGGGGAGAGGGAGGAAAGTTGGCAGATAATTCTAACGGATTTGGTGCCAAATCACAAGATTCTGGCGGATATAAAATGCCTCCAGAATGGGTTAATATGGTTCAATATTCGCAAACAAGCCATTTACCTGATCCATATGATCCAAAACCTGTAGATAATGGTATTAGAGTGTATTATACACATTGGAATTACGCAGGTGTTAGTTTTGCAATTTTGGAGGATCGGAAGTTTAAATCAGCACCTCAACATGTGTTGCCAAAGGAGGCTGAGATTTATAATGGATGGATACGGAATAAAGAATTTGATATTAAAAAATATAAGGATTTAGAAGCTGAATTGCTGGGGAAACGTCAGGAGGATTTTTTAGAAGATTGGGTTCATGATTGGTCAAATAATACTCAAATGAAGGTTGTGTTGTCACAAACGAATTTTGCTACTATTGCAACGTTACCTTCTGATGCCGTTGATGATGGTGTGGTGCCGGGATTATACATACCTGAATTAGGTGAATATATAAAAGGGGATGCTCCGACGGTTGATATGGATTCCAACGGGTGGCCTGCAAATAAGAGGGATAAAGCTTTAAGTATAATAAGAAAGGGTTTTGCGTTTCATATAGCTGGAGATCAGCATTTAGGAAGTTTTATTCAGTATGGTGTTGAAACTCATGAAGATAGTGGATATGCTTTTGCAGGGCCAGCTCTTAACAATATTTGGCCTAGAAGATTTTGGCCATCTTTAAGAGATCCTAATGAGCATTCGTATGATTCCCCAGCATATGTAGGTCAGCATATAGATGGTTTCGGGAATAAAGCTACAGTATTAGCTGTAGCTAATCCTCACAATATGCATAAGGAACCAAAGGTGCTTCATAATAGAGCTTTAGGTTATGGAGTTGTGACTTTTGATAAAGAAAAAAGGACCATTAAAACTGATTGTTACCGGAGGTTTTATAATCCTTTAGAAAAAGATAGTCAGTACCCAGGATGGCCTATTACGGTGAGTCAAGAGGAAAATTATGGAAGGAAAGCAGTGGCTTGGCTTCCTAAGATTCAAATTAAAGGATCTCTACTTCCGGTCTTAAAAGTTTTTGATTCTGGAAATGAACTACAATATGCTATTAGGCTTAGAGAATTTAGTTTTACTCCTAAGGTCTTTGCTGAAGGTAAATATAAAATAGTGCTCACTATTCCTGAGACTGGATATGAGAGAGTAATTGGTCGCTTACGAGCTACAAGAGAACAAGGTAAGGTCATAGTAGTTTCACTTTAATAAAAAACCCTATTCAAGCATTTGAATAGGGTTTTTTTAACTCCATGTTATTTCGATAATTTTATAGGCTTGGGATTTCTAGTGTGTTAAAATCAATTGTTGGAGGGGTTCCATTAGCGGAACGGGAGTGTTGCGAATCCATTGGTGTATTATTGCTAAAAAATCCGCAGTTCTGCATGTAAAAGACGTTTCCTTGAGAACCTCCTGCATAATCTAATCTTGAACCTTTTCTAGCAGTAGCATCTGCTGTAAATTTAGCATTGGTAAGTTCATACCAGTTACCTTCTTTGTCTCTAGCCCATTGGTTTCCATAGAATGCTTTTCTTCCAATGAATCCTGTGTTTGTGCTGAAATTTTCTAAGAAAGAGTGCAATCTTTTTAAGTAGGTAAATGTATGAGGCCTTCTGAAACTCGCAATTAAAGTCCATTTCTCGGTCTCGGGTGCAAAAAAATAAGCTGTGTAATCGGTAGAGTTGTTAACGGAAGGTTCTCCTTTCAATAAAAAGCGATAGGTGTTTCCTGCCTTCCAATTGAAAACTTTATAGCTTTGTCCGCCAGAACCCTCATTGCCAAATGAACCTGTCGTTACACCTTGACCTTTTCCAAGAAGTATAATTCTTGAGTCTTCCGGGATTTCGTTAGGGTTATCTGTTTCGTAAGGACTCCATACAGAGAATAGAACTCTTCTTTCTGTTGGAGAGTTAACTTGCATGCCAAAATATCCCTGAGCAAAACCATTGGCCATATAGTATGATCCTATGGTGTCTTCTCCTTCCGGAACAGTGATTTCACTATATGACCACTGTATGTCTTTGTCGGGTGTTTCATATGAGAGATGAACAGAAGGACCACGACGTCCCCAATAAAAATCATCTTGCACAAAAGTAACACCTGATTTAGTAGCCGACCCTCCTATTCGAAGATCTTTTATATCACCAAAGTTAGCCCCTTCTTTCGAGAGTCCCTGAATTTCTATATAATGATATCCAGTGGTGTTTATTGGAAATTTGTCTATGGGAAGAATTGTGTACTCGGTATCTTTTAGAGTGTATTCAACAGATTTATCACCTACTGTGATTTTTATTTTAGAACTCCCTGTAGGTGATTTTGCATTTAGGCCTATATGTAATTCGCCACTTGCATTTAGTTTAACATAGGTTCTTATAATGGTGTTTGGATCTTTCCAGTTCTGGATTCCATTACTGTTAATTAATTTAGGGTTTTGGGTGTGGTCATTTATAGTCCAGCTATTACCTTCGGGGGAAATTATAATATCTAAATCTGAAGTTATAGAAGCCTTGACAAGAGGTGCATTGGTGCCTGAGGAACAAGATGTGAAAATAGATAGGATTATAATTGAAAATGGCAGTGAAAGAAAGGTCTGTCTTAGTTTTTTCATGATTTTAAGGATGTTTTAAAAAAATAACTTCGGGAATGGTTTAACCTTTCCCGAAGTTTGCTGCTTAACTAATTCTAAATATAATATCAAACAAGATAAAATCAATGTGAGTGATTTAAACGAGAGTATGACCTCGTTTTTAACTTGATTAATATTCCTCCTAAGGAGGGTAAAACTATTGATTTGAAGAACAACATTGCTCATAGTTTAGTTTCGTTGTTCTTATGTAATTAATAACCTTTAGCTGACTGTGCATCTTTTAGGTTGGGATTTCTATCTACAGCAACCTGAGGATATGGAAAGCGAGAAAATTTAGGTTCCCATCTTCTTTCCTGGGTCAAGTCATTATCTATACTGTAGATGTCTGTCATTACTTGTTCTTCAATATTCCATCTTCGGATGTCATCCCATCTATATCCTTCACCAGCTAATTCAATTCTTCGTTCGTTACGAATTAAATCTCTTAATTGATCTTGATTGTTTATAAGGTTGCGATCAATCACCGGCATTCCGACACGGTTTCTAATTAGATCGAGCGCGTCATAAATTGTTGCGTCGGGTCCTGAGTTTTCATTTTTAGCTTCGGCATAAATTAGTAGAACCTCTGCGTATCTAATGATTGGGAAGTTTTGTGGACCTTTCCATTTTCCACTTTGTGCGCTTTCACTTGGGTCTACCAATTTGCGATAATTATATCCAGTTTTTGAAATATTACTTCCACCTTTATTCCAAGAGAATACATAACCTGGTTCAAGGCTATTCCATAATGCACCTGGATATAGAATAGAGGCGTACAATCGAGTATCTCTGTTTTTAAATTCATTTAAATAAGCAGGTGAGTAGTTTCCGTTGTTATAAGCAGATGCTCTATCAGTAACTGATGGTGGTGTAAAACTTTCGCCATTCCTATTCCAATAAGAATTAACCATTGATTGAGTTGGTGTAATTGAACTCCATCCTCCTCCAGCATTGTCAGCTAAATGAAGAGTGTTGATTCCACTAGAATAGACCCAGTCACTTTCAGGTATATATTCTGCTTCCATAATCACCTCAGAATTACCTTCGTTTACTTCCCAGAATAAAGTCTCATAACTTCTTAGGCCTTTGTAAAAGTTTATTCTATCTTCTTCATCAACAAAATCAATAAATGAGGAGTAGTCATCAATAAAATCTTCCGTAGTTAGATTGGTAACTTGAAATAATTGATATCCCATTCCCATTACTTCTTGAGCCAGTAAAGCGGCTTCATCCCATTCTTTGTTAAATAGATGAACTCTAGCTTTTAGGATCTTAGCGGCAGCTTTACCTATGCGACTTTTGTATTGAGGTTGATCTGCCAAATGTGGTATTGCAGCCTCTAATTCATCCTTAACAAACTGCATTACCTGGGTTTCAGGTGTTGGTGGAATAATTACATCAGAAGGGTTTAATGTAAAGCCTGTGATTAGTGGAACAGCACCGAATTTCTTAGACAAATTATAGTAACTCCAAGCTCGTAGTACTCTTACTTCGCTTTTGTATTGGTTTTTTAGTGCCTCTGGAGTGGGTGATTTATCAACATTGTCAAGGAAATAATTAAATCTTCTAATACCTTCATAATTATAGCCATCATTCATTGTTGAATTTATGTCTCCTGAACTAACGATAGTTGCATTGCTTTCCCAAGGGTATTGAGCGTATGAATTATCTGCATAGGCGTCAACGTATGCATCGTAAACACTGGCTCCTACAAATCCATAACATCCGTTAAGTGCTAATTCTGTGTCTTTTTCTGATTTCCAGAATGTCTCGCTTGCAATCTCATCCTGGGGTACTCTATCAAGAAAATCGTCACTACATCCTACTAATGATAGAAGTGCGATTGGTAAACATTTATATATGTGTGATATTTTCATTTCTATTATTCTTTAGTTATTAGAAATTAACATTTAGACCTAGTGACATAACCTTCATAACAGGATAGCTTCCTCTAGAAGATGGGAATTCAGGGTCGAAATCATCCAACCTTTTATCACTTCTTGAAGTAAACAAATTGGTTCCTGAAACGAAAAATCGTAGCTTATCTACTCCATACTTTTCTGTGACGTTGGCAGGAATAGTATAACCCAATGCAAGGTTCTTTATCCTGAAATATGAAGCATTGTATAGCCAAAATGACGATAGTACTTGATTATGCTTATTTTCTCCACTTGGTAATAATCTTGGGTAAGATGCATTTGCACTAGGGTTATCTGCTGTCCATCTGTCTAAATGGTACTTTTTAGCTCCTGCTCCATTGAAAAAGGCTTGTGATGCTTCTGAATCTAAATACACCTTAACATCTGCAACTCCTTGACCTTGAATGTTTAAGTCGAACCCTTTATAAGATGCATTTAAACTTAGGCCATAAGTAAAGTAAGGGACATCATTGCCTATTATTTTGCGGTCATTTCCATTAATTACTCCGTCTCCATTAAGGTCTTTGTATCTAATATCACCTGGTTTAGTGGCGTTAGATTGAACTGCATGGGCATCTATCTCCTCTTGACTTGTGAAGATTCCATCTGCTTCATACATATAGAAAGATCCAATGGATTCGCCTACTTTGTTGATCCATTTACCGCTTATCTGATTGTCATTTCCTTTTAAGTCCGTTATTTCATTCCATATTTTAGATACATTACCAGATATTGTGTAGCGAAAATCATTTATTTCACCTCTATAAGATAGCATAGCTTCGATTCCTTTATTGGTAATTTTACCTGCATTTTGTGAAATAATAACATCACTATTTCCTTCTGCTAGACCAAGTTCTAAAGGCATTGGAACTTCTAAAAGAATGTCACTAGTTACTTTGTTATAAGCATCTACTTGTACACTAAATGCGTTTTGAAAAAAGCTTGCATCTACTCCAATATTAGTCATGGTCACAGTTTCCCATCCTAAATTTGGATTAGCTTGTCTATAGGGCCAAACTCCATCAATACGATTGCCTCCGGTGATTGTTGCAGTCCCGGTTCCCAATGCATCATAGTAATCATAAAAGCCAACATTGTTTACATATCCAAGCTCTCCCCAAGAACCTCTTAGTTTTAGGTCAGATAACCATTCAATATTGTTGAAATAATCTTCCTGTGATAGTCTCCATGCTGCTGAGAACGATGGGAAAACGCCTAGTCTATTGTCGCTGTTAAATTTAGAGGATTGGTCAAATCTAATATTTGCTTCGAATAGGTACTTGTTGTTTAGATTATAATTTACTCTACCAAACTGAGATAAAAAGGCTTGCTCTTCAATTAATCCTCCGTTTGATAAGTTTTCAGCACTATTTGAACCTCCATCTATAGCGCCTAGGTTATTTGAAGGGAAGTTTTTTCTAGACGCACCAAGGTATTTGTATGATGAGGTCTCATACTGAGTACCAATCATTAACTTGATGTCATGTTTTTCGTTTATTAATTTGTCATAAGTAGCAAATGCCTGAGCCATAAAGGTATTATCCTTGTCCCATCTAACATCTAATCTGTTAGGACTTTTTCTTGTAGAATTAATAGGTTCTTTTGTGAAATAGTCAATTACAGCCCCTACTTCATTGTCAAAAGTGTTTCTTTCTTCATTATACGTTTTATAAGACAGAATACCTTTTACGCTGATATCTGAAGTTAATTTTAAAGTGGCGTTTATTGAACCAATCAAGGTGCTTTTTTGTCTTTTTTCCCAACCATATTCGGCTATTTTTCGAAGTGGATTGTTTTCAGCTAGTACACTACTTACTTTTCCACCTGTAATACTTCCCCATGTTCCATCTGAGTGTTTTCCAACAGTTAGGGGTGTCATTCGATCTAGATCTGTCACAGAAAAATTTCCTTGACGTTCAATATCTTCCTGTACGAATGAAATATTTGTGCCTAAAGTGAAGCTGTCTCCAAAATCTCTCTCTGTATTAGCTCTAATGTTATATCTTCTAAGTGAAGTTCCAGGAATCAATGAAGCTTGGTCAAATAAAGATCCGCTTACATAATATCTGGTGTCACCACCACCAGAAACACTAATGTTATGTTCTGTCATTGGAGCGGAAGACCTGTATACCATATCATACCAATTGTTATTAGGATATAGGTCTGGGTTGCTGCCTTCTCGGATTATTCCAAGTTCTTCATTAGAATATACAGGAGCTTTGCCCGCATTAACGTTTGCTTCGTTAAGTAATGTGGCGTATTCAAGAGAATTGGTCTTTTTAGGTAAGAAAGTAGCAGATTGCCATCCGAAGTAGGAGTTGTAAGTATAATTTGCTTTTCCTTCTTTACCTTTTTTGGTTGTAACAATAAATACTCCATATGCAGCCCTTGATCCGTAAATGGCAGCAGCGGCAGCATCCTTTAAAACGCTCAAACTCTCAACATCAGAAGGAGATATTCTTTGGAAGTCACCAGCACTAACAGGTATACCATCTACTATGTATAAAGGAGATGAGGCACCTAGGTTACCGCGTCCTCTTACGTTAATTGACCCTAGGTCATTACCTACATTTCCAGGTCGAGAAATTACTGTAATACCAGGCGCTACACCTTGCAAAGCATTGGTTAAGGAAGTGGTTGACTTTCCTTCAATCTCTGCTGTTTTAATTGAGCTAACTGCACCTGTAAGATTTTCTTTTTTTTGGGTTCCATAACCTACTACAATTACCTCGTCAAGCTGTGAAGCGTCAATTGAAAGTAATATGTTAATAGTGCTTTTTCCATTAATTGGTATTTCAATGGTTTTGTACCCAAGATAACTTATTACTAAAATATCTTTGGGATTGGCGGAGATGCTATAATTTCCATCAAAATCTGTAGCAACTCCTTTTGAAGTTCCTTTGATGAGTACATTGGCGCCTGGTATTAGTTCACCAGTTTGCTCATCGGTAACAATTCCTTTTACAGTAAGTGTTTGTGCTGTAGCTACTTGCTGAAAAAGAAAGAAACTGAAAATAATCAGTAGGTAATTTTTCATAAAACAGTTTTTAATTAAACATTTGGTTAATGCTATACTAATTTTAAGAATTATTAATATAAATAAGAAAGTATTCGAAATAAAATATTCTTAAAATTTTAGCTAAAATAGTTTTTTTTTGAATAAAACAAAATTTTAAGAAAATATAATATTTTCATAATGTTGCTTTTTTAAAATCAAACTAAAGGTATTAAATATCGCCTTTTATTTAAACCCTTGAAAGATAGGGTGTAATATGATTATTGGTGGTTTAAAGGTTGTTTTATGAAATAAGTAGTATTTCAAAAATAGTATTTCGAAATATTTTTATGTTTCGAATTATTATTTTTTTCAAATTATAAGGTCTTGACTTTTTTTAATTTGGGAGGTCTGAAGAATGGTTTAAGTTAAGGCCTATGTAAAGTACTTTATGATGGACATCTCTCTTGGTCCTTTAGACAATAGATAAATAATAGCATTAAATATTCCTAAAAATGGGTGTGTAATTGAAACCTGTAAAGGCTTTTATAAGTTAGAATAATTGGCTACTTATAATTCAACAAGGAGAACCGCTTCATTGAAGGTTTCTCCTTGTTGCTTTCATAATTGATTATGAAGGGAATTAATTAATTTTAAAATTGAATAACTGAATAGTGAAGGATTGGATTTAATCTTTGAAAACGCCAATTTCTGCTAATGCTGCAAATTCTAATTGGTCATATGATGATTTTGCGGTAAACTTAAAATAACGAAAAGAGGTGGTTTCAGGGAGTTTAATGTACTGTTTACCTGGTACATTTGCTAATGTTCCGTTGTATATTGGCTCCCAATCGGTATTGTTATTACTTATTTCAATTTTAAAATTTTTTATTTTTCTTGCTCCATTTCGCTGTGCTATACTAAATCCAGAAGCATGTAGGGAGTTATTGGTGTCTATGGTAAAGTGATGAGGGTAATTAGTTAGATTGTTAGTCCAACGTGAATGCCAATAAGTTTCAATGTCTCCATCAATTAAATTAATCGCTTTTCCATTAATGCTACCTTCCCCGGAAATTTCTTCGGAACTAAAATCGATTATTTGCCAATTGCTTTTGTCGAACTCATCTCGGTCACCGAAGTTAATTATTGGTAAATCGTTTTCAAATTTATAGCCATAACTTGACCATGTATTCATACCGTTTTCATGATGTAGTATTATACTGAATTCATAATTTAGATTACCCTTTTCTCTAAATTCGTCTAAAGGCATTTCAATGGAGAAAGTATTGTTGTTTGATGGCTTTCCTACCCAAGTCATAGCAGTATATCCACCAGTGTTATTTTCAGGACGGTTATAAAATGTAATATCTGTCACAGGGATATTTGATTGAAAGGTTCCTGATATATTTATATTTGTGTTATCCGAATCCGCATTTATATTTAGGATTTTTGCTGTGGCGTTCGGTGTGTAAAAGCTTTTGGGTGTTTTAGTAAAGAGTTGTCCATTATTTAAAATTGCACAACTTGAATGCTCAAGAAATGTAGGTGTTTTTCCATAGGTATAATTGCCTCCTCCCATTAAAGATGTTCCGAATGATGGATTGTTTTTTTCCGAAACTTTCTCACCACAATGTGGTAAATTTAGTCCATGGCCAAGTTCGTGAAGTAGTCCCCCAATCCATTTTGTGGCTTCAAAACCTGTAGTGCCAGATGCTCCTAGATTTTCAATGCTCATACCTGGGTAGTCTAAAGCGTATGCCCAACGACCTCCAATCCCGTAAAATGGAACATCAGAATTTTGAACCTCATTAGGGTCTATTGTGTTTACTGCGGAAATGACTAAATAGTGTTCGCTTGTTCTTTCTTCAGGATTATCGCTAAAGTAAGCATCTATTTCTTTTTTAATATTTGAATGTCCTCCTTCATATGGGTAATACGTATTTGGGTACTTTCCATAAATGTTTATTATTTTAATAAGTTTTTTGTCTTGGTTTTTAAGTATACCGAATGATCTATCTCCATATCCCCAGTGCTTCATCCAACTATTAAAAAAGTTTTGTCCGTTTAGAAGAATTTTACTTAGGCGTAGATGGTAATCTGGATTAGGTGATCTATTAGAAGGAATAAAATAAATGACATTTAGATTATGTTGGTACTCAGAGGAATATTCGAGTTGAGTAGACTCCCCTCCAGAATTTTCTTTTTCATCATCTACTTCTCCTGTTTGGTTAGTGGTGCAACAATTAAGTAATATAGTGCTTGAGAAGATGATAATAATATTGCGTAGTTTTTTCATGAGTTTAAATATTAATAAAGTTTTTTGCCCAGATCTTTGTACTACCAAATAATACTAATAAATCAAGTCTCGTTATTACTGGATGTGTAAATGAATAGTGGGAATGATATCATTCCCACTATATTGTTATGTTATTAATCTTCAAAGACATAGGTTTCTTCAACTGAATATGGGCTTATTTCTCCCATGGCAGCAAAATTAGTACCATCCCAAGCTGAAATGGCAATTACCTTTACGTATCTAGCCTCCATACTTGAGTCAAATGATATATCTTGTGGAGCTATTTTTTGCTCTAAAGTATAGTTTCCAATACTTGTCCAACTTGAATTATCATCGCTTAGAAGAATTTCAATTTCTTTCACGGCTCTACTATTAGATTGTCTTTGGTGAAATCTTATGCCGTCAATTGTGTTTAGGTTATTCATATCGATAGTGAGCCAATGTGGGTGAGCAGTTGTTTCATTGGATTCACATGCCCACCAGCATGAATGCCAATAGCTGTCAGGATTATTGTCAATTACGTTTCGGGCAAATCCATTAGATCCTTCACCTAGATCTTCTTGAGAACTGAAATCAATAACTTGCCACCCATTTTTATTTAGAGGTACAGGTGTGGTTATTAACTTAGGGCCTTTAGGAGCTTGAAATACAATTGTTTTAGCAGTTTTACTTATTGGGAATCCAGAGGCATTGGAGATTGAAACTGGAAGCAAATAAGCTTTTTCTTGATCAAAATTAGCTGGATAATAAGTCAGAGTACTAATGTCGGAATAGAGAGTTCCTGCTTTGATTGTTAAAATCATTTTGTCAAATGAAAAGGCGTTTTCAGGGAATAACTCAAAAGGTTCACTGCCATTCAAAATTCTTGCATTATTTATGCTATCCAGTGCCTCAATGTTAATACTTAATGTTACTTCAATATCATTTGCGGGAATTCCCAGGCCCCCATAGCCAGACCCAATGGTTGTTGTTCTTTCATTTTCATCTGCAGGAAAAATTGTTAGTTTTTCAATGCCGGAATTCGCTTTAGCAAGGAAGATATTTGTTCCTTCTTTTGAGTCCGTAAGCAGTTCATAAGGTGGGGTTTCGTCCTCACAGCTATAGGCTCCTAAAATAAAAAGGAGTTGTAGTATGTAAATAATTCTTTTTGAATTCATGATTAACGTTTTAAATGGTTATTATGCTTAGTACCCAGGGAATTGAACAAGTTCCTTGTTTCTGTCTATTTCATTCTGGCCATATGGGAAGAAATAAAATCTTCTTTGCCATTGAGCCCGAGTGAAGGCTAATACGCGTGTATGATATGCGTCACTTGATAATTCTGTTCCTTCGTTCATATTCATACCGTAAAATGCGCCACCTTGATCTGATCCTAGCTTGTCTGCTATCTTCCATCTTCTGACATCAAAAAATCTATGACCCGCTTCAAAGCAAAATTCAATTCTTCTTTCATGTCTAATTTGCTCACGCATTTCCTCTTGACTTAAGCCTGGACTTAGTTCAGGAAGTCCTGCTCTAGTTCTTACTTTGTTTAGATATAATAAAACATCTGAATGGCTCGGATTTGATTCGTTTAGTGCTTCGGCGTAATTTAGATATAGTTCGGCTAGCCTTATAAGCATCGCTGGACGACCAAATGTATTTTGGTCTGACCTAAATGATGGGTGTACATTTTTACGAACTGTATATCCTGTTTTAGGCCAATCTCTTGGTGCTCCCACCTTTCCGGAATTACCAGTGCTAAAAAACTGAACATAGGGTTGATTAGCCCGAGGAATACTAGGGTGGGTTGCTCCATTAAAATTAATCCATGCGTAAAAACGAGGTTCTCGCCCAACATACATATTGTTTGTTCCAGCTGAATAATAAGGTGTATTACTTGGAGCATACCCAGTTTCAGTGTAGGTGGTACTCTCTTCAATTGATTCACCATTATTCATTCTAAAGTCATCTACCAAACGTTGAACAACGCCAAGACCATTATATCCCGTATTTTGAGTTGAACGTGGGGCTGAATGTATTTCCCAGCTATAGTTTTGGGATGAGGGTCTTAACCAAATGCCTTCTGTGTTCCAGCCCTCCCAATACAGTTTTTTAACAGAATTATAGGCTGCAATAAAGGGGTCAGAATTTGAATCATGGTATAATGCTTTGCCATTTGCTTCAGCGATATCTATTGCTTCTTTTGCTGCACTGGCGGCAATAGCCCATTTGTTGCTATCGTATGATTGTGGAATTAACTGAGTTCCGTCAAAGTTTCTGAAATCAGCTAACTCAGTATTTCCATTGAATAAAGGGCTTGCATTATAAAGTAAAATTTGTGATTCTACAGCTTCAACTATTATTTTGTTAATTCTTCCAACTTGAGTGCCGTCAATATCAGCGGTTCCTCCTTGATAGTAGTCTGTAGGTAAATTTTGTTTGGCCTCTGCCATTTCTGCAAGAACAAATTCAACACATTCACTCCACGTACTTCTTGGAATTTGGTATGAATCATCAGGACTTCCTGACTGTAGGGGTTGAATGGCAACAGGGCCGAGATGTTTCATCATTATCCAATAATAATAAGCTCTTAGAAATTGCGCTTCTCCCTTGTATTGTCTAATGATTTCCGGACCATTATTTAAGGCTAGAATTTCATCATTTTTATCTATATTCTCCATAAAAATGGTTGAAAGACGTATCCTTTCATAGTAGTTTATAAAAGGGAAATAATAGTTGTCTGCGCTTATGGATCCTGAGTTAATGGAAGGATTCGTCCAATTGCTGGCATCCATTTCATCACTCATTAATCCATATTGATATCCGTATGGATAATTCCAGATGTCCTGAATATTAGAGAATAGGCCTGCCCACCAACGCTCGGTTTGTTGTCTATTTTTGAAAATACTTTCTTTTGAAAGTAGATTATCTGGCTGCGAATCAAAAAAATCATCATTACAGTTTGATAAGCTTGTTGATAAAAGAACTACTAGCGATAATCTTTTTAATTTATTTATTGATCTTTTCATGGTTGTCTTTTTTAGAATGTAACTCTAACACCTAAGTTGTATGTGCTAATATTTGGATAGCTTGCGCCTCTTCCATCTCCTAATTCGGGATCCCAAAAGTCCCATTTAGAGAATGTTAAAAGATTAGTTCCGCTTAGGAATATTCGAAGTTTTTTAAAAGAATTTATATTGTATTCCTCTCCGTTTAAAGTGTAGCCTATTTCCGCTTGTTTAAGTCTAATGTAATCTGCGGGTTTTATCCACCATGTGCTGGTGTAATAGTTAGTTGTTTCTGTTTGATTGGTAGATAATCTAGGATAAAAAGGACGTGGATTTGGATTGTTGGGAGTCCATCTGTTAAGTACATTAGAATACATGTTTCCATAACTTGATCCCTGAGAGAATGGGGTTGTTCCAAAACCTCCTGCGTAGTTAAAGTCTACTTGGGCTACACCTTGAAAGAATAAACTTGCGTCAAACCCTTTAAATCCTCCACCTAGTGAAATTCCATAAACTATTCTTGGTAAACTGCCATATCCAATAGCTGTTTGGTCGTTGCTATTAATTATTCCATCCCCGTTGAGGTCTTTATATCGAATATCACCTACTCGGACATCGCCAGATTGAATTGCTGCATTTTCTATTTCTTCTTCGCTTTCAAATAGTCCGGTAGCTATATAACCAAACCTTTGGCTTATTGGTTGTCCTGTTCTGTTTAGATATGGGTATCTCCACTCAGGACTTCCATCCTTCACCACTTCATTTTTGTTATAGTTGAAAGTTCCTCTAAGTTGGAAGAAGTTTTTTTCTGTCCAGGCTTTATTGTAATCTAACGTAATGTCAATTCCCTTGTTTTTAGTTTCCCCAACATTGTTAAAAGGTATGTTCCCAACTGTGAATCCTGATACATAAGGAATGGTGTAATCTCGTAAAAGTATATCCTCCCTTGTTTCTTTGAATAACTCAACTATAAGTTTCAAGTTGTCACGTAAGAAATTCATTTCAACTCCTAAATTGTGACGATATGAAGTTTCCCATCTCACATTACCACCAATTCTAGTTTCTCCAAAGCCGGTATAGGTTCTTTGGGAGCCTGGAGCTCCAAAAGTGTATTCTCCCGAATTTCCAATAGTGCTCAGATATAAGAATCTGTTGTTTGGATCCGTGATATTTGCATTTCCAGAATGGCCATAACTATATCTTACCTTAAAAAAAGATACTATGTCTTCAAGTGGTTTGAAAAATTCTTCTTGTGAAATCACCCATCCTGCTCCGAATGAGGGAAAGAAACCATATCTCTCACTAGGTACAAAATTGTCTGAACCTGAATATGAAAAGTTAGCTTCTGCAAAATATCTGCCTTGAAAACCATAATTGACGCGGCCAACAACATTACGCTGTCTATATGGTATAGCTGCCGTATAAGTTTCAACCCGGCTAGAAGCATCTCGATAATCAGATTGGTTAAAGAGTAACAATCCAGAAACATCATGTTTCCCAAATATTTTTTTATAGTTTAATGCGGATTCAATATAAAATCGTCTGTCTCCAAACCTGTTTAATTCAAAGCTTAGGTTTTCTGAACCGGTACTTGATATTTCTGTAATAAGATTTCCGTCATCATCTCTGCCTGTAGCCCAATAGGTAGGAAGTGTGCGGCTTCTTGTAAGGGCATTTAGTGAATTCACATCAAACGCAAACATTGCTGTGGCACTTAATCCATCAATTAGCTTGTCTAATCCTTGAGTTACCCTAAGGTTTGATCGTATTACATTATTAGTTTCATTAGTTACTCCCGATTGAGTTAGATACATATATGGGCTGGCCAATGTTCCTTGAAGTTGAGGCCATTGTCCATTACTGTATTGTGCAGGGATGATATGTGGTGCAGTTGAAGTGGCTAGATTAAAAATATTTGCTACCCCAGCTGATGGCCTGTTATAGTTTGTAATGTAGCCATTTACTCCAAAATCTAGTTTTGTTGATTCAGTTACATTTACATTTACATTGCTAGTAAAGTTGAAGCGATCTAATTTTAAATCTGAATTGAAAGATTCAACATTTCCAGTTTTGAATAGGCCTGTTTCTCCAAAATAACCTGCTGAAATATAGTAAGTTGATTTTTCGGATCCTCCACTAATGTTAATCGTTAATCGGTTGTTAGTTCCTAAATCGTGAAATAAAACGTCATACCAATTAACATTGGGATATAAGTCTGGATCTACACCTGTAGCGGATAGATTAATTCGTTCTTGGGAAAATGTCGGGTTCTGACCTCTCATGGTCAGCCCTTCATTGTACAGGGTCATAAAGGTAGGTCCATCTATAAATTTGGGTAGGGCAGTGAATTTAGTGACCGCAGAATTCATTTCAATATTGACAACCGGCTTGCCTGCTCTACCATTTTTAGTGGTAATTAATATAACACCATTGGCTCCTCGAGTACCATAAACGGCTGTTGCTGTTGCATCCTTAAGTACTGTAAAGCTTTCAACATCCTCAGGGTCAATATTATTTATGCTTCTATCAGGCACCCCGTCTACTACCAATAATGGTCCTTGAGGGCTTGATGCAAAAGTAGAAACACCTCGTATAAAGAGGTTAGCCCCATCAGCTCCAGGGCCACCACCTCTTTGGGTAGCCACTACACCGGCAAGTCGACCCGCAATTGCTGTTGTTAAGTCTCTAACGGGAGTTTTGAGTTCCGCAGGTTTGACAGTGGCTTGCGCTCCAACTACACTTTGCTTTTTCTGAGTACCGAAGGCTACTACAACTATCTCGTCAAGTTGTGAAGCATCTATTGCCAGAGAAATATCAATAATGTTTTTTCCATTAATAGGCACTTCAATTGTTTTGTAGCCAAGGTAGCTTATGACTAAAATGTCATTTGGATTGGCGGCGATACTGTAAATCCCATTGAAGTCAGTTGCAACTCCTTTTGAAGTTCCTTTAATAAGGACATTCGCACCAGGAATAAGTTCGCCAGTCTGCTCATCAGAAACAGTTCCTTTTACAGTGTGGGTTTGCCCAGCGGCAATTTGCTGAAAAAGAAAGAAACTGAAAATAATCAGTAGGTAATTTTTCATAAAAAAGTTTTTAATTAAACATTTGGTGTTGGTTATGTCTTTTTAGAATATATTTATGTTAAATAGTAAGAAATCGTAATAAAATATTCTTAAAAAGTTTAGCTAAAATAGGATTTTTTAATAAAGAACAAAATAAAATATAAAATTTGTTTATGAATTATTTCGTTTTGTATGATATTGTAGTAATATAAAATAAATTAAAAATAATTGAAAATCAATAAGTTGACTTAATTATGTTTAAAAATTCTGCAGAGGTGCTTTTTTTGTATAAAAAAACATTTCGAAATATTTTAATGTTTCGAAATATTTGCTTTTATTTGAATCTTAATAATAAGTTCGCTTTAATGTTAATTGTTGGAAGTGTGTGTTAGGGTAAAGCGTTTAAGGAGTGTGTTTAATAACAGTCGTGTAAGTTTTAACGTATATTTACATGGTAATGTAACTAATTATGAGTGCAAAAGGAGTATTGTATACTTATTCTGAAATCAATGGTCAACCTGCTTTGTGGAATAAGGTTTATGAATTGTTGGAAGAAAGGCAAAAGGAGGTTGAAAGTTTTTTAAAACCGATTTTGGACTTGCCTAATCTTAGGATTATTTTAACTGGTGCTGGATCCTCTGCATTTATTGGGGAGGCTTCTCAAGGAATAGTTCAAAAAAACACTGGGTGTTTGACACAAGCTATTGCTACAACGGATATAGTGACACATCCTGATTATTTTTTTAGAAAGGAACAGCCAACACTATTAGTTTCATTTGCACGTTCAGGTAATAGTCCTGAAAGTGTAGAAGCTGTAAAATTAGCTGATTTACATGTTGATTCTATTTACCACCTTGTAATTACATGTAATCATCAAGGAGAGCTTGCTGGATTTTGTGAGCAACGCAAGGGGACATCTTATTGTATTGTGTTACCTGAGGAGGCGCATGATAAAAGTTTGGCAATGACAGGAAGTTTTACTTCAATGTTGTTGACTTCACTTTTAGTTTCGGATATCTCTAATCTTAAAAAGTACCAAGAGATAGTGTTAGCAACGGCTACCGCAGCTTCAGAAATATTATTAAGACAAGATCTATTCGAGAATATTGCTAATTTACCATATGAAAGAGCGGTCTTTTTAGGTTCTGGTCCGATGTTGGGAATTGCTCGAGAGTGTCATTTAAAGGTTCAAGAACTTACTGATGGCCAATTAGTGTGTAAGCATGATTCATTCTTAGGTTTTCGTCATGGGCCAAGAGCTGTTGTCAATGAGCAAACTCTTGTAGTGTATTTGTTTTCTCAAGATGCCCATGTTTATAAGTATGAGAGTGATTTAGCTAAAAGTATTGCGGCTGATGTTCGGAATATATCAACCATTAGCCTAGGGGAATCCTCTTCTGAAAATTTTGGAAATAAGTTTACGTTGAATTATACAGAAGCTATTCCTGTAGACTTTGAGATTCTTCCGGCCACCTTAATCGGACAGCTGTTGGGATACTATAAAGCTTTGCAACTGGGTATAAATCCAGATAATCCTTCTGCGTCTGGTGCTATAAGTCGTGTTGTTCAGGGTGTTGTAATTTATGATAAATCTGAAACAATTGTAAGCTAATGTTAGTGGTATGTCCTAATCCATCTATAGATGCATATGCTTGGTTTGCCGATTTCAAAGTTGGTGAAGTTAATAGAATGACTAGAATTGATTCTTTCCCAGGAGGAAAAGGAACACATGTGGCATTAGCTTTAACAGTCTTAGGAAATGAGGTGTCTTTAATGGGGGCTTGGGCTGGGAATCAAGGTGAATGGATTAAAAAGGAATGTGCAGCTTATGGGGTTCAAACGCTTGGGCCAATAATAGAGGGAAATAATAGAAAGTGTTACACATTTCGTTCAGGTAATGAAATTGTACAAAATACAGAGTTGTTAGAGCCTGGACCGAATTGGGATGATGTTGCTTCAATTTCATTTGAACAAACCTATATAGAGGCATTGCAAAGGACTGAATGGGTATGTGTCTCTGGTTCTTTTCCATTGAATGCATCAGATTATGCGTATAGTTCTTTAGTGTCCTTGGCTGTAGAAAATGATAAAAAAATAGTGATTGATTGCTCTGGTAAGCAATTGGAAGGTTGTATAAATCTGCCATTTTTTGGTTTACATTTAAATGAGCACGAAGCACGCGCTTTGACTGGAGAAGCAACTTTAGAATCAATATTAAATAAAGTTCACCCTGATGTACAGTTAATTGCTCTCACCAAAGGGAAAGAAGGCTTATTGCTATATTATCAGGGACGAAAATTGCATGCGAAGCTTGTTATAGATAATGTTATAAGTACTGTTGGGAGTGGAGATTGTCTTACAGCTGGGATTATGTTTGCCCTGAGTGAAGGGATGGAGATAGAAGATATCGCACGTTACGGCGTAGCCTGCGGCGCGGCTAATTGTATGTATGAGCCTCTTGGAATGTTATTAAAAAAAGATGTAGAAGCTTTGCTTCCTAAAACAATCATAACTACTGTATCGTAAATGCAACACAACAAATTACTTGTAGTAGGTGAATTAAATGTTGATTTATTATTAAATCACATTGAGGGGTTTCCCAAGATAGCCACAGAGATTATTGCTCATGATATGAATCTTATCTTGGGAAGTTCTTCAGCAATTATGGCTGCGAATTGTGCTGCATTAGGGGCTTCCACAACATTTTGTGGCAAGGTTGGATCTGATTTTTTCGGTAGTTTTATTGTTGAAGAATTACAACAAAAAAGGGTAGACACAAGATATGTTACTGTATCAGAAACGCATCAGTCAGGGATTACGGTTATAATGAATTATGATCAAGAACGTGCCAATGTTACCTATTGCGGTGCGATGGAAACGCTTACTCAAGAGGACCTACCTTGGAACGAGATGTCCAATTTTACTCATATGCATCTTTCTAATTTTTTTATTCAGAAGGGGTTAAGAGAGGGTATAGATTCATTATTTAAAAGAGTAAAGAAGATGGGTTTGACAACCTCTCTTGATTTGCAGTGGGATCCTCAAAATAAATGGGATTTTGATTATGAGGCCTGTTTGCCATTTGTAGATGTGTTCATGCCTAATGAAGCTGAATTGTTGGCTTTGACCAAGGTTGAAAATTTAGAGGAGGCTATAGCAATAGTGACTCCATATACTAATACTTTGATAGTTAAGAGAGGTCAAAAGGGCAGTATAGGGGTTAATGGGAGTTATCGTTGTGAGAAGCCTGCATTTTTACATAATAATTATGTGGACTCCATAGGTGCTGGAGATTCATTTAATTCAGGATTTATTAAGAAGTTCATGGACGGCGCAACTCTAGAGGTTTGTATGGAATTTGGAAACCTTATGGGAGCGTTAAATACAACAGCCGCTGGAGGTACAGCTGCTTTTGTAGATTCGGAAAGAATAAAAGATAGTATACAAACCATTTTTGATATTGACCTAACGCAATACGATGAAATTAAAAGATAAATTACAAGATTTTACAACCCAAAAAAGAGGGTTGTTGGCCACTAATTATTACAATTTGGAAACCCTTCATGGAGTTTTGACGGCTGCTGCTGAAGTAAACGAGCCTTTAATATTACAACTTACTCAAAGTTCTATTGAGTATATGGGGTTAAACACTGCCGTTGCAATGGGTCGGGAAGGATTGAGACAATTTGGAGTTGAAGGTTGGATTCATTTAGACCATGGAGGGTCAGTAGATCTAGCACAGGCTTGTTTGGATGCGGGTTTTGACTCAGTGATGATAGATGGGAGTGAGCTTCCTTTTGATGAGAATGTTAAAATAACAGCCGAGGTTGTTAGACGTGCTCAAGCTTATGGAGCTCATGTTGAAGCGGAACTTGGATATGTTGCTAAATTGGGACAATCTCATGCCCAACAAGGATTTACCCAACCGGAAGAAGCTAAGCGTTTTGTCGAGTCTACAGGAGTTGATGCCTTGGCAGTTGCTATTGGTACAGCACATGGTTTCTATAAAGAAGAACCTAAATTAGATATTGATTTATTAGCGAGAATTCATGAGGTAACTTCTTCAACTTTGGTGCTACATGGTGGCTCAGGTGTTCCAGAAGGGCAACTAAAGTCGGCTATTAATAATGGTATATGTAAGGTGAATTTGGCAACTGAAATTAAAAATATTTTCATGAAGACTCTGCAATATGAATTAAGTAATAATCAGGAGATAGATTTACGTAAGGTCTTTCCAAAGGCAACTAAAGAAATTACCAATTTGGTAAAGGGTAAACTTGAAATTGTTAAAAACCGATAGAAATGATCATTCCTTTTATAGATGCTCATGTACACCTTAATACAACTTCTCATGCGAAAATGATGAAGGCTCTTGAATATGGTGTGTCATTTTTGTCTATTAATACTGATATTCCTTTTTTTCCTTCATTGAAGGAACAAGAAAGAGTTATACTGGAATTGCAAAAAAAATTCCCTAATCAAGTTCTTCATGTTACAAGTTTTCATAATAGTTTACCATGGGGTACTCCCCAGTGGAGAGAAGATGTACTTTCTCAAATAAAGAAGGGATTAGATAATGGTGCAGTAGGTGTCAAGATTTGGAAGAATATTGGAATGGATTTGCGCACTAGTACGGGGGACTTTATTATGGTAGATGATGATCATATGGATCCAATATATGATTTCATGGCTCAAAATAATGTGCTACTTATTGGCCACCAAGGTGAGCCTCGTAATTGTTGGCTTCCCCTTGATGAAATGACGGTAGATTCTGATAGAAATTATTTCGCATCTCATCCTGAATATCATATGTATTTACACTCTGCGTTTCCTTCTTATGAACGACAAATGCAAACACGAGATAGTATGCTAGAAAAGCATCCATCTTTACGTTACGTAGGGTTGCATTTATTTAGTATGGAATGGAGTATAGAGGAAGTAGCGTTAAGATTAGATAGGTACCCTAATACAATGACCGATTTAGCAGAACGTATTTGTCATTTGCAATTACAAGCTAAAGAAAATTGGAATGCGGTTAGAGACTTTTGTATTAAATATCAAGATCGGATTATTTATGGAACGGATGTTATTGACGATGGAAGTATGGAGGATCGGGCTCTAAACAACAGATTTGAAGAGCTTTGGAAGTTTCATTACCGCTTTTTTGCATCAAATGAGGAAATGATTGCCCCTGAATTTAAGGGGGTTTTTAAGGGGTTGCAATTACCCGAAGAAGTAATTACAAAAATTTTTAAAACTAATGCCGTAAAAACATACGGATTTAAAGTATAACAATAACACACTAAAACAAAACAATATGGAAAACAAACGTAGAGACTTTCTTAAGCTTTCCGGTTTAGCTTCCTTAGGATTAGTAGGCACTGGTCTTGTGGGCTTTAAGGAAAATAATTCACCAGAAACGCTAGATCCCGCGCAATATTTAAAACCTAATCGCACGCAACGATTTAATATGAGTGGTTATAGAGCACCCAAACTTGATAAAGTGCGTGTGGCCTTTGTAGGACTTGGAATGCGTGGTCCTGGAGCGGTACAACGTATGAGTCATATTGAAGGAGTTGAAATTAAAGCATTATGTGACTTACGTCCGGCGCAAGTGGATAAAGCATTAAAATTACTGGAAGGTACATCTCATAAACCGGTAACTTATTCAGGTAATGCGTTCTCCTGGAAGGCTATGTTTGACCGTAATGATATCGATTTAGTATACATTGCTACTCCTTGGGATTGGCATGTGCCAATGGCAGTTTACGGAATGGAAGCTGGAAAACATGTGGCTGTTGAGGTTCCAGCTGCAAAAACTATTGATGAATGTTGGGAGTTGGTAGAAACATCAGAGCGTACCAAGAAGCATTGTATGATGTTGGAAAACTGTTGCTATGATTTCTTTGAAATGCTAACATTAAATATGGCACGTCAAGGATTCTTTGGAGAGATTGTACATACAGAAGGAGCATATATTCATGATCTAGTAGACCTTAACTTCGATAAGAATGGATATGAAAGTATGTGGAGACTTAGGGAAAATATAAATCGTAACGGGAATTTATATCCTACACACGGTTTAGGTCCAGTTTGCCAAATTATGAATATTAACAGGGGAGATCAGATGGATTATTTGACATCGCTTTCTAGTAATGATTTTATGATGCGTGCTAAAGCGGCAGAATTGGCTCAGACTGATAATTCATTTGCTGAGTTCGCTAATGCTGAATTTAGAGGGCAGATGAACACCACTTTGGTTAAAACCAAAAACGGTAAGAGTATCATGATTCAACATGATGTCACTTCTCCACGTCCGTATTCCCGTATACACATGGTAAGTGGGACCAAAGCATTTGCACAGAAATGGCCTCGTCAAGGTATATCGACTGGTCATAGCTGGTTTAAGGATGATCAAATGAAGGAAATTGAAAAGAAGTATACTCCTGAAATTATCACTAAAATCGGAGAATTAGCCAAACGTATGGGCGGTCATGGGGGAATGGACTTTATGATGGAGTGGAGACTAATTGATTGCTTGCGTAATGGATTACCATTAGACCAGGATGTGTATGATGCTGCTCTTTGGAGTGCTATTACGCCGTTGTCTGAAATTTCGGTAAATAATCGTTCACAATCAGTGGATATACCTGATTTTACTGCTGGAGCATGGAAAACTAATGCTCCGGTGGATATTTCACTTCAAGGAGCTGGAAACACAAAAGTTCGCGAGAAGAAAAAATAGTAATGGTTTTTATTTGTTATTAGCTTTCTTAGGCCACCCAATGGGTGGCTTTTTTTGAAGGAAAATAGTAACTTATCGAAACTTTCTTATTGAAAAGATCTTTCATTTTTATATATTTACTTTTCATTTGAAAACGAAAACAGTACATGAAAAAAACAGCAGAACGTAGATCCAAGATTCTGCAGGTGTTGGATGAGCAAGGTCAGGTAAATGTTAGTAATCTTAGTGAGATGCTCGGTGTTAGTGAAGTAACCATCCGAAATGATCTTGATAAACTTGAAAAAAACAAATTACTAATCAGGGCACATGGAGGGGCATTTAAAACAAGTAATATTGCCCTTACGGTTACTGAAAAAAAGAAAATAAATTTAGATGTTAAGCGTAAAATAGGTGCAAAGGCAGCTTCCTTTATTGAGGAAAATGACTCAATAATATTGGATTCGGGAACAACAACCTTCGAAATTTCTAATAATCTTGGGAGATTTGAAAAACTTACTGTGATAAGTAATGCACTTGATATCGTAAATAACCTAGTTAAATATGAACACCTAGAGGTTTTTATGCCTGGAGGTTACTTGAAGGAGTTCTCTATGTCATTGGTTGGCCCAATGGCCGAGCGTAACTTTCGACAGGTACAATGTAGGAAGTTGTTTTTAGGAGTGGATGGTATTAAGCCTGATGTTGGCGTATATACGCATTATATGGAAGAGGCGTATTTGAATCAGATAATGATTGATAGTGCAGATGAAGTTATTGTAGTGGCTGATTCTTCTAAATTTAAACGTAGCGGATTGGCTTATATTTGTGGATTGGAAAGAGTTCATAAGGTGATTACTGATTCAGCAATAGAAGAAGATAGTATTCGAATGCTTCAGAAAAATAACATAGAAGTAGTGATTGTGGACTAGGAATACTTTGATTGTATATCAAAAATCGAAATATTTGATTTTATTTGGATTTTTCCTTTATTTTTTTATACTATAGATAGTTAATGTCTAATAAAATGAATTGAGCCTTTGATTTTGTTAATGCTCAATTTCTTGTAAAAAAATGAAGAAATGAAGTTGATTACAATTAAAAGAATTACCAAACAGGAGAAACGTTACACTGAGGAAATGGGAATGTTAAATGCCCGTGTAACTTATATAAAGCAAACCTTCTTGAATATTCCAATAAGAACTCTTCATTCATATAGGGAAACCTATTATGGGGAGGTTAAGGATTGTTGCGAATGCGTATTATCTCGATAGCCTTTGTGGAAAGACAATTTAATAAAGACCGGTTTTTAAACCGGTCTTTATAGTTACGAAGAATAATTATTCCCAAATAGCTGAAG
The DNA here is from genome assembly GCF_028743515.2 of Imtechella halotolerans. Lineage (GTDB taxonomy): Bacteria > Bacteroidota > Bacteroidia > Flavobacteriales > Flavobacteriaceae > Imtechella > Imtechella halotolerans. The sequence goes on along the minus strand of NZ_CP117969.2, from coordinate 2,107,011 downwards.
CAACTTCTGCCTCTTTGTGTATTTTCTTAACGAGTCCTTGAAGAACTTTTCCTGGTCCAACTTCAGTGAAATGAGTGGCTCCATCTTTTACCATATTTTCTACACTTTGAGTCCACTTTACGGGTGCAGTAAGTTGAACGATAAGATTTTCTTTGATAGTCGCAGCATCTTTAACAGCAGTAGTGGGAACATTTTGATAGATAGCGCATGAAGGCTGGCTGAAAACTGTATTTTCGATTGCTGCAGCGAGTTCTTCTCTAGCTGGTTCCATTAAAGGAGAGTGAAATGCTCCTCCTACAGGTAGGACTAATGCGCGTTTTGCTCCAGCTGCTTTTAGTGCTTCACAAGCAGCGTTTACTGCCTCTATATCTCCTGAAATTACTAATTGGCCAGGGCAGTTGTAATTGGCAGGTACTACAACTCCAGAAATATCAGTACAAATTTTCTCCACAATAGAATCTTCTAATCCTAATACTGCTGCCATGGTACTTGGTATTATTTCACATGCTTTTTGCATAGCTAAGGCTCTCTTAGACACTAGTGTAAGTCCGTCTTCAAATTGTAGTGTGCCATTTGCTACTAAAGCAGAAAATTCACCAAGTGAGTGTCCTGCAACCATATCAGGCTTGAATTGATTACCTAGGACTTTACTTAGTATTACGGAATGAAGAAAAATAGCCGGTTGTGTGACCCTTGTTTGTTTAAGATCGTCATCAGTACCTTGAAACATAATATCTGTAATAGAAAATCCTAAGATGCTATTTGCAGTTTCAAAAAGATCTTTGGCAAGGGGGGATTTTTCGTATAAATCCATTCCCATTCCAACATATTGGGCACCTTGCCCTGGGAAAATGTATGCGTTCATTTGTTGCGATTTTAGAAGGGTCAAAAATACGAAAACTTATAGATAAGAAATTCTTATTGTTTTCTTACATAGGTTTCATAGGAAAATGCATATTGATGTCGTTCATCTTGAGGATGATATAGGCGTTCCTTTAATTCCCACAATTCTTTGTCAATTTCCGGAAAAAAGGTATCTGCATCGAAGGAATTGTGTACTCTTGTTAGTTCAATGCATTGAGCATATGACATTCCAATTTCATAAATTTCTCCTCCACCTATAATGTATGGTGTAGGATCATTCTTAGCTAGTTTTAAGGCTTCTTCCATACTATTAACCACTATACATCCTTGGGGGTGGTAATTTTGTTGTCGTGTGATAACAATGTGTATACGATTAGGAAGAGGTTTTGGGAAACTTTCAAATGTTTTCCTTCCCATAATTATATAATGTCCAGAAGTGAGTTCTTTGAATCTTTTGAAATCATCAGGTAGGTGCCAGACTAAATCGTTGTTTTTGCCAAGTGCATTGTTTTCAGCTGCAGCTGCAATTATTGTAATCATATGTTGTTTTTTTTAGGAAGGCTTTTATTACTTTCTTCAATTGGTATTGAGTCGGCAATTTCTTTTTCCATTTCTGCGATTTTTTTACGTTGTTTAGCGACTAATTTATCACGTTGAGTTCGCTCCCATTCCTTTCCCATAAACCTATTTGTGACAAATACATTAACTAGGTGAATAAAAAACAAAAAGGACCAAAAGGTGATAGCCCAAACAAACCAATTGTAGGTTACACCATACTTTAGTACCTTATTAATTATAACTAAGAAGATACTTCCAATTACAAAAATTACGAAGTGATTGTACAATTTCTTTTTTTGACGAATTCGACGTTGTGCATTTTCAAATAGCTCGTGATCTTCTGTCGTAATTTTTGAAGAGTTCTGTTTTTTGCTAAACATAGTTTTATACCTTTAGTCTTTCAAAATTAAAGGAATTTGGTGAGATGAAGAATTTTCGAAATGATTTTCCGTTAACGGCACAATATACCTACCTTAATACTGCAGGAACTGGATTAATGGGAGAACCTCTAATGGATTGGAGACAAGAACATGATCTTGATTATTTAATAGGTGGCAGTATGTATAGGGAGAAACAACACAGTTTTATCAATGAAGTGCGAAAAACTGTGGGTGTTTTTGTTAATGCTCCAGCTTCCAATATTGCTTTGGTTCCAAATTTTACAATTGGGTGGAATATGGTTCTAGATGGGCTTAGCTCTGATGATAGCTTTTTGATGATTTCGGGCGACTATCCATCGATTCTATGGCCTGTCGAGAAAAGGGGGTTTCAATGTAGTTATATAGAAATGACTTCCGAAATGGAGGATCAAATTGCGATATCTTTTCAAAATAATAAACCTTCAGTATTTGTTTTTAGTATAGTTCAGTATTCAAATGGATTGAAGATTAATTTGGATTTTATAAAGAAGTTAAAAGCAAAGAATCCAAATGTACTTTTTGTAGCAGATGGTACTCAATTCATTGGGACCGCTCCATTTGATTTTTCGGATGCAGGTATTGATATAGTTATAAGTAGTGCTTATAAGTGGTTGCTAGGTGGATATGGATGTGCATTCATGGCCTTTTCCGAATTCAGTAAATCAAAACTAATCCCTAAAACTATAGGATTTAACAGCAATAAATATAATCCTGATACTTCGCTACTTCCGTTTACAGGATATTTTGAACCTGGTCATCATGACATGTTGGCTTTTGGTAGTATGGCATTTTCTATGAAATATTTAATGAGGATTGGGCTTGATAAAATATATGAATATGTTTATTCTATTAGTAAAAGGGCCTTTGAAGTACTCTTAGAAATGGATCTATTGGATGATTCAATAATTGAAAGAGGGATTCCATCTCATATATTGAGGATCAAAGGTGACCAGAAATTATTTGAATATCTAAAAGGTAAAAATATAGTAGTAACTCATAGAAGTAATGCAATACGGGTAAGTGTACATTTCTATAATACTGAAAAGGAGATAAATCAATTACTTGACGCCTTACGAAAGTATTTTAAATAGTCAATGAGGTATTTCGCTGCAATATTTCCTTAAAATTTGCTAAAGGTTGCGATTTAATTTATAGTTGAAATTCAATAATAACATTTCTAAATTTTGAATGAATTCCCTTAGAAGTCTTACTGTGAAATCAATCATTACATAGATAACATCTCCTATGGGATTTGGATCTATTATTACAAAAGCAAATTAAGGGTACAGTTGGAAAATAGTATTGGTGAAGATTTAGTTGTTATGAAGTCATTGAGTGCAAATACTTTTATGCTGTGTACAACATTCCGTTCCTATGAGTCCCGATTATTTAGATGGCGATATACGCTTAGGAGATTTAGCTATTAGTTCAACTTTTAGAAATAAGGAAGGTTTTGATGAAGTGTTTTTTTATTGTGTTCTGAGTCTTTCATGAGTTAATTAATTTAGGTTCATAGTGATCAACCAATTATTAATTTAAATTTTACATCTGGACTGCCTTTTTATTAGAATAATGTTTTTTGGTTGTTAAAGTTTACTTAAAAACAGTAATTATTGTCACTTCGAGTCGGTGACTATTAATAAATGCTGTTTAAAACTTCTACTTTTAATGCGAATTACCAAATAACTTTATTCATGAAGAATTTTACAATGTTACTGTATACTTTTTTTTGTACAGTAGTTTTATGGGGACAAGAACGTCCACAATGGATGCGTTATGTATCAATTTCGCCTACGGGAGAGTATATAGCATTTACATACAAAGGAGATTTGTATAAAGTACCTTCTCAAGGAGGTCAGGCCATTCAGCTCACATTTCATCAAGCCCATGATTATATGCCTATTTGGAGTAAAGATGGTAAACAACTGGCATTTGCGTCTGATCGTTATGGCAATTTTGATGTTTATGTGATGGACGCTTCAGGTGGTGAGGCAAAACGACTTACTTTTCATTCCAATGATGAGTATCCATATACTTTTTCATCAGATGGGAACTCAATATGGTTTGGTGGTGTAAGACAAGATGTTGCTGAGCATCGTCAGTATCCTACTGGGTCTCAGCCTGAGGTGTATACGGTTCCGGTGCAAGGTGGTCGTGTTAAACAATTATGGACACTTCCGGCAGAAGCGTTACAAGTTAATTCTACAGGGAGTACTATTTTATATCATGATAAAAAAGGAGGAGAGAATGAGTGGAGAAAACATCATCAGTCATCTATAACAAGAGATATATGGTCTTATGATGTTGCCACTGGGACACACAAAATGATTACTTCATTTTACGGAGAAGATCGCAATCCTGTGTTTGCTCCTGGAGGAAATTCAATTTATTATTTAAGTGAAACATCAGGGAACTTTAATATTCATAAAATGAATGTTTCTGGCGGAGACTCCAAACAGCTAACTCAGTTTAAACTTCATCCAGTACGTTTCTTAACTATCGCAGATAATGGACTTATGAGTTTTAGTTATGATGGAGAAGTTTACACTTTTCGTGAAGGACAGCAACCCAATAAGGTAAATGTCCAACTCTTTACTCAAGCATCTCAAAACCAAGATGCAGTTGTAACTGTTAATGGAGGAATTAGTGAGATGGCTCTATCTCCTGATGGTAAAGAAGTTGCTGTAATAGCAAGAGGTGAGGTATTTGTTACTTCAATAGACGGGGCAATTACTAAACGTGTAACACAAACCCCTGCCACAGAACGTTTTTTGAATTTTTCACCGGATGGCAATTCTTTAATTTATGCAAGGGAAGAAAATGGGAAATGGAGTATTTTTAAATCTGAACGTATTCGATCAGAAGAACCTTTCTTTTTTGCTTCCACATTGCTTAAAGAAGAGCCACTAATACTTAATGAGAATGAAAATTATCATCCGGTGGTTTCACCCGATGGAAAGAAAGTGGCCTATATTGAAAATAGACGAACCTTAAAAGTGTTAACACTTGCGACTAAAGAAGCGGTAACCTTACTGACACCCAAAGAATTGTTTCATATGTATGATGGTGATCAGTTTTTCACATGGAGTCCTGACAGCAAGTGGTTACTGGCTTCCTTCAAACCAACTATGGCTAATGGTGAGATTGTACTATTGGATGCATCGGCCAAGAAACCCATGGAGAATTTAACTCAGAGTGGATATGATGATTACTCACCTAAATGGGTAAATGGTGGGAAGCAGTTGTTATGGTTTAGTAACCGAGATGGTATGAAGAGCTTTGCTACCAGCGGAGGGTCACAAAGTGATGTTTATACCTTGTTTTTAACACAGGAAGGTTGGGATCGATTTCGTCTAAGTAAGGATGATTTCAATCTGTTAAAAGAATTGGAAAAGGTCAATAAGAAAGAGGCTATTAAGGAAGAAGACAAGAAGAAGAGTGGGTCTAAAAAGGAAGATATTCAAATAAATGAGTTGAAATTTGATTGGGAGGATTTGCGTGATCGAAAAGCACGTCTTACTATACACTCCTCTCAATTAGGAGATGCTGTACTTTCAGATGATGGTGAAAAACTATATTATTTAGCCCGCTTTGAAAAGGGGATGAATTTATGGAGTACTGATTTGCGTACTAAAGAAACTAAAATGGAATTAGCTTTGAATACCTCTTTTGGTAGGTTAGCATGGGATAAAGAACATAAATCACTTTTTTTATTGAGCGGAGGAAGTATTTCTAAAATTAATCCACAAGGATTTAAGAAAGAAGTAGTGAAAATAGCTGGGGAAATGACCCAAGATGTGATGGCAGAACGTACATATATGTTTGAACACGTATGGTTACGAACTAAAGGTATTTTTTATACGCCAGATATGCATGGAGTCGATTGGGATCTACTAAAGAAGGAATATGCCAAGTATGTTCCTCACATAGGTAACAGCTATGAATTTGCAGAGATGCTTTCCGAAATGCTAGGAGAGCTTAATGTATCACACGCAGGTGCTCGTTATAATAACCGAATGAGTGGGGGTGATGAAACTGCTTCCTTAGGTATTTTTATAGATTATTCCTACGATGGAGATGGGATTAAGATAGCAGAAGTCATTAAAGGTGGACCATTAGATAAAGCTCATCTTGATATAGCGTCAGGAATGATTATTGAGAAAATCGACGGAGAAAAGGTTACGACAACTAAAGATGTTGCGCAATATTTAAACAGGAAGGCGGATAAATTTACCTTATTGGAAGTGAAAAGTGTTAGTGGAAAGGATACGAAACAAGTAACAGTGAAACCTATTTCTTTAAGAGAAGAAAATGCACTATTGTATAGACGATGGGTTAAAATAAATCAGGACGAGGTTGAAAGAATGAGTAATGGTCAGTTGGGCTATGTCCATATTCCGGGAATGGGAGATGGACCTTACCGAAATACCTATGAAGAAATGATGGGTAAATACCATAATCGAAAAGGAATGATAATTGACACACGTTTCAATGGAGGGGGTGACCTGGTTGCTGATTTAGCAATGTTCTTTACCGGAGAGAAATTTTTAGAATATGCTACTGCTGATCGTGCTGTAGGGTATGAGCCTACTTTCCGCTGGACAAAACCCACTTTAGCAATGTTTAATGAGGCTAATTATAGTGATGGGCATTGTTTTGCTTGCGGGTATACTGATCTGAATATTGGAAAAACAGTAGGTATGCCAGTTCCAGGTACATGTTCTTTTGCGGGATGGGAAACTCTTCCTGATGGAACTCGTTGGGGAGCTGTACCAATCAGCGTAAAGAATAAGGCAGGAGAGTGGTTAGAAAATAATGAAACGAAGCCTGATGTTCAAGTGAAAAATATGCCTGGTGCGATTGATCAAGGAAAAGATGAACAATTAGAACGTGCAATTCAAGAATTATTGAAAGAGATTCAATAATAACCTGACAAGTATAAAAATAGAAGTGGCCTAAATGGCCACTTCTCCTTTTATGTGGGGATGAGGATTATAATTTTCAAGTGTAAAATCTTCAAAGTTAAAATTGAAAATATTATTGACTTTCGGGTTTATTTTCATAATCGGTAAAGGCCTGCAATCTCGTGTTAATTGAAGTTTTACCTGCTCCAAATGATTGTTGTAGATATGAACATCTCCAAATGTGTGAATAAATTCACCTGGTGCATACCCACATACTTGTGCGATCATCATAGTTAAGAGCGCATAGGAAGAAATGTTGAAAGGCACTCCTAAAAATACGTCAGCACTACGTTGATACAATTGACAAGATAGCTTTCCGTCTGCAACATAGAATTGGAAAAAGGCATGACATGGTGGTAAAGCTGCCTTACCATTTGCGACATTTTCGGCAAATGTATGGTTAGTGTCAGGAAGTACACTTGGGTTCCAAGCTGACACTAACATCCTTCTACTGTTTGGGTTGTTTTTTAAGGTGTTAATAAGTTCCGTAATTTGATCGATTCCTTCATTGTTCCAATTTCGCCATTGATGGCCATATACGGGGCCTAAATCTCCGTTTTCATCTGCCCATTCATTCCAAATACGAACACCATTTTCCGTAAGGTAACTAGTGTTGGTGTCGCCTTTTAAAAACCACAATAGTTCATATATAATGGATTTTAGATGGAGTTTCTTGGTAGTCACCATCGGGAAACCTTCACTAAGATCAAATCGCATTTGATATCCAAAAACACTTAGGGTGCCTGTTCCTGTACGATCCCCTTTTTGATGACCATGCTCTAGAACATGTCGCAATAAGTCGTGATATTGTTTCATTTGTGTAGTCTTTTATTGCCTTTAGTTTGAAATTATAGATTAACTAGAATCTTGGGAAAGATTACGTTTGTTGCAAACATAGTAAAATGGCATTTATGAGCTATTCTGTATTCAACTGATTTTTTACAAAGGTTATTAACTTTAATAAAAAATGCCTGCTTTTTAGCAGGCATTTTTTTATCCTATAATCATACCGGCAAGCGTGGCTGATAAGAGTGAAGCAAGTGTCCCTCCTAAAACCGCCTTCATTCCGAATTCAGAAAGTGTTTTTCTTTGTCCTGGTGCTAGAGATCCTATTCCTCCAATTTGTATTCCGATAGATGCGAAATTGGCAAATCCACATAACATATAGGTGGCCATTATAACTGATTTTTCATAGGTAAAATGTAATGTGTTAGCAGCATTTTTAAGTTCTGCTAATTGAATATAGCCTACAAATTCCGAAGCAGCCAGTTTTATCCCCAATAACTGGCCCATTAGCATCATATCTTCTTTGGCTACTCCTATTAGCCACATAAGTGGAGAGAAAATTAGTCCTAAAATAGATTCTAAGGAGAACTTGTCATAAGGAGTGTATTCTGAAATAAGGGCGTTTAAGGAGGTAAGATCTCCTATCCAACCAAAAATATGGTTTATCATTGCGATAAAAGCTATGAATACAAGTAGCATGGCTCCAACGTTAGCTGCGAGTTTTAATCCCTCAGTAGTACCATTTGCAATGGAATCAAGTATGTTTGAGCCAATAGCATCAGTTGATACAGTTGCATTGTTGTCTACTGCTGCTTGTTGAGGATATAGAATTTTTGATACTACTATAGCTCCAGGCGCAGCCATAACTGACGCCGCTAATAGATGTTTAGCAAATTGCAATCTTAATAATGGGTCGCTGCCTCCTAAGAATCCAATATATGCAGCTAATACGCCTCCGGCAACCGTAGCCATACCACCAACCATAACAAGAAGAATTTCTGATCGAGTCATTTTCTCAAGATAGGCTTTTATCATTAAGGGAGCTTCTGTTTGTCCTAAGAAAATATTTCCAGCAACAGAGAGACTTTCTGCTCCTGATATCCCCATGAGTTTTGTGAGAATCCAAGCTAGTCCTCTAACAATTACTTGAATGACACCTAAATAAAATAACACAGAAGTCAGTGCAGAGAAGAAGATGATGGTAGGTAAAACTTGAAATAAAAAGATAAAACCAAAGCTTTCAACATTCATCATTCCTCCTAATAGGAATTCACTTCCCGCTTTTGTGAAGTCTAAAATAAGTACAAAAATATTTCCAACCCACTCAAAAGCAGCTTGAATAAAAGGAACTTTTAATACACCAATGGCAAGTAATAGTTGAGCGGAAAGCCCAATCCCAATAGTTTTCCACTTGATCATTTTTCTATTACTACTAAAAATAAATGCTATTATTAATATGGCAAGCATACCTATGGCTCCTCTTAGAATACTTTCTGTCGAAATTCCTTGATTGGGTATTAATTGAGCGGAAGTGGTTGTGTTTTCTTTTTCGGGTTGAACAACTAGTTTTATTTGCTTTCCATTTTTGGAAAGAGTAAGTGTTGAATCAGTAAGGGTTTCCACCTTAAATCGGATTATAGAATCCTGCATTTTATCTGGATAAAGAAAAAGGAGCTTTTGTTGATGAAGGTATTCTCCTTGAATAGTGTTATCCTCAATATTCCATTGGAACGACCCTTCCTTTAAGGAAAGATAGGGTGAGTTTTCCTTAGTATGACCCCACGTTTTTTCTATGGACTGTGTCCAACCTAGGGCACTTATAAGTATAAAAAGAATTGTCAAAATTTTTTTCATGGAAGATGTGAATTGTCTTAAATGTTCAAGGATAAGGTGCTATTTGTTTCTTTTAGAAATTTCATCTCTTATTTTTGCTGCTTTCTCGTAGTCTTCATTTGTAACAGCGCTATCTAACATGTTGTATAATTCAGAGAGTGAATATTTCTTATAGCTTTCATCTGAGGCAGGAGATTCTTTTTCAGGATTTACAAGTTCATCTACAACAATACTGTCTTCGTCTTGATGCTCATCTTTAGAAGTGAAGGTGAGATATATTCCTGCTTTATCTAAAATATTTTTGTAAGTAAAAATAGGCGCATTAAATCGAAGTGCTAAGGCAATTGCATCACTGGTGCGGGCATCTATTATTTCTTCTATTTTATCCCTTTCACAAATTATGCTGGAGTAAAAAACACCGTCCACCAATTTGTGGATTATTACTTGTTTAACAGTAATATCAAATCGATCTGCAAAATTCTTAAATAAATCATGTGTGAGTGGTCGAGGAGGTTTTATTTCTTTTTCAAGCGCAATAGCAATAGATTGCGCTTCAAAAGCACCGATAACAATAGGGAGTTTTCGGTCGCCTTCTACTTCATTCAATATTAGGGCATAAGCGCCATTTTGTGTTTGACTATAGGAAATTCCTTTAATATTTAAACGTACCAAGCTCATACTGCATTAAAAATCCCAAGGTTATAACTACTTACTAAATCTACTTATGTTAAATTAATAAAAAAAGGCTGTCTAAACAAGGTAAGGTACCAAATTTAGACAGCCCTTCCGGGGCACAATTTAACAAAATTATGCGTTCGAAGCTTTAAATTCTTTCAATTTTTGAATGAGTTCTGGAACAATTGTAAAAGCATCACCTACAACCCCGTAATCAGCAGCTTTAAAGAAGGGTGCTTCAGGGTCTGAATTGATCACGACTTTTACTTTTGAAGCGTTAACACCAGCTAGGTGTTGAATAGCTCCAGAAATTCCGATAGCAATATATAAGTTAGTGGCAACAGGTTTGCCAGTTTGTCCAACGTGCTCACTATGGGGGCGCCATCCTAAATCTGATACCGGTTTTGAACAGGCCGTAGCGGCTCCAAGTACTTCTGCAAGTTCCTCTATCATCCCCCAGTTTTCAGGACCTTTAAGGCCTCTTCCGCCAGAAACTACTATGTCAGCATCGGCTATGGTAAGTTTTCCAGAAACTTTGTCTATATTGGTAACTTTAATGCTAAGGTCTGCTTCCGATATTTCTACTGAGAAAGAAGTGATAGTCGCCTCTGTTTTTAATTCTTTAAGACCAAAGGAATTTCCAGATAAGCCTATGACTTTGACTGGAGTGTTTATCTCTGTGTAATTAAATGCTTTATTTGAGAAAGCTGTACGTTTAACTACAAAGGGATTAGTGGAAGTAGGCAATGCTATTACATTAGAAGCATAACCAGCCTCCAAATTAACTGCGAGTAGTGGAGCTAAATATTTGGCATTTGCACTTGAGCTAACTACAATGATATGTGCATCAGTTTGTTTAGCGGCTTGTTTGATAATTTCGGCGTATGCTTTGGCATTGAATTGAGTTATCTGCTCATTGGATACTGCTAAAATTGAGTCAATACCATAATTACCTAATTCTGCAGGGTTTTCGGCATTAATGGTCATTGCGGTCGCCTTTGTTCCTAGTTGTTCAGCCAATGCCTTTGCATAAGAGGCTACTTCTAAAGAGGCTTTTTTAAATTTTCCGTTATCAGTTTCTGTATATACGAGTACCATGATTTCTGAGTTGTATTTGTTAAAATGGGCTAGGTTTATATTACTTTGGCTTCGTTGTGTAATAAATTGATTAGTTCGTCCAAATTATCCGGGGAAACTAACTTAACTGCACCTTTAGGGGCTGGTTTTTCAAATTTTACTGAGGACGTCTCTGAAAGGGTATTATTAGGCTCTACTACTGTAAGTTGTTTTTGACGAGCCATCATAATACCGCGCATATTAGGTATACGCAAGTCGCTTTCTTCAACTAAGCCTTTTTGTCCTCCAATAACAAGAGGGAGTGATGTTTGCAGAGTTTCTTTTCCTCCATCAATTTCTCGAATGACAGTGGCTGAATTGCCCTCTACTGCCAGACCAATACACATATTTACGAAATTCGCATTTATTAGAGTAGCCAGCATTCCTGGAACCATGCCACCATTGTAATCAATAGATTCTCTTCCCGCAATAATTAAATCGTAATTTCCATTTTGTACTATCTCTGCAAGCTGTTTGGCTACATAGAAGCCATCTGTAGGAGTTGCGTTTACACGTATGGCTTCATCAGCACCTATGGCTAATGCTTTTCTCAGTGTTGGCTCAGTGTCAGGCCCCCCAACATTGACAACAGTAACATTGGCGCCTTGTTTTTCTTTAAACCACATTGCTCTTGTAAGTCCAAATTCATCATTTGGGTTGATTACAAATTGAACACCGTTTGTGTCAAACTGAGTGTCGTCATTGCTGAAGTTAATTTTAGACGTAGTGTCAGGTACATGACTTATGCAAACCAGTATTTTCATTGTTTAAATAATTTTAGGTGTTAAATCCGACTAAAAAGACTAATTATTTTTAGAAACAGTCTAGGCAGTCTTGTTTGGAATGATTTATTCAAAATAATAGGATACGAATATACTTATAAATTTTCAGATTTACTATGCGCGCATAGTAAAAATTTCACAAAATCTTTCAAATTAAGCGGCTATTTATTACTACTTTTGTTCGGTTAAAAAACTGGGGATTCCTCCCCGATAATTTACAGTATTAAGAAATGAGAACAATACAGTTTAGAGAAGCCGTTTGTGAGGCCATGAGTGAAGAGATGCGTAGAGACGAGTCTATTTACCTAATGGGTGAAGAGGTAGCTGAGTATAATGGAGCGTATAAAGCATCAAAGGGAATGCTTGATGAGTTTGGTTCCAAGCGTGTTATTGACACACCTATTTCAGAACTTGGTTTTGCTGGGATTGGCGTGGGGTCTGCAATGAATGGAAACCGCCCAATTATTGAGTTTATGACTTTTAACTTCTCTTTGGTGGGTATCGATCAGATAATAAACAACGCAGCCAAAATTCGTCAAATGTCTGGAGGTCAATTTGATTGTCCGATTGTTTTCAGGGGGCCAACTGCCTCTGCTGGACAATTAGCGGCAACACATTCACAAGCTTTTGAAAGCTGGTATGCGAACTGCCCTGGATTAAAAGTAGTTGTGCCTTCTAATCCGTATGATGCTAAGGGTTTATTAAAATCGGCAATACGTGATAATGATCCCGTTATTTTCATGGAGTCCGAACAGATGTATGGGGATAAGGGTGAAGTTCCGGAAGGAGAATATACTATACCATTGGGAGTAGCGGATATTAAACGTGAAGGAACAGATGTAACAATAGTTTCTTTTGGAAAAATTATCAAGGAGGCGTATAAAGCTGCTGATGAGTTAGCACAGGCCGGAATTAGCTGCGAAATTATAGATTTACGTACAGTAAGACCAATGGATTACGAAGCAATTCTGACTTCTGTTAAGAAAACAAATCGTCTGGTAGTGTTAGAAGAAGCTTGGCCTTTTGGTAGTGTGGCTTCTGAAATTACCTATATGGTTCAAGAACGAGCATTTGATTATTTGGATGCTCCTATTCAGCGCATCACCACAGCGGACACACCAGCGCCTTACTCACCTGAATTATTGGCTGAATGGTTACCAAATGCAGAAGATGTTGTAAAAGCTGTAAAAAAGGTAATGTACAGATAAGATATAAAAAAGACATTCGTTAAAAAAACTTCATCGGTTCGTTCTGGTGAAGTTTTTTTGTCTATTCTTGTAATTATTTAATTCTGTTTTTATAAGAATTGTAGCAGGATTAAGTGAATTAATTTGATTCGGATTTGAAAGGATTATTTAAGTTATTGTTTGTTCTCCTTATAGGGGGAATGCCTATAATACTTTTTGGGCAAACTAAAGTAGGAGGGGTTGTTGTAGATGCCTCAGGGGAACCTATTGCTTTTGCTAATGTACTTTTCAAAAATTCTTCAGAAGGTACAATTACCAATGATAATGGCGTTTTTTATTTAGAATCTGATAAAACCTACCAGGGAATAGTCGTTTCTTTTGTGGGCTTTACGACTCAAGAAATTCCATTACAAAAACGAGTAACCTATGACCTTAGAGTGGTGCTGGAAGAGGGTGAAGAATTACAAGAAGTAATAGTATATGGAGGGAAGCAATCAAAGAGAAATAATCCTGCTATAGATATTTTGAGAAAAATATGGGCTCGTAAACGGCAGAATGGGTTGAACATGTATAATCAATATGCTTACAATAAATATGAGAAAGTAGAATTTGATCTTAATACAATTGATAGTTCCATGATGAAGAGTAAGCTATTTAAAGGAATGGAGTTTATCTTTTCTCAAGTGGATACATCAAATATTACAGGAAAAACGTATTTACCAATTTTTATTAATGAATCATTTTCAAAAGTATATGGCGACAATACTTTTTCTAAAGTTAAAGAAGATTTAATCGGAAATAAAAATTCAGGATTTGAAAACAATCAGTATATTATTTCTTTTGTACAGGATTTGTATTCAGACTATAATATCTATGACAATTATCTTCGGTTTTTCGACAAGAGTTTTGTGAGTCCATTGTCTCGTACTGGAATAGATACCTATAATTATGTTCTTAATGACAGTGCTTTTGTCGATAATAAATGGTGTTACAATATTATCTATTACCCAAGACGTAAAAATGAGCTTACATTTAAGGGTGATTTTTGGGTGAATGACAGTACGTTTGCCATAAAAAAAATCAATCTTCAAGTTACCAGGAGTGCTAATATTAACTGGGTTAAGGATATTTATATTGAACAGGAATTTGATGTTTTAAATGATTCTGTTTTTTTACTTAAGCGTGACTATATGATGAGCGATTTCAGTTTAAGTAAAAAAGAAAAAGCACGTGGGGTTTACGGTAAAAGAACTACTGTTTTCAATAATTATGATTTTAACAAGGAGCGCCCCAGAGCATTTTATGAAGAAAAAGTTGACCCCTTTAATCCTATTATTTACCAACAAACCGATGTGTTTTGGGCTGAAAACCGCTTGGAGAAACTTAGTAAGGATGAGATAGGAATTTATAAAATGTTGGATACACTTAAAACGGTCCCTAAGTTTAAACGACTATATAGTTTAGGTAGTATTTTGGCATCTGGATACATTGAGTTTCCCTCCTATAAAATGGATTATGGGCCAATCTATTCTACCTTCGGTATGAATGATGCGGAAGGACTTAGGTTAAGAACAGGTGGTCGTACTTATTTTGGTCAAAATGATCCATGGAGATTAGAAGGGTATTTGGCATATGGATTTAAGGATAATAAATTTAAATATGGAATATCTGGTAAATGGATGCTTAATCGAAACAATAGATTTATTATATCAGGAGGTAATCGACGTGATGTAGAGCAAATTGGTGTAAGTCTAACAGCTACAAATGATGTGTTGGGTAGGAGTTATGCTTCTTCGGCGGTTTTTACTACAGGGACCAATAATAAGTTAACTAATATTAACCTAACCACTGCGACCGTAGAATTAGAACCTGTAAAAAATCTTAATTTTAGGACTGGAGGTACTTATAGAACGCTTCGATCGGCTTTACCAGAGGTGTTTAGTTTGAGTTATTTGGATCCGGAAAGTGGTGAAGTAATAGATGAAACAAGACAGTTTGATCTTACGATGGCTCTGGAATATACCCCAGGGCGCAAAACAATAGGTTATGGAGTTGAGCGTATGGATGTGAACGATGATTATGCTCGGTTACATGTGTACTATACCTTTGGGATAAAAGATATCCTAGAAAGTCAGTTTGATTATAAAAAAATTCAATTGTTATACAGACAGCCTTTGCAATTAGGTGGCGTAGGTCGATTGGTGACTACAATTGAAGCAGGTAAGACATTTGGGGATGTTCCATTAGGACTACTAAGTGTAATTCCTGGAAATCAAACTTATTTTTCAATATATAATACCTTTCCCAATCTTGATTTTTATGAATTTGTAACTGACACCTATTCTTCTGTGCATTTTGAGCATAATTTCAATGGTAGGTTTTTATCCCGTATTCCATTACTACGTAAACTTAATTGGAGAGAGATTGTTGGATTAAGAGGGGTTTGGGGACAACTTTCAGATAGTAATGTTGCCCTTAGTTCTCCTTCAAATATTCCTTTAGTTGCGCCAAGTGATAGAATTTATTATGAGTATTCCCTGGGGATAGGTAATATTTTTAAGGTGTTTCGTATCGATGTAAATTTTAGAGGGAATTACCTAGAAATGCCTGATGCTAGACGTGTAAGTGTAACCGGTGCTTTTGGCTTTCATTTTTAGAATTCTTTCTATTCAAACTTAAGGTAAAATAAATGTAAAACCCTTGTGTAGTCGCTATTTCTGAAGTACTTTTGCAACCCTAAAAGAGAAAAAGAAAATGACTGTAGAAAAAAACATAACATTTGATGTTCTTATAGAAATTCCTAAAGGAAGCCGTAATAAATACGAATACGATTTTAGTCTGAAAAAAATTCGATATGACCGAATGATTTTCTCCTCTATGATGTATCCTGCAGATTATGGTTTTATCCCTGAAACTGTTGCTTTGGATTCGGATCCTCTTGATGTATTGGTGTTGGTTTCTGAGCCTACCTTTCCTGGCTGTGTTATGCAAGTTAAGCCCATAGGGGTTTTTCACATGGCTGATGAAAAGGGGCCAGATGAAAAGATTATCTGTGTTCCGGTATCAGATCCTATTTGGAATAAGCTAAATGACTTGGAGGATATAAATCCACACTTGTTAATGGAAATTGAACACTTTTTCCAGGTTTACAAGGATTTGGAAAAAAAGAAAGTAGCTGTTGATGGATGGGGTGATAAAGAAGAAGCCTTGGCTATTATTGATCAGTGTGTAAAACGTTATAATGAGAGTGAACACAAAACTTTAGGAAATTTTACTGTATAAAGTGATTTTTATCATTCTTTTAAAAAAAGCATCTTCATTACCAAGAAGATGCTTTTTTTTATGAATTTAATTTGTTTATTTTTGAGAACATTAACATTAATCATTAACCAATTTTTTTGAACTAAATGGAGAACTTACTTTACCTTTTACCACTAGCCGGTGTACTCGGGCTGCTGTATATGGCAGTTAAGTCGGCGTGGGTTTCCAAACAAGATGTAGGAAATGAAAAGATGGCGCGTATCGCTAAAAACATTTCAGATGGAGCTATGGCCTTTTTAAAAGCCGAGTACAAAGTATTATCGATTTTCGTATTGGCAGTAGCCGTTTTGTTAATTTTTAAAGGGCAATCAGATGCTGAATCTACCCCATTGGTTGCAGTTTCTTTTGTTGTAGGAGCTTTACTATCTGCTTTAGCTGGTTTTATAGGAATGCGTATTGCTACCAAAGCGAACGTACGTACAACTAATGCTGCTAGAACGTCATTAAACAAAGCCCTTGAAGTGGCATTTTCTGGAGGAGCAGTAATGGGGCTGGGTGTAGTGTCATTGGGTGTTATTGGAATCAGTGTATTGTTGATCGTGTTTAGCAGTATTTATGATATGGACAGCCAAGGAGGACTAATTGTAATTCTTAATGTAATCTCTGGATTCTCCCTTGGAGCCTCTTCAATTGCGTTATTTGCACGTGTAGGAGGTGGGATTTATACTAAGGCTGCAGATGTTGGAGCAGACTTAGTTGGTAAAGTTGAAGCAGGAATTCCGGAAGATCACCCGTTAAATCCAGCTACTATAGCAGATAATGTGGGAGATAATGTAGGGGATGTCGCTGGTATGGGAGCTGATCTTTTTGAGTCCTTTGTAGGGTCAATTATTGCTACAATGGTCTTGGGAGCTGTGTTCTTTGGATTGCCTGAGTTTTCAGACTTCAAACTTGGAGCTGTTTATCTACCATTATCATTGGCAGCAGCCGGAATTATTGTTTCGGTTATCGGTACTTTCTTCGTTAAAGTAAAAGAAGGAGGTAATCCGCAGACAGCCTTGAATATTGGGGAGTTTTTGTCGGCTGGAATAATGATAGTTGTATCCTATTTTATGATAGACGCCTTCCTACCTGAAACATGGGTTTTTGGAGGTAAAGAATTTTCTTCTTTTGGAGTGTTCTTAGCAACTATAGTTGGTCTTGTTGCTGGTTTAGGAGTTGGAAAAATTACCGAATACTACACGGGTACAGGTACTAAACCTGTAAAAAGTATTGTAGACCAATCTGTTACGGGTGCTGCGACTAATATTATTGCAGGATTAGGGGTAGGAATGATGTCTACTGCTATTCCTATTTTGTTAATAGCAGCAGCTATTATATTGTCTTTTCATTTTGCTGGATTATATGGAATTGCTATCGCGGCAGTTGGTATGCTTGCAAATACAGGTATTCAGTTAGCAGTCGACGCATATGGTCCTATCTCTGACAATGCAGGCGGTATAGCGGAAATGGCAGAACTACCAAAGGAGGTACGTGAGCGTACAGATAAACTAGATGCAGTTGGAAATACTACAGCAGCTATTGGTAAAGGATTTGCCATTGCTTCTGCTGCTTTAACTGCATTAGCATTGTTCTCAGCTTTTATGCAACAAGCAAATATCGGATCAATAGATATCTCCAAGTCTACGGTGATGGCTGGACTTTTTGTAGGTGGAATGTTGCCTTTCGTTTTCTCAGCTCTTTCAATGGGTGCAGTGGGTAAAGCAGCAATGTCTATGATTCAAGAAGTTCGCAGACAATTTAATGAAATTCCTGCGTTGAAGGATGCGTTAGCCATTATGAAAAAATATGATGGAGATCTTTCTAAAGCAACACCAGAAGATAGAGCTATTTTTGATAAGGCAGATGGTGTTGCAGAATATGAGAAATGTGTTGCAATATCCACCGCAGCTTCTATTAAAGAAATGGTAATTCCAGGAGTTTTAGCCATACTAACACCAGTACTTGTTGGTTTTATTGGAGGTCCTGAGATGCTAGGCGGCTTGCTAGCTGGTGTGACGGTGACAGGAGTTCTTATGGCAATCTTTCAGAGTAATGCTGGTGGAGCTTGGGATAATGCTAAAAAAATGTTTGAAGGAGGAGTAGATATTCAGGGAAAAATTTATCACAAAGGCTCAGAGCCACATAAAGCTGCAGTTGTAGGTGATACCGTTGGAGATCCATTTAAAGATACTTCCGGACCTTCTTTAAACATATTGTTGAAGTTAATGTCTGTAGTTGCCTTGGTAATTGCTCCAACTATTGCAAATGAAATTGAAACCGCTACCGCTGGAAATGATTCAGCTAAAGAAATTCGTGTAGAACATAGTGTATCTATGGATGTTTCTGATGCTGCAGATTATGCCAAAGCGATAATTACAACAACTACTTCAAAAAATGGAGTGGTTCAAACTTCAGAAGAGGTAATTGAGGGTACTGTTGCTGATGTGAAGGCAAAGGTAGAAGCATCTAAAGATGTAAATACCCATGTAAATATTGTAAAGGAGAAACAGAAGTTATAAACTCTCTTTTTAAATTAAATAAGAAAACCACGCATAGGCGTGGTTTTCTATTTTATGTTTGAACTATTTATCTATTTTGAGGAATGTCTCTGTTCATTTCAATCACATCAATTTCGGTATTTTCTACTCCTAATAAATGTTTGCTAAAATAATCAGCAGTAAGCCAGAAGAAATATTCGTTCATGCTTCCAAAACCATGACGTTGTCCTGGCATTAACATAAAATCAAAACGTTTATTTGATTTAATTAATTCATTGGCCATTCTAATAGTTCCTCCTGGGTGAACATTGTTATCGATGTCTCCTGTTACAAGCATCAAGTGTCCCTTAAGATTTTTGGCTAGAGATTGGTTTTTGTCAATTGCATACTTGTATTTAATGCTCCCATCAGCTTCTGTTTCCTCCTTGATTCCATGATGAGTTTCACTCCACCAGCTATTATAGATGGTGTTATCGTGATTACCTGCTGAAGAAACGGCTGCTTTAAAGAAATCTGGATACACTAGCATGGCAGCTGTAGACATAAACCCTCCTCCTGAATGACCGAAAATCCCAACTTTTTCAATATCAATAAAGTGGTGTTTATCTGCTAATTGTTCGGCAACATATTTTTTGTCTGAAAGACCATAATCTCTTAAATTTCCATATCCATAAGTGTGATACCATTTAGATCGAGCTGGATGCCCTCCACGATTACCTAACGTAACCACTATAAAACCTACTTGAGCCAAACGATCTGTTTTATCCATTCCAACTGAAAATGATTTGTTCACAGCTTCAGTCTGAGGTCCTGGATATACATATTGAACTAATGGGTATTTTTTAGTTTCGTCAAAATCAAAAGGTTTATACATGACTCCGTAGATGTCAGTGATACCATCATCAGCTTTCATTTTGAATGGCTCAGGGAACCTATATCCGGTTGCCATCAATTGCGATAAATCGGCTTCTTCAAGTTGCATTACAACACTACCATTACTGTTTCTAAGTTCTGATTTTGGGGTTGTATTTACACGAGAAAAATTACTAACAAAATAACTATTTGAATCTGATAAATCTGTGTTAGTGTTGTAATCGCCTGGATTTAGTGATTTAAGACCAGTACCATTTAAATTGATTCGATATAAATGCTCATAATATGGATCAATTTTTTTATCAACCCCATTTGCCGAGAAATATACTGATTGAGTTTTTTCGTCTATACCTTTGATTTCTTCAACATGAAATTCACCAGTTGTCACTTGTTTTTTTAGATTTCCTTTAGTGTCATATAAATATAAATGTCCCCATCCATCTCTTTCTGACCAATGTAAAATTTCACTTTCATTATTAAATAATGTAATTGGGCCATTATTTTCAATGTAAACGTTTGAATGTTCATTTATAAGTGTTTTTACTTCGCCAGTCTGGGCGTCAGCCACGTGAATATCTAGCCTTTTTCGGTCTCGACTGATGGTATGAAAGTAAATAGCTCCTTTTTTGGATAACAACAATGATGGCTTGTGTTTACTTTTGTCAGATTTCTTATATTGATGTCTATATACTGCAATACTTTGTTGAACGGTGGTGTCAAGTTTGATATTGGTTATTTCTTTAGAAGGGATGTCAAAAACTATTAGACTGCTTTTGTAAAACTCCTGCTCTCCAGCCATGTGATATTTATAGGTTTCAAGTGTAGGTCGTCCACTTGCGGTGGTGTTGATCACCCAAAGATCTTTTATATGTCTAGAATCTGTACGTTGAAATACAAATTTCTTAGAATCGTGAGACCAAACACCCCATACAGGTTTTCTGTCATTTTTTTTCTTTTCTTTTTCAATATTGTCTAGGTTGCCAAAATCACCACCGTAACTAAAATGCTCTTCACCGTCTTTTGTCCATTGATGTTCAACGATAGTTGTGTCTTTTTCGTCTTCAAGAGCCTTTTTGAAATTTTCTTTATCCATCCAATATAAATTGTAGTTCTTAGAAAAAAGAACAATGGTACTGTCAGGAGAAACGTTTGCCCAAGGTTTAGATTTTTTGTCCTCCTTTTCGTTGTTAATTATTTTCAGTCCATTTCCGCCTAATTTATATTCTAGGTAGTATACCTTTTTCTCCATTTTAGGCTTTTTCTTAGGAGTGGTCTTTGTAGTCTTGGAAGAATCTGTTTCTTTAGTGTTTTCTTTCTCTGTGTTTTTCTTTTCTTCTTTTTCTATTACTGGTACTTCTTCGTTAGCAGTGACTCTAAATCTGATAGCAGTTTCGTTATCGACAAATTCGAAATCGAATCGTGGAAGATGCTTTGCTTCATAGGGGTCTTTGGTAATCTCCGATAACCATTTGGCCATTTTTGCGTTGTCAAATAGTTTTGCTTTTGTACGAGTATCTGCGTCAACTATATAATAACTGGAACCTTCGGTGGTCTTGTATTGATACCAAAAGCGATTTCCATTTTCAAGCCAGTTAGGTCTTACTGTTGTGGAATGTACTAGTTTGCCTAGATTTTTTGGAGAATACTTGGCTGCCTGCCTATAATTTGGCGTAGGAGTAGCCATCTCCTTTTCTTGTGCTGTAGAAATACTTGCGATAAATGAAAAGGCAAGTATTAGCGTAATTTTTTTCATAACATTGGTTTTAGTTAGAAAGTTGTAATTAAAATTAATCGAGCTAAAGTAATCAAAGCTTGGTTTTAGGGATGTTAATAAAAATATAAAACGAAAGCTCCTGTAAATTCAGAGGCTTTCGTTTTATATTTGTTTATGTATGTGATTTAAAATAAACCGTTAATCTCGGCGTCTATACGATTGATAACTGTTCCAAGGTCTTCTGGATTGTCTACAAAATCCATTTCATCTACATCAATAATGAGCAATTTTCCTTTGCTGTAATTGTGAATCCAAGCCTCATATCGTTCATTAAGACGGCTTAAATATTCAATTGAAATTGAATTTTCATACTCACGTCCACGTTTATGAATTTGCTTTACTAAATTAGGTATCGAACTTCTTAGGTAGATCAACAAATCAGGCGCTTGCACCAATTCTTCCATAAGATCAAACAAAGATTTGTAGTTACTAAAATCTCGGTTTGTCATTAATCCCATTGCATGGAGATTAGGAGCAAAAATATGGGCATCCTCATATATGGTACGGTCCTGAATTATTGCTTTTCCACTTTCACGTATTTGCAAAACTTGACGAAAACGACTATTAAGGAAGTAAATCTGCAAGTTAAAGCTCCACCGTTCCATTTGGGTGTAAAAATCATCTAGATAGGGGTTGTCAACCACATCCTCAAACTGAGGTTCCCACCTGAAGTGTTTGGCTAGTAATTTAGTTAAGGTTGTTTTACCGGCACCTATATTTCCTGCAATGGCAATATGCATATTGTTCTTATTTAAGCTGTTGTAATGGATAAGGGAAAATAAACTTTCCGTTGTAAATATACAAGTTGTCCACCTGAACTAAAAAATCTTTTATACAGATTTCTCTCAAATTTAGAGGAGGTGTTATTTGTGCATTACTATTTGGTTATTCCTTACTAAGTATTGTATGCCCTTGATTATCGTGAATTTTGTTATCGTTGATGTGAGGAATTTAAAAGGAGAGGTTCAACAATTGTAGTTGAAGAATATAAAATTATTAATGAGTAAGTGCTGGTAATTTTCATAACATTGACAATCCAAGAGCCTGTTGGGAAGTGGCTTGAATAAAAAAAAGCCCCGTATGACAGGGCTTTTAAAAAAATATGTATTGTTACAATTTGAAAGCTTCTTTTATTTTATCCACGTAGTCTAATTTTTCCCAAGTGAATAACTCTACTGTAATTTCTTTAGCTGCCTCATAAGGAGAATGGAATATTTTGGTGACTGTTTTAGGCTCTCTTCCCATATGTCCATATGCCGCAGTTTCACTGTAAATAGGGTTTCTAAGTTTTAAACGTTTTTCAATGAAATAAGGGCGCATATCGAAAATACCTTCTACAATACGAGCAATTTCTCCATCACTAATATTGATTTTAGAAGTTCCAAAGGTGTTAATGTAAATTCCCATTGGCTGCGCAACACCTATAGCATAACTTACCTGAACCAATAGTTCATCAGCAACACCTGCCGCAACTAAATTTTTAGCAATATGTCGTGTCGCATAGGCAGCACTTCTATCAACTTTACTTGGATCTTTTCCAGAGAAGGCTCCCCCTCCATGAGCACCTTTTCCGCCATAGGTGTCTACAATGATTTTACGTCCAGTAAGTCCTGTGTCTCCATGAGGTCCTCCAATAACAAAAATTCCTGTTGGGTTGATATGGTATTCAATAGCACTGTTAAAAAGATGCGAATAATGAGGGTATTTGGCTACTATCCGCGGAATTAGGATAAGTTTAATGTCTTGTTCAATCTTTTTAAGCATTTCTGCTTCTGGACCGAAATCATCATGTTGAGTTGAAATTACAATAGTCTTTATACGTTCAGGCTTATTGTTATCATTATACTCTAGTGTTACTTGGCTTTTTGAGTCAGGTCGCAAATAGGTAATCTGGTTGTTTTCACGACGGAGTTCGGCAAGTTCTTGTAATAATTTATGTGAGAGGTCTAATGCCAGTGGCATATAGTTTTCAGTTTCATTAGTTGCATAACCAAACATCATTCCTTGATCACCAGCACCTTGCTCTTCTGGATTAGCCTTATCTACTCCTTGATTGATGTCAGGAGATTGTTCATGGATTGCAGAAAGTATACCACACGAATTGGCTTCAAACATGTATTCACTTTTGGTGTATCCTATTTTTTTAATGACATCTCTAGCGATTTGTTGTACATCTAGATAAGTGTCGGATTTAACTTCACCGGCAAGCACAACTTGTCCAGTGGTTACTAAAGTCTCACATGCCACTTTAGAGTTTGGATCAAAGGCCAAAAAATGGTCAATAAGTGCATCACTTATTTGGTCTGCAATTTTATCAGGATGCCCTTCAGAAACAGATTCAGAGGTAAATAAATAGCCCATATAGTTTAACTTCAAAAACGATTTTTGTTTATAGGGAGATAGGACCGAAAGGCTAAAGAAAGTATATCGATAAGATAAGCGATACAAGCTGCTTTAGCATTTTTTTGAAACCTTTTAAAGGTGTCAGAGGTTGCAATCAGTCAAATCTGTCCTCTTTTAGTATTCTTGGGCAAAGTTAACAAAAGAAATTTATATGCTGAGTTAAAAAGGGGAAAAATTATTCTACTAATTTTATAGATTAATAAAAAATCATTTGCATATGTCAATTTTATTTTTAAACATTTGCAATAACAAATTAGATAAAACAAAAATGAATACCTTAATGTGCAATAGCCGAATGATGATGTGGAGATTCTCCGCAGCAGATGCTATTGTTCTAATGTAAGGTTATAAATTCAATCCTATACTAGTTAAAAGCCTCTGCAAAAGCAGAGGCTTTTTTTTTGTTCAGTTTATAATATTAATCAATAACACTATAAAAAGGAAAAAATGAGTACAGAAAAATTTGCAACACAATTATTACATGCCGGCCATGATGTATCACAACATGCAGGAACTAGAGCCGTGCCTATTTATCAAACCACATCCTATGTCTTTAACAATGCTGATCACGCTGCTTCACTTTTTAATTTGACTGAATCAGGATACATTTATACACGATTAAATAACCCTACTAATGATATTCTTGAACAGCGATTAGCAACTTTGGAAGGTGGAATTGGAGCAGTGGTTACGGCCTCAGGAACTTCAGCTATAGCAACGGCATTGTTAGTATTGTTAAAGTCGGGAGATCATATAGTAGCTTCAAGTAGTCTTTATGGTGGTACTTACAACTTATTAAATGTGACTTTGCCAAGATTGGGAATAACCACAACATTTGTAGATCCATCTCATCCTGAATCATTCGCGGATGCAATTCAAGACACAACTAAGGCTATTTTTATAGAATCTTTAGGAAATCCTAAATTAGATGTTCTGGATATAGAAGCAATTGCAATCCAAGCTTCAAAGGCTCAAGTTCCTTTAATTGTAGATAATACTGTAGCTACTCCTGCGTTGTTAAATCCGATAAAATACGGTGCTAATATTGTTGTTCATTCCTTAACTAAATATATTAGTGGTAATGGTACTTCATTGGGAGGGGTTATTATTGATGGTGGTAATTTTAATTGGAGTAATGGTAAATTTCCTGAATTTACTACCCCATCAGCGGGGTATCATGGATTAGTTTATCATGAAGCGTTGGGAAATGCTGCTTTTATAGCAAAAGTTCGGTTAGAAGGATTAAGAGACTTAGGAGGGGCCTTGAGTCCATTTAATGCATTTCAGATTCTTCAAGGATTAGAGACTCTTTCCTTACGTCTGGATCGACACAGTAGGAATGCGTTGGCATTGGCCCAATGGTTGGAGGATCAAGAAGATGTAGCATGGGTTAACTATCCAGGCTTAAAAAGTAGTTCTCAGTATACTTTAGCCCAAAAATACCTTCCAAACGGACAAAGTGGCGTGGTAACTTTTGGGGTAAAAGGAGGGTTTGAAGCCGCCAAGGTAATTGCTGATAAAACAAAATATTTCTCTTTACTAGCAAATATTGGAGATACTAAATCGCTTATTATTCATCCAGCTAGTACCACACATCAACAACTTAATGAGCAACAGCAGTATTCTACAGGAGTGACTCCTGATTTGATTAGGTTATCTGTAGGAATTGAGGATTTAGAGGATTTAAAGGCTGATTTACAAAGGGCTTTTAAAGAAACTTCGAAAAAATAAGTTTCTTAATGTTGCATGTTTGGAAATTATATAAGTAATTTGCACACACAAAAGTTCAGACTTTTTTTGAAATGTTATAAAGAAAGGCAGAGGGAATAGACCCATTGAAGCCTTAGCAACCCTTCGTTCTTAACGAAGAAGGTGCTACATTCTACCACATATTGTGGAAAGATAACATGTACGTTTTTTCGCTACTGCCTTTTTATAGCATTTCCAATAGTCATATTAAAATTAAAAATATTGGAAAAAGGCATTCAACATATTCAAATATCATCATTTTTAACTCGAAGTGGATTACATTGTGATACAATCAATTTGGGGTATCAGTTATTTGGTTGTTCTCTAGGTACGGCACCTATAGTGGTGGTTAATCATGCACTTACCGGCAATTCTCAGGTTACAGGGGAATCGGGTTGGTGGAATGAAGCTATAGGAGAAGGAAAGGTTATTGATACATGTCGGTATACAATTATTGCCTTTAATGTACCTGGTAATGGGTACGGTTATAATGATCAACCAATAGATAATTACCAAGACTTTACGGCTTATGACATAGCAAAATTGTTTCTATATGGACTAGAATTTCTTGGTGTTGATTCAATATATGGCTTGATTGGAGGATCTGTGGGAGGGGGGATTGCATGGGAAATGGCAGCTCAAAGACCTCTATTAGCAGCACATTTGATCCCTGTTGCTTCTGATTGGAAATCTACAGACTGGCTTATTGCTAATTGTTTGATACAAGAACAAATATTGAACAATTCATCAAGGCCAGTACATGATGCTCGATTACATGCAATGTTGTGTTATCGAACACCACAATCTTTTAAAGAAAAGTTTGGAAGAAGTTGGAATGAAACAGAATCACTATATAATATTGAAACATGGTTACTCCACCATGGTAAAAAGTTACAGCAACGTTTTCAGCTTTCAGCCTACAAGTTAATGAACAAACTTCTTCAATCTATTAATATTGAGGCTGGGGGATTGTCTTTTTCAGAAATAGTTACTCCTATTAAGGCGCATGTGCATATTGTTGCTATTGATTCAGATTTATTTTTTACGCCTGATGAGAATCGTGAAACGTACCGATTAATAAAACAGTTAGGTAAAGAAGTTAGCTACCATGAAATAAATTCAATACATGGGCATGATGCTTTTTTGATTGAATTTGATCAATTGGAAACTATTTTAAAACCAATTTTTGGAACGAATGAACCATAGATTAAATGTCTCAAGTGGATTAAAAACCTTTAAAACAGGAATTAGTATTTAAGAATGACTATTTGCAAATAAATGTATAAGCTGGATTATAAATTAATTGATAAAAATTAAACTTGTGAAAGTAATAAAATTTGGAGGTCGATCATTGGCCAATGGTGAGGGTATAAAAAATACACTACGAATCATAAAAGAAAAAGTAGCAGATGGAGAAGTCATAACAGTAGTAGTTTCTGCTAGAGGCAATGCAACAGATGAATTAGAATCTATTTTAGAAAAGGCTGCAAAAGGAGAAAGCTATCAAGAGGACTGGGAAGTATTTATGGATTATCAACAAGATGGTTTTGAAGTTGATTTTAAGGAGGAATTTTTGGTATTAGAAAAACTTTTTGAAGGGGTAGCCTTATTAGGAGATTACAGTAAAAAAATTAAAGATCAGGTTTTGGCTCAAGGAGAAGTTCTATCAGCTAAGTTGGTAACACAGATTTTAAGGAATAATGGGATTCCAGCTCATTTTACAGATAGTCGTTTACTTATTAAAACTGATGCTAAGTTTGGAGACGCCCAACCATTAGATGCATTATCTAGAGAAAATATATTAAACCATTTTAAGTTCTATAACGAGGATACTGTGCATATCGTAACTGGATTTATTGCCTCTAATACTCAAGGAGAAACTACCACTTTAGGACGCAATGGTAGTAATTATACAGCTGCTTTATTGGCCAATTATTTGAATGCTGAAGAATTACAAAATTTCACACATGTTGATGGGATTTTTACCGCTAACCCTGATTTGGTAGCTGATGCACAGGTGATTAGACAGCTTTCTTATGATGAAGCCAATGAGTTGGCCAATTTCGGTGCAAACATTTTACATGCAAAAACGATAATTCCATTAATAGAGAAGGAAATCCCTTTAAGAATATTAAATACCTTTAATAGTATACACCCAGGGACATTAATTAGTCCGGTAAGTTCTCGTAAAGGAATAAAATCTCTTTCAGTTTTGGAAGAGGTGGCATTGGTAAATTTAGAAGGTAGAGGACTTTTAGGTAAAGCGGGGATAGATGCTCGGATCTTTAGAGCCTTAGGCCAAAATAATATTAGTGTGAGCATCATATCACAAGGTTCTTCAGAACGGGGAATAGGTTTAGTGGTATCAGCAAGAGATGCAGAAACAGCAAGAATAGCAATAGAGCGAGAATTTGAGGCTGATTTTTACACTCATGATGTGAGTAAGGTATATGTAGTGCGTGATGTTTCGGTTATTTCTATTGTTGGGCAAGAATTGGCTACCTTTAATAAACCTTACAATGCTTTAATTCGAAATCAAATAGTTCCAGTTCTATTCAATAATACGGTTACAGGTAAAAATGTAAGTTTGGTTGTTGAACGGAAGCATTTACATAAGGCACTAAATGTTATTCATGGGGAAATTTTTGAGATTTCCAAGAAAGTGAATCTTGTTGTTTTTGGTCATGGAACAGTTGGTAGTACGTTAATAAATCAAGTGTTGGCGGCTCAAGCTGATATTTTACAGCGAAAAAATATACAATTGCAGGTGGTGGCGATTGCTAATTCTCGTCAATTGTTGTTTGATGCAAAAGGAATAGGATCTTCTTGGTTTAAGGATATTCAGGAAAAGGGAATCGAATTTCAGTCTTTAGATACATTGTTGTCGTTAGTTGATCGATTTCATTTGGAAAATCTTATTGCTGTAGACCTTACTGCTAGCAGTACATTTATAGAGAAATACATTTCATTAGTTCAAAATGGTTTTGATTTAGTATCTGCAAATAAGATTGCCAATACTCATTCCTATTCTTTTTATAAAGATTTACGTGTAGCCTTGCAGCAATCTCAGAAAAGTTATTTATATGAAACCAATGTTGGGGCAGGACTTCCTCTCATAGATACCATACGATTATTACATCACTCAGGTGAAAATATTACGAGGATCAAAGGGGTGTTTTCTGGGACATTGAGTTATTTGTTTAATTCGTTTTCAGCTGAAGATAGACCGTTTAGTGAGGTGTTAAAAGAGGCGGTTGATAAAGGATTTACGGAACCAGATCCACGAGAGGATTTGTGTGGTAATGATGTAGGTAGGAAATTGTTAATACTAGCTCGTGAGTTGGATTTGATTAATGAGTTTAGCGATGTTTCAATACACAATTTAATACCTGAACATTTACGTCAGGGAACGGCGGCTGATTTCTTACAACGCTTGCAAGAGCTAGATTCTGAATTTGAGACGATTAAGAAAGGACAAAAGGATGGACATGTTTTGAGATATGTTGGTGATCTACATGGAAATTTATTAGATGAGAATGGAGCTGTTTTAGATGTGAAATTAGTGTCTGTACCTAAAGAAAGTTCTTTGGGTCAAGTAAAGGGCGCGGATTCCATTTTTGAAATTTACACTGAATCCTATGGGGAGAATCCTATTGTCATTCAGGGTGCTGGCGCAGGGGCTGCTGTTACTGCAAGAGGTGTATTCGGAGATATTCTCCGTTTGGCTGAACGTAATATAGGATAATTAAATAAATGATCAAAAAATTCAACATATGAGTACATCACATTTCGAGACGGATGCAATACGAAATCAGTTAGAACGTACCAATTTTATGGAGCATAGTGCGCCCTTATTCCTGACTTCTAGTTTTGTTTTTGATGATGCAGAAGATATGAGAGCCTCATTCGATGAAGAAAAGGAACGTTCAATTTATAGTCGTTTTAGCAACCCTAATACTTCTGAGTTCGTTCAGAAGGTTTGTCGAATGGAAGGAGCAGAAGCTGGCTTTGCCTATGCTACAGGAATGGCAGCTGTGTATTCTACCTTAGCTGCGTTATTAAATGCAGGGGATCATATTGTGTCTGCGGGTAGTGTATTTGGATCAACGCACGCTCTTTTCACAAAGTTTTTTCCTAAGTGGAATATTACGACTTCTTATTTTGATGTTAATTTTCCAAATGAAATAGAGAAGCATATAAAGCCTAATACTAAAATTCTATACGCAGAGTCACCTACAAATCCTGCTGTTGATATTGTTGATTTAGAACTATTAGGTAAAATTGCCAAAAAGCATAAGCTCATTTTGATTATTGATAATTGTTTTGCTACACCATATCTACAGCAGCCTATTTCATTTGGAGCTGATTTGGTTATTCATTCTGCTACTAAGTTAATGGATGGTCAAGGAAGAGTTTTAGGGGGGGTTACTGTTGGACGAGCTGACTTAATTAGAGAAATTTATTTGTTTTCTAGGAATACGGGACCAGCACTTTCGCCTTTTAATGCCTGGATCTTAAGTAAAAGCTTGGAGACTCTTGCAGTTCGTGTTGATAGACATTGCGAGAATGCATTGAAAGTAGCCAGTTTTTTAGAACAACATCCAAAGGTGGCTACCGTAAAATATCCTTTTTTGCCATCTCATCCTCAGTACACCATTGCTAAAAAGCAGATGAAACAAGGTGGTAATATTGTAGCTTTTGAGATCAAAGGAGGTATTAATGCAGGTCGCACATTTTTAAATCATATTAAATTGGCAAGTCTTTCTGCTAATTTAGGTGATACAAGAACAATAGTTACCCATCCAGCTTCTACTACTCATAGTAAGTTAAGCGAGGATGAACGAAGAGCTGTGAGTATAACTGATGGACTTGTGCGTGTTTCTGTAGGATTAGAACATGCAGATGATATTATAAATGATTTAAATCAGGCATTACTTTCTTAAACTGAAAAGGAGATAATTAGCTCCTTTTCAGGTGTTTGAATATTTACAAATTAGTTGTTGTGAGTTACAAATATCTGACGTATGTTTGCAAAGTCTATTAAATCGATAGAATGGTAGTATTAATGATTATAATTAATTAATAATAACTCTTTACTAAATGAAAAGCGACATTATAGATAACTTGGACTATTGGAATCAGTATTTAAAAGACAAATCCCCGTCTGATATAATTGAGTGGGTAATGCAATTTGCTCAAAAGCCAGTTATAACCACTAATTTCGGACCTAATGCAACCTCGCTTTTGCATGCATGTAGTAAGGTAAAGAAGGATATAGAAGTTATATGGTGTGATACTGGTTTTAATACACAGGAAACTTATGCACATGCCAAAAACGTTTCAAGTTTATTAGATCTGAACTTGCACATATATACTCCAAGGTATGAAACGTCATTTATTCAGTATTTTTATGGAGTTCCTTCACCTTGGGAGTCATCTCACAGAGTATTTAGTGAGATAGTGAAATTAGAACCGTTTCGAAGGGCTATGAAAAAACATGCTCCAGATGTGTGGTTTACTAATTTGCGTAAAGGCCAAACCGAACATAGGAATACGCTAGATGTTTTGAGTGTGTCTAAAGATGGAATTCTTAAAGTTAGTCCATTTTATTATTGGAAAGAGTCGGAGGTCAAAGGCTATATAAAAGCGCATCACTTACCTGATGAATCTCATTATTACGATCCCACGAAAGTCCTAGCCAACCGCGAATGCGGTATTCATTTGTAAACGAATTTAGTTTAGAATCATTTTTATGCTGACCTTAAAAAAGGAATCGGCATGGGAAATTTATATCGAAAAAGAAAAAATGCAAAGTTTTAGAACAGAATTAGAAAACCCATTAGTTCAAAAGGAGATAATAGATCTTGAGAAGAAGATTCATCTTTTTCAAGAAGGTAAAGTAGATGAGGAACGTTTTAGAAGTCTTCGATTAGCGCGAGGAATTTATGGACAACGACAACCTGGAGTACAAATGATTCGTATTAAGCTTCCTTATGGGAAAGTAACAGGTGAACAATTAATTCGCATTGCTGATGTTGCTGATGAATACTCTAATGGTGTACTTCATATTACAACAAGACAAGATATTCAGATACACTACGTGAACTTGGATAAGACACCTGAACTTTGGGCCAAATTGGCAAAAGACGATATTACTTTACGTGAAGCATGTGGCAATACAGTACGTAATGTAACTGCCAGTGAAACTGCAGGGATTGATCCATTGGAACCGTTTGATGTAACACCATATGCACATGCTGTTTTTCAATTTTTCTTGCGTAACCCTATATGCCAGGAAATGGGACGGAAAATTAAAATTTCGTTTTCTGCTACCGATAAGGATACGGCATTAAGCTATTTGCATGATTTAGGTTTTATTCCTAAACTCAAAGATGGTAAGCGAGGTTTTAAGGTCATGCTTGGTGGTGGATTAGGATCACAACCACGTCATGCGGATGTACTTTATAATTTTTTACCAGAAGAAAAAATAATTGCGGTAACAGAGAGTGTATTGCGGGTTTTTGATCGTTATGGAGAACGATCACGCCGAATGAAAGCTCGGATGAAGTTTTTAATAGCTGATGTTGGACTTAAGGAGTTTGTACGATTAATTAATGAAGAACAAAAAGCATTGTCCCATCAGGAGTATTGCATCAATATTCCACAGGAG
The DNA here is from genome assembly GCF_028743515.2 of Imtechella halotolerans. GTDB lineage: Bacteria > Bacteroidota > Bacteroidia > Flavobacteriales > Flavobacteriaceae > Imtechella > Imtechella halotolerans. The sequence continues at coordinate 2,074,557 of NZ_CP117969.2, read as the reverse complement.
ATTATGCTCGAAAAGAAGAAAATTACGGATTATAATGAGGCAGTTTGTACTGATAAATCATATAATCTTTGGAAGCTTACTAGTGTGTTTGAACAAAAGCAAATGGGATTTGTTGCAGTAGGGATTAAGGTTACTTTAGGAAATTTTAGAACTGAGAAGGCACGATCATTGGCAAGTATTATTCAACGATATGGGAGTAACGAAATGCGATTTACCTTGAGACAAAATATATTGTTACGTAATATCCAAATAGAACACCTACCTGAATTATATAATGAATTAAAGCAATTACAGTTTACAGAAATAGGCTATAATTCCTTAGCCGATATTACCGCCTGTCCTGGGACTGACACATGTAATTTAGGTATAGCTAGCAGTACTGGAATTGCCTCTGCTTTAGAGAAAGTACTTTATGAGGAATATCCTCAGTACTTGACTCGTCAATCCCTTACAATAAAGATAAGTGGATGCATGAATGCTTGTGGTCAACACAATATGGCGCATATTGGTTTTCAAGGTATGTCTGTTAGGACACCAAACAAATTAGTCGCACCTGCATTACAAGTTTTGTTAGGTGGAAGTGTTATCGGAGATGGACAGGGTAGGTTTGCTGATAAGGTCATAAAAATTCCAAGTAAAAGAGGCCCTGAAGCCTTACGTATCATACTTAATGATTACGACAATAATGGTGGCGGACAAGAGTATGATGTCTATTATCAAGATCGAGGAGAACATTATTTCTATGATTTATTAAAGCATTTATCCCCAACAGATAATCTTTCTAACGATGATTTTATTGATTGGGGGCATAATAAGGAATATGTACAAGCTGTAGGAGTTGGGGAATGTGCTGGAGTAGTAATCGACTTGGTGCAAACTCTTTTATATGAGAGTAAAGAAAAATTAGATAATGCCGTTGGTGCCTTAAGTGCTAGTGCTTGGAGTGATGGTATATATTATTCATACAGTGCGTTTGTAAATACTGCAAAGGCAATCTTATTAGCCAATAATTTGAAAACAAATACTCAGGCAGGAATTATAAAGCAGTTTGATGAAGCCTTTATAAGCACAGGTAAAATTGAATGGGATGGTTCCTTTGAAGAAACGGTTTATCAAATAAATAAAAATAATCCAACGGAGAAATTTGCTCAACAATACTTGGCAGAATCTCAAGCCTTTTTGAAAGTAATTGAATCTTATAGAGAAAATCAGTTGTCAAATGCAAAATAGAAAGCCCAAACTTACGGTGTTGGGAGCTGGACCTGGAGATCCGGATTTACTAACAATTAAAGGTGCAATGGCCCTAGCTGATGCCGATGTGGTCCTATATGATGCTTTGATAGATACTTCTTTGTTGTCATATGCAACAAAGGCTGACAAAATATTTGTCGGAAAGAGAAAGGGTTGTTATGTGTATGCACAAGAACAGATAAATGAATTGATTGTTAGTCAAGCTTTATTGAAAGGTCATGTGGTACGTTTAAAGGGAGGAGATCCTTTTGTATTTGGGAGAGGCGCAGAGGAAATGGAATATGCAGCATTGAAAGGACTTGAAACAGTTTACATTCCAGGTATATCTGCAGCTTTAGCTGTATCTGGATGTCAAAACATCCCTATGACCAAAAGAGGAAGTTCGGAAAGTTTTTGGGTGATAACAGGAACAAATAGAGAACACCAACCATCAAAGGATTTGATATTGGCTGCGCAATCCTCAGCTACTGTAGTAATCCTAATGGGAATGGGTAAGTTGAAAGAAATTGTTAGAGTTTTTCGGAGATTTGGAAGACATAGTACTCCTGTCGCCATTATTCAAGATGGTACTACAATTCATGAAAAGATAGGAGTTGGAACAGTAGATTCAATACTGGCAGTTGTGGAAAGAGAAAAATTATCCAATCCAGCTATTATAGTGATCGGATCAGTAGTCTCTCATAGAGATATTTTGATTCAACTGAGAGTAAATCAACAAATTCAAATGGCAAATTAAAAATACATAATGAATTCATGGAAAATAAACAGAATGGATTATATCCCATTTTTCTCAAGGTAAAGAAGTTGAAGATACTCATTGTAGGTGGTGGTAATGTGGCCTTAGAAAAGTTGCAATTTTTATTGAAATCAAGTCCAGAATCCCAGGTCAAAGTTGTCGCTCTAGATTTTAAGGATGAAATTAAATTATTGTCTAAAGACAAAAATGTGACACTTATCACGAAGGCCTACGATGTTTCAGATATTATGGATGTTCATTTGGTGATAGTGGCTACCAATATGGAATGTGTTAATAAAAGCGTGTATTTTCATTGTAAATCCCATAATATTTTAGTCAATCTTGCAGATAATCCTTCCTATTGCGATTTTTATATGGGAGGAATTGTTACCAAAGGAAACGTTAAGATTGCAATATCTACCAACGGTAAATCCCCGACAACTGCTAAGCGATTACGACAATTTTTTGAAGAATTTTTACCAGATGAAATAGACGAGTTGGTAGAAAATCTTAATGATTATCGAAGTAGTTTAAAAGATAGTTTTCATCAAAAAGTTGTTCACCTTAATGCATTAACAAAAAGTTTAATTACTAAATAGAATCTAGAGTATGATAAAAACAGATATTCTAATTATAGGCGCTGGTCCTACAGGCCTGTTTACCGTTTTTGAAGCAGGCTTACTCAAGCTAAAATGTCATCTTATTGATGCATTACCACAGCCTGGTGGACAATGTGCTGAGCTTTATCCTAAGAAACCAATTTATGATATTCCAGGATTTCCTGAAGTATTGGCTGGAGACCTTGTAAGTAATCTTTTAGAACAGATTAGGCCATTTAAACCTGGTTTCACTTTGGCGGAACGTGCCGAAACCATAGAGAAACAATTAGATGGAAGTTTCGTAGTAACCACAAATAAAGGTACCAGACATCAAGCTCCGGTTGTTGCTATTGCAGGGGGGCTAGGAAGTTTTGAGCCACGTAAACCTACAATAGATGGGATTGTTGAGTTTGAGGAAAAAGGGGTTGATTATTTTGTGAAAAATCCTGAACACTATAGAGACAAGAAAATTATTATTGCTGGAGGAGGTGATTCAGCTTTAGATTGGACTATTTTTCTAGCTGATGTAGCTTCACAGGTTACTCTAGTACATCGTAGGAATGAATTTAGGGGAGCTTTAGATTCTGTGGAAAAGGTTGCTGAGCTTACTCAAAGGGGAAAAGTGAATCTATTAACAGAAGCTGAAGTTACGGATCTGTTTGGAGAACAGCAATTGCAAGCGGTTCGAATTACTAAAAATAATGGAGATCAACAAACTTTGGAAACGGATTATTTTATCCCACTTTTTGGTCTATCTCCTAAACTGGGGCCTATCGGGGATTGGGGATTGGAAATTGAGAAGAATGCCATTAAGGTTGATAACACATTGGACTATCAAACAAATATTCCAGGAATATATGCCATTGGGGATGTAAATACTTATCCAGGAAAATTAAAACTCATTTTGTGTGGTTTTCATGAGGCAGCCCTTATGTGTCAAAGTGCATATCAACGAATTAATCCTGATAAAAAGTTTGTATTAAAATATACAACAGTGGGAGGTATTCAAGGCTTTGATGGGACAACTAAAGTAGCTAAAAAAGAAGTTATAAAAAGTATCCTTTAGAGACTAAAATGGTACAAAAATTAATTTAAGGCATTTGCAGTTGGGGAATTCCATGCAAATGCCTTACTTTTGCACCCAGTTCATTGCATTATGAGAGTTATCACGAAAGGCAGAGGGAATAGACCCGTTGAAGCCTTAGCAACCCTCCTTTGGAGAAGGTGCTACATTCTACCACTATAGTGGATAGATAACAACCCAATACTTCACCTAGTATTCCTCTTTCAGATAACACACATTTTTCAATAAACAAACGTATACCAATATGGTTTCGCGACTATAAGAATGTTTAGTGTAAGGATTATTTGAAGTTTATGAGTATAGAAACTAGGACAACAGGAAAAATAACTATTAATAAATTACTTCAAGAGCGAATATTAGTGTTAGATGGTGCTATGGGAACCATGTTACAACGCTATAAGTTTACTGAAGAGGACTTTAGGGGAGAACGTTTTAAGGATTTTCCTCATCCGCTGAAAGGAAACAATGATTTGCTCTCACTCACTCAGCCCCAAGCAATTGGAGATATTCATAGAAAATATCTTGAGGCAGGAGCAGATATTGTAGAGACAAATACATTTTCTTCTACCACTATTGGAATGGCTGATTATCATATGGAGTCTTTAGTGTATGAACTAAATTTTGAGTCTGCTAGAATTGCAAGAGAGATTGCTGATGAATTTACGGCAAGTAATCCTGATAAGCCTCGTTTTGTGGCAGGATCTATAGGGCCTACTAATCGTACTGCGAGTATGAGTCCAGATGTCAATGACCCTGGATTTAGAGCTGTAACTTTTGAAGATTTAAGAGTCGCTTATCGACAGCAGGTTGAAGCATTGCTTGATGGTGGGGCTGATATTTTATTAGTTGAAACTGTTTTTGATACATTAAATGCAAAGGCTGCTATTTATGCAATTGAGGAGGTCAAAGAAGAGCGAGGTATTGAAGTGCCAATAATGGTGAGTGGTACAATTACAGACGCTTCTGGCCGAACACTGTCAGGGCAAACTGTAGAAGCCTTTCTAATTTCTATTTCACATATTCCGCTATTAAGTATAGGGTTTAACTGTGCTTTGGGGGCAAATATGTTAAAACCATATTTGAAACGTTTGGCAAATGATACGCAGTTTTATGTGTCTGCTCATCCAAATGCTGGACTTCCTAATGCCTTTGGGGAATATGATGAGACACCTGAAGAAATGAGTGCTCAGATTAAGGAATATTTGGATGAAAACATGATCAATATAATTGGAGGATGCTGTGGGACCAATCCTGATCATATCAGGTTAATAGCTGAATTGGCAGCCACCTATACTCCAAGAAAATTATAATGTAAAGTAGATTTTTGTTAAAATGAAAGAACAAGAACGATATTTAAAACTCTCAGGGCTTGAACCATTAGTTGTTACTTCACAAACTAACTTTGTGAATGTAGGTGAAAGGACTAATGTAACAGGATCTAGAAAGTTTTTAAGGCTTATCAAGGAAGATAAATATGAAGAGGCACTTGAAGTAGCAAGGGCTCAAGTGGAAGGAGGAGCCCAGATTATAGATATCAACATGGATGAAGGAATGCTTGATGGCGAAAAAGCGATGGTGAGGTTCCTGAATTTAATTGCTGCTGAACCTGATATTGCACGTGTACCTATTATGATAGATAGTTCTAAATGGGAGATTATAGAAGCAGGGTTACGAGTAGTACAGGGTAAGAGTGTAGTAAACTCTATTAGTTTAAAAGAAGGTGAAGCCAAATTTATTGAGCAGGCCAAGCAAATTAAACGTTATGGTGCTGCGGTAATTGTTATGGCATTTGATGAAGAAGGGCAGGCTGATACATTAAATAGAAGAATAGAAATATGTGAACGTTCCTATCGGGTTTTAGTGGAAAAAGTACAATTTCCTCCAGAAGACATTATTTTTGATCCGAATATTTTCCCTGTTGCCACCGGTATGGAAGAACATCGCCGAAATGCTTTAGATTTCTTTTTAGCGACAAAATGGATACGAGAAAATCTGCCATATGCACACGTTAGTGGTGGTGTTAGTAATGTTTCTTTTTCCTTTAGAGGTAATGACACTGTCCGTGAGGCTATTAACGCTGCTTTTTTATTTCATGCCATTGGCCATGGAATGACAATGGGAATTGTAAATCCAGAAATGTTAGAGGTTTATGATGAAATTGATAAAGAGCTATTGGTATATGTTGAGGATGTATTGCTTGATAGAAGAGAGGATGCTACGGAACGTTTACTGGAGTATGCTGAAAGTGTTAAAGGAGAAGGTAAGGTCAATGAAAAGCAAGCACAACAGTGGCGTAGTGCTAGTCTACAAGAACGTTTAACACATGCGTTAGTTAAAGGGATAGATGAGTTTATTGAAATCGATGTTGAAGAAGCTCGTCAGCAAGTAGATAAACCTATTGAGGTTATAGAAAATCACTTGATGAATGGTATGAACGTTGTTGGGGACTTATTTGGAAGTGGGAAAATGTTTTTACCTCAGGTGGTAAAATCTGCTAGAGTAATGAAAAAAGCTGTAGCTTATCTTCTACCATATATAGAAGCCAGTAAATCTGGTGCCTCAAGATCCGCTGGAAAGGTATTAATGGCTACTGTGAAGGGCGATGTTCATGATATTGGGAAAAATATTGTGGCTGTTGTTCTTGCTTGTAATAATTTCGAAATTATTGATTTGGGAGTTATGGTACCACCAGAGAAAATCATTGAAACAGCGCAAAGAGAAAACGTAGATATTATTGGGCTTAGCGGACTTATTACTCCTTCACTGGATGAAATGGTTTATTTGACTAAAGAGTTAGATCGTCTACAAATTAAAATTCCGGTAATGATTGGTGGAGCTACTACTTCAAGGGCTCACACTGCTGTGAAAATTGCACCTGAATACAAAGAAACGGTAGTACATGTGAATGATGCATCTAGAGCGGTAACAGTGGCTAGTAATTTGCTTCAACCGGATACAAAGGCAACATATGCACAATCCTTAAAAGCTGAATATGATAAACTTAGGGAAGGGTATTTAAATCGCAGTAGAGATAAAAAATATCATAGCATAGGAGATGCTCGTGAAAATAAATTTAGAATTGATTGGAAAAATTATCAACCCGTAAAACCTAGTAAAATTGGAGTTGAGAAAGTGGAGGTTGAATTGTCTGAATTGGTTCCTTATATAGATTGGACTCCATTTTTTCAGTCATGGCAATTGTTTGGTAAATATCCCGCAATATTAGAGGATGAAATTGTAGGTAACCAGGCGATCTCCCTTTTTGAAGATGCACAAAAAATGCTCCGAACCATTATTGAAGAAAAGTGGTTTACAGCAAAAGGTGTTGTGGGGCTTTTTCAAGCTAATCAAGTAGATTATGATGATATCGTGCTTAAAGATTCACAAGGGAAAAGGTTGGGTAAATTTTTGACACTACGTCAACAGTCACAAAAAACTGCAGGAGCTCCTAATATTGCCCTAGCAGATTTTATTGCACCTGAAGGGTCTGGGATTAAGGATTATATGGGGTGTTTTTGTGTCACAACAGGATTTGGGGTTGATGAAAAATCAGAAGGTTATGCCAGCCAAATGGATGATTATAATGCAATTATGGTAAAGGCACTTGGTGATCGATTGGCAGAAGCTTTTGCGGAATATTTGCATCTAAAGGTGCGAAAAGAATATTGGGGATATGCTGCTAAAGAAGAACTTAGTAATGAGTCTCTAATTAAGGAGGTGTATCAAGGAATACGACCGGCTCCTGGTTATCCGGCCTGTCCAGACCATTTGGAGAAAAAAACAATATGGGAACTTTTAGATGTAGAAAATCGTATAGGAGTTACTTTAACAGAGAGTTTAGCTATGTGGCCAGCCTCTTCTGTTTCTGGATATTATTTTGCTCATCCGGATAGTAAATACTTTGGTTTGGGTAAAATAAAAATGGATCAAGTGTCAGATTATGCCAATAGGAGAGGAATTACGGATGAAGAGGCTGCTAAATGGTTAGGCCCGAATTTGGCTATTGAATAAAGAATAAAAAGTTTATATAGAGTACATGAAAGTTACTGATCACATTGGGAAAGCAAAAGGAGAGACATTATTTTCATTTGAGATTATTCCTCCACAAAAGGGGAAAAGTATTAAAGAATTATATGATAATATAGATCCTTTGATGGAATTTAAACCTCCCTTTATTGATGTTACTACTTCACGTGAAGAGTACATTTATCTTGATAAAGGGGGATTGCTGGATAAAAAGTTGACACGTATGCGTCCGGGTACTGTGGGTATTTGTGCTTCAATTAAGCACAAATACAACGTAGATGCCATACCTCATGTTTTATGTGGAGGATTTACAAAAGAAGAGACAGAATATATGCTGGTTGATTGTCATTATCTAGGAATTGACAACGTTATGGCATTACGAGGTGATGCAATGAAGGAGGAGCGATATTTTGAACCCACAATAGGAGGGCATGCCTTTGCTACTGAACTTGTAAGTCAAATTGCAGACCTGAATAAAGGTAAGTATCTTCATGATGTTATAGAAACTGATAACTATTCTAATTTTTGTATAGGTGTTGCCGGTTACCCTGAAAAACACATGGAGGCCCCTTCTTTGCAAAGTGATTTACGAAGGTTAAAAGAAAAGGTTGACGCAGGAGCACATTACGTTGTGACACAGATGTTTTTTGATAATAATCGATTTTTTGAGTTTGTTGAAAAGGCAAGGGAGATAGGTATTACTGTCCCCATTATTCCCGGGATTAAACCTATAGCTGTGAAAAAACATTTACAATTACTGCCTCAGGTCTTTAAAATAGATTTGCCTGAAATTTTGGTGCATGAAGTTGAGAAATGTAAAACCAATTCAGAGGTACGACAAGTAGGAGTAGAATGGGCTATTAAGCAGTCTAAAGAACTTAAAGAAGCAGGAGTTCCTGTGCTGCATTATTATTCTATGGGTAAGTCAGAAAACATTAGATCTATAGCACAGGCAGTATTCTAAAAATAAACTTACTTTTGCAGGGTAATTTTACCCATGAAAAGAATACTATTTGCCTGTTTCAATTTTTTGATAGTATGTGTCTTTTCTCAAGAAAAGACACATACTTCTAATATCGAAGTTTCCAATTTTTATGGAAACATTGCTGAACATTCCATTTCGATTTCTCACTTAATAACAAGCCACCCTTATGGCTCTATTGTTAGTTGGAATAAACAAACATATGGCTATGAGGATTGGGAACAGTATTATGGTTACCCTGAGTATGGAGGTACATTCATCTTTCAGGATATGCGTAATGGCTTTCTAGGTAAAAATATTGGTCTATATGGACATTATAATTTTTACTTTTTGAAAAGAAACGTAATGCTTCGTATTGGTCAAGGTGTGGCTTATAATACGAATCCTTATGATAAAGAAGATAACCAACGTAATCAGGTATACGGGAGTAGACTTTTAAGTTCCACTTTTGTGATGATGAATTATAAAAGAGAAAATATAATAGACCGATTAGGACTGCAAGTAGGTGTCTCAATGATTCATTATTCTAACGCCAATGTTAAGGCCCCAAATGGGAGTACCAATACGATGGCTTTAAATTTTGGTGTCAATTATAACATAGAATCTGAAAAGCCGACGTATCAAAGGACGGTTAGTTTTGAGAAATATACAGAGCCGATAAAGTTAAATTTAGCTTTTAGAAGTGGGGTAAATGAAAGTGATGTGATAGGAAGTGGACAACACCCATTTTATGTTTTCTCAGCCTATGCAGATAAGCGACTAAGCAAAAAGAGTGCTCTTCAAATAGGGGTTGATGCATTTTTTTCAAATTTTTTGATAGATTTTATTCGACATAGGAATATCGCATATCCTTCTCCAAAATATGATGGAACTGAAGATTATCGTCGTGTTGGAGCCTTTTTGGGGCACGAACTTTTTATAAACAGGCTGTCGTTTGAAACTCAATTAGGTTATTATTTATTTAATGAATCTAAGTTTGAAACTATGCATTATTTTAGAGGGGGACTGAAGTATTACATAACTCCAAAGATTTTTGCATCGGCCACTCTAAAATCTCATGCTGCTAGGGCCGAGGCTGTTGAGGTCGGTGTTGGAGTACGCTTGTAAATAACTAAAAGGAACATGAGCTAATTTTAGAAAATCAAGAAAATTTATATGAAAAATATAAAAGCATTATTGGTGTGTCTTTTAATAATGGTAAGTTGTAATACTGAATCGGTAAATGATTGTTTTCAAACTGCAGGACATATCATTCAACAGGAGGTTCCTGTTTCTGATTTTACATCTATTCGAGTGAATAAGAATGTTACACTTATTGTGCGTCAAGGTTCTGAGAATAAGGTAGTAGTAGAAACTGGTAAAAACCTTTTAAATGATGTGGAGGTTCTAGTAGAAAATGGAGAATTGATTCTTAATGATTTTAATGATTGCAATTTTGTGAGAGAATATGGAACCACAAAAATCTACGTTACTGCATCTAATATTACCAAAATACACAACGCTTCTCAATTTGATGTACATTCTGAGGGGGTATTGGCATATCCTTTGTTGGAGTTATTGTCAACAGGAGGATATGAAACATTACGTATTGCAGGATTTCAGATGCAAGTGGATACAGGTAAATTGTCACTCCTGTTTAATAAATATGCATTCGCTAGAATATCAGGAAAAACGAATGAATTGTCGTTAACCTTTACCATTAGTGATGGAAGATTTGAAGGGGCGGATCTTATTGCTCAGCATGTCAAAGTAGCTCATCGTAGTAGTAATGATATGATTGTTCATCCGGTACAAAGTCTAAAAGGTTATATTAGGAGCACAGGTGATGTAATAGCCGTTAATAGACCTCCAGTAGTAGAAGTAGAAGAAGCTTATACAGGACGTTTAATTTTTAGAGATTAATGAACAGAAAATACTCTTTGCTAGTGTTTGGATTTTTAGCATTTATTCAGTCTTTATTTGGACAAAAGGAATATGATGTTTTTCTAGAAAAGCCTAAGGTGACTTCTTTTAAGGAGGCGAAAGTTGAGGCAGAAAAAATCATCATATCTATGCTGGATAGTCAAGTTATCCCAGGGATGTCTTTGACAATTTCAAAAGCAGGAACAACTATTTGGCAACAGGGATATGGTTTGTCTGATATAGAAACAAAGGAGCCAATTGATGCAAAACACACCCTTTTTAGGATTGCTAGTGTTTCTAAATCTTTATCTGCAGTAGGTTTAGGTAAAATGATGGAAATGAATCTTGTTAATATCAATGAATCCATACATGAATATGTACCTTATTTTCCAAGAAAGAATTATGATTTTACATTGAAACAACTTGGAGGGCATTTAGCGGGGATTCGTAATTATAAAGGGAGTGAGTTTATGAATAATAAACCTCTTTCTATACGGGAAGGAGTGGCATTATTCGAAGATGATTCGTTATTATTTCAACCCGGCACTAAATTCTCTTATAATAGTTATAATTGGAATTTACTTTCATTGGCCATGCAAGAAGCTAGTGGTATTTCACATGAAGAATTTATGAAGCTTAATGTTCTTGAACCATTAGGTATGTATAATACATATCCTGATAAGGCTGATTCTACGTTGCATACGGCTGTTTTTTATACCCGTACAGGAAAGAAGGGGTTCCGTATAGCAAGACCGGTGCATAATTATTATAAATTGGCTGGCGGAGGGTATCTTTCTACCTCGGATGATATTGCCAAATTGGGGAATGCTTTATTAGCCGGCAATTTTTTATCAAAAGAGATTCAAGAAGATCTCCTTACATCTCAGCAGATAAATGGAGAAGATACGGGGTATGGAATAGGGTTTCAGTCAAGTGAGGACTGGAATTTAAGACCATATTATGGTCATGTTGGTAATGGAATAGGTGGGTATGCTTATTTTTTTGTGTATCCAGAAGAGGAGTTGGTATTTGCCCTATTGCTTAATGTGACAAATCCTAATGTTGACATCCAACTAAATCGAATTATAGATTATGTAATAGAGGGCGCCAAGTTCCTACCTGGCACTAAGAATTCTGAAAAGGAGAATACTTTAAATAATGTAAGAAGGAAGTAAGAGAATTAAACAGTAAGTTCTCTAAATAGACTCTCTAAGTCTTTATTTTTGTGATGAAGCTGGATGATTTTTAAATCGTTATCATGCGCAAAGTCAAATACTGACGGTCTCATATCCTTTTCTGAAGAAAATGAAAGTTCATATAAAGTGTCGTGTATGCATACTACCTTAGTAAGAGTTTGAAATGCTTTATAGAATATTTGTTCTTCTACTTTATAATCAAAAGCAACTTCAATAAGTTGTTCCTTGTTTTGTTGGAGTTCGTTTAACCTTTTATCTGCTACAATAGTTCCTTTGTTGATGATAATTACGCGATCACATATCGCACTCACTTCCTGCATGATGTGTGTAGAAAGTAATACCGTTTTTTCTTTTCCTACTTCTTTTATTAGGTGCCTTATTTCTAATAACTGATTAGGATCCAATCCAGTTGTTGGTTCGTCTAGAATTAGCACATCTGGATTGTGCAGTAAGGCTGCAGCAAGTCCGACACGCTGTCTATATCCTTTAGAAAGTTGTCCAATTTTTTTAGAAGCTTCTGGAAGTAGTCCGGTTAGGGCAATAACATCTTTTATACGTGATTTTGGAGTATTATATATAGATGCTTGGAAAGAAAGAAATTCTCTTACATACATTTCAGGATACAATGGGTTGTGCTCTGGCAGATAACCAATACTCCCCTTGACCGCTAGAGGTTGCTTTAAAACATCATACCCATTAACTTTTAGTGAACCAGATGTTGGATTTAGGAAAGATGTTAGCATTTTCATTGTAGTACTCTTTCCCGCACCATTTGGACCTAGGAAACCTACGATTTCACCTTTAGGGATGGTAAAAGAAATGTTGTTTACGGCAATTTGTTGGCCATATTGCTTTGTAAGTTGAATGACTTCAATAGACATAAGTGCAGAATTTGTTCAAAAATACATAAAAGTTTTTCAAAAAAACCGCTTAAGGAATGTATCCATTATTTGTTATTTTTTGCACATTTGAGAGGCTAATTGTGTTAAAATGGTCTTATATTTAAAATAAATCGTAAGAAATCGAAAAAAAGAAGATTTGGTGTTTGATTATTCTAAAAATAAATTAATTTAGCACCAAGAATTACGAAAATTAAATGTTAGCAACAACTTATTTCTGGAACGGTTTTTATTTTTTCTTCTATTTTAGAAGAGAACAGGGACTGTTGTAGGTAGTTGTAGGTTAATACAATATATTATATAAGGTCCCGAGTTTTCGGGACTTTTTTTTTGTACTAATTTTATTTATGGAAACAAAAATTGCAATTCAAGGTATTAAAGGGTCCTTCCATCACCAAGTAGCTCAGGAGTATTTTGGTAAAGATATTACATTAATTGAGTGCATGACTTTTGATAACCTTGTTGATGGTCTATTAAAAAAAGATGCTTTTCAAGGAGTAATGGCTATTGAGAATTCTATTGCGGGATCAATTATACCAAATTATGCTTTGATTGATAAAAATGAGCTGCATATTATAGGGGAACATTATTTACAGATACATCATAATTTGATGGCTCTTCCGGGTCAAACCATTTCTGATATTCTGGAAGTACATTCACACCCTATGGCACTGTTACAATGCAAAGAGTTTTTTAGAAAATATCCTCATATTAAATTAGTGGAAGATGCGGATACAGCAGAAACTGCAAAACGTATTAGTGAAAAGCAACTTATGGGTATTGCAGCCATTGCAAGTAAAACTGCTGCGGAATTGTATCAGTTAAGTGTTTTAGCCTCTGAAATACAAACGATTAATAATAATTCTACTCGTTTCGTTATTGTAAAAACTCAAAATTCAGTTTTGTCAAAAGATGAAATTAATAAAGCTTCGCTGAAATTTGAATTGGATCATAAAAGAGGTAGTCTTGCAACGGTACTAAATGTCATGAGTGATTGCAGGTTAAATCTTACCAAAATTCAATCTTTGCCAAAAATAGAGACTCCATGGAAATATGCATTTTTTGTGGATGTTACATTTGATAAGTATGAAGATTATGAAAAGGCTGCCAAACTTTTGACGATTATGGCTGATCATTTTAAAATCTTGGGAGAATATAGAAATGCACGTGTATTATGAGAGTGGCACAACGTTTAAATACAATTGAGGAATATTACTTTTCCAGAAAACTAAGAGAAGTACGGGAAATGATAGCAAAGGGTAAACCTGTAATTAATATGGGAATTGGAAGCCCTGACTTGGCACCTCATTCTGAGGTTATTTCTGCTATGCAAAAGGCTGCATTGGAGCCCATGGCACATCAGTATCAGAGTTATCAGGGCTTGCCTGAGCTCCGAGTTGCAATGGCTCAATTTTATAAAGAGCATTTTGCTGTTAGCTTAGAAGCGGATACAGAAATTTTACCTCTTATGGGGTCTAAAGAAGGAATTATGCACATAAGTATGGCCTTTTTAAACAAAGGAGATAAAGTGTTGGTTCCAAATCCTGGATACCCCACCTATACCTCGGTTACCAGATTAGTAGAGGCAGAGCCAATATTTTATGATTTGAAATCAGAAAATAATTGGTTTCCCGATTTGAATTCTCTGGAAAAGGAAGATTTAACTAATGTAAAGATGATGTGGCTGTCATATCCCCATATGCCCACAGGAGCAAAAGCAACAAAAGAAGATTTTGAAAGGTTATTAGCATTTGCTAGAAGACATAAAATTCTTTTAATTAATGATAATCCTTACAGTTTTGTATTGAATGATGAACAATTAAGTTTGTTGCAAATGGCTGGTAAAAATGATGATGTACTGGAATTGAATTCGTTAAGTAAGACATTTAATATGGCAGGATGGCGTATTGGAATGATTGTCGGAAAAGCAAATCTTATCGATGCTGTACTAAAGGTTAAAAGTAACATGGATAGTGGAATGTTTTACCCATTACAAAGAGGAGCCATAGTAGCATTAAGGAGTTCTAATCACTGGTTCCAAGAACTTAACGAGGTATATGACAAAAGACGTAAGGCTATTTATAAATTGGCGGAAAAATTAGGTTGTACTTATGATACTAACGCTATAGGGTTATTTGTTTGGGCAAAACTTCCTTTAGGAATAACCTCCGCTGAAAAATTTATAGACAATTTACTAGTAGAAAAATACGTGTTTTTAACACCTGGAACTATTTTTGGAAGTAATGGAGAAGGTTATATACGTTTTTCATTATGTGTGTCAGAGGAAAAAATAATGGAAGCTTTAAGCAGATTTAATTAGATATTAAGATGAATGTATTTGTAGTAGGAGTTGGATTAATTGGAGGGTCGTTTGCCTTGGATCTTAAGGAATTAAACTCAAATGTTATCATACATGGTATTGATATTAATGAGAGCCATTTGCAAGAAGCTATGGAGCTTGGTGTGATTGATCAGAAAAGTAGTTATGAAAATTTATCGCTGGCAGATGTGGTTGTAATTTCAATTCCTGTTAATGCTGCAAATGAGGTCGTGCCAAGAGTCCTAGATGCTGTTCACGAAGATGCCGTTGTTATTGATACAGGTTCTACGAAAGCACCACTTTGTGAATTGTTAGTTAACCACCCCAAAAGGAGAAATTTTTTAGCAGCTCATCCTATAGCTGGGACTGAGTTTTCAGGCCCTTCGGCAGCACATGTGGGACTGTATGCAGGAAAGACTAATATTATATGTGAGGTGGAGAAGACGGCCTTTAAGCTTCAAGAGCGTGCTTTGAAAATTTTTAGTGATATAGGGATGCGTATAAGATATATGGATCCGAAATCTCATGATAGACATATTGCTTATGTGTCTCATTTATCACATATTAGCTCCTTTATGTTGGGTAAAACTGTTATAGAGAAGGAAAGGAATGAACGGGATATCTTTGATATGGCAGGTTCAGGTTTTGAGAGTACTGTAA